>NZ_JBNHFJ010000005.1:0-252867 GCF_059090105.1 Arthrobacter sp. K410C
CGCGCTGATCCTCAGACAACGAACTAGACGCACGCATAAAACTGCTCCCCGGGAGTCGGAACTGAATTTCTCAGTCCAACTCCCGGGGAGCAGTTCACAGTCCGCTGGCCGGCAGGGGCCCTTGGTTTTGCCCTCCACCGCCGCCGGCCCGGACTCCCTGCGGCTTCCGTGGCGCTTGATGGAGGACATGTAAATTCTTTGGACAAATCCGCCGCCGCGCCCTTCCACCAAAGCTACCGGCCGGTATTCTTTGGTGATGGCCGGCACATGTGGGGGTACGGTCCGGCCATAAACCACCAGCAGCATCACCGGAACCAGGCTACGGGGGCTCCAGGCCGGTGGGCGGTCCGTTCCGCTGGGGGACGTCCCGCCGAATGCACGCCCTAGCCACTTGGCGTTCATTCAGCTCTGTTGTGATGTGCCGGAAATACCCACTTGACCAGGAGCCGGGTCCGGGCCACTTGTCCGTTGGTACAACCCGGACACTTCCCATCGGGTCCCCTACCGGGGACATCCTTATGAAAGTAAGAGCGGATGCATCAAACACCTTGGAAACTGGCGCTGGGAACAGCTTTGTCCGCGGGGCTCATCGCAGCTCCCCTGGCAGCCCTTCCCGCCGTTGCACACGATCCGGCCGCGGAGGTCTCAGGCGCGGCCGGGGGCTCTCCCGTTGTCATCAACGAGGCCTACCTCAGCGGCGGCAGCAGCGGCGCTGCCTATAAGAACAAGTTCGTGGAGCTGTACAACACATCAGAGGCCCCGGTCTCGCTGGACGGCTGGTCCCTGCAGTACCGCTCCGCCACCGGGACATCTGCGCCTTCGGGCGTGGCTGCCTTGTCCGGGTCCATCCCGGCCAAGGGGCACTACCTGGTACAGGGCGGCAGCAACGGCTCCAACGGCGCCGATCTCCCCGCCCCGGACCTGGTGGCAGGTGTCCTTAACCCGAGCGGCAGCGCCGGAACGGTGGTGCTCGCCAAGCAGCCCACCGCCGTCGCGCTTTCCACCGGCTCCCAGGTGGAGCCCGCCCGCGTGGCCGACCTCCTTGGCTACGGCGCGTCCAACACCTTTGAAACGCTTGCTGCCACCGCCCCCTCGGGCAACACCGACGTCAAAAGCCTGAACAGGGCAGCCGGAGCGGACAGCAACAACAACGCCGCGGACTTCGCCCTCAGCGCCACCATCACGCCCACATCCTCTGGCGGTGCAGCCCAGGACTCGGATCCCGCACCTGGTCCGGAACCCACGCCAAACCCTGCCCTGGCCACCATTGCCGAAATCCAGGGCACCGGTACCCAGAGCCCGCTGGCGGGTGCCACGGTAACCACCACGGGCAAGGTCACCGCCGTGTTCCCCACCGGCGGCCTGAACGGCTACTACATCCAGACGGCCGGCACCGGCGGTGACCTCACGGCCACCAACCACGCCGCATCGGACGGGATCTTCGTCTATTCCCCCGCCACCGCGGGTTCCGTGCAGCCCGGCGACTTCGTCCGCCTGACAGGCACAGTGGCTGAGTACTACGGGATGACGCAGCTCAACGTTGACGCAGCCGCCGGGCTCACCAAGCTGGCCGAGGCCGCCCCGGAGGTGAAGCCCACCGCCTTCACCCTGCCCGCAAACGAAGCCTTCCGCGAGTCCCTGGAAGGAATGCTCCTGGCACCCCAGGGTCCGCTGACGGTCACTGACAACTACAGCCTGAACCAGTACGGCGAGATCGGCCTGGCCGGCGGCACCACTCCCCTGGTCCAGCCCACCGCGGTGGCTCCGTACGGCACTGCCGAACATGCCGCCGTTTTCCAGGAAAACGCCGCACGGGGCATCAAGCTCGACGACGGCGCCAGCACCAACTTCCTCGGCAGCAGCGCCAACAAGGCCCTGCCCCTGCCATATCTGACGGGCACCGATCCGGTGCGGGTGGGTTCGCCGGCGACGTTCACCACGAACGTAGTCCTGGGCTACGCCAACAACGCCTGGAAGTTCCAGCCGCTCACCCACCTGACCCCCGCGAATGCGGCCACGGTCCAGCCGGCCACGTTCGGCGCCACCCGCACCGAGGCACCCCGGCCGGTGGGCGGCAACCTGAAGATTGCCTCGTTCAACGTCCTCAACTACTTCCCCACAACAGGCGACCAGCTCACCGGCTGCACCTACAACACGGACCGCGACGGGAACCCCGTCACCGTCCGGGGCGGCTGCAACGCCCGCGGCGCAGCCAATCCGGAAAACTTCCAGCGGCAGCAGGACAAGCTCGTTTCCGCCATCACCAAGGCCGGCGCCGACGTAGTCACCCTGATGGAGATCGAGAACTCCGCGCAGTTCGGCAAAAACCGCGACGACGCCCTGGCCCGGCTGGTGGACGCGCTGAACGTCGCCACACCCGGGGTCTGGGATTACGTCCGTTCGCCGGCCAATGCCCCGCCGCTGAGCGACGAAGACATGATCCGCACCGCCTTCATCTTCAAGAAGGCCGCGGCCGAGCCGGTGGGCGAGTCCATCATTCACAATGACACCGTTGCCTTCGCCTCAGCCCGCAAGCCGCTGGCGCAGGTGTTCAAACCCGCCGGCGGTGCCGCCGGCACCGAGTTCATTGCCATCGCCAACCATTTCAAGTCCAAGGGTTCGGCAGCAACGCCGGAGGACACGGACCAGGGCCAGGGCGCCTCAAACCTGGCGCGCACGGCCCAGGCCAAGTCGTTGCTGGACTTTGCCGCGTCCCTGCAGGGCAGCAAGGGCACGGACAAGGTGTTCCTGATCGGTGATTTCAACGCCTACGCCAAGGAGGACCCGATCAACGTCCTCACGTCCGCCGGCTACGTCAACCAGGACGAAAAAGCCCGGAACGCCGACGGCTCGGCCAAGCATTCCTACCTCTTTGGCGGGATGGTGGGCTCCCTGGACCACATCCTGGCTTCCCCCGCCGCCGATGCCGTGGTGTCCGGGGCCGACATCTGGAACATCAACTCGGTGGAGTCCGTGGCCCTGGAATACAGCCGCCACAACTACAACATCACCAACTACTACGCCCCGGACCAGTTCCGTGCCAGCGACCACGATCCAGTGGTGGTGGGCCTGGACCTGGGTTCCACTCCTGCCACCGTTGACCTGAACTTCCTGGGGATCAACGACTTCCACGGCAGGATCGACGCCAACACCGTCCAGTTCGCCGGAACCATCGAGAAGCTCCGTGCCGCTGCCGCCCCTGGCGCCACGGCGTTCCTCTCCGCCGGCGACAACATCGGTGCGTCGCTGTTCGCCTCCGCTGTTGCGAAGGACCAGCCCACCATCGACGTGCTGAACGCGTTGGAACTGCAGGCATCGGCCGTGGGCAACCACGAGTTCGACGGCGGATGGACGGACCTGCGCGACCGCGTCATCGCCGGCGGCGCCAATGCGAAGTTCCCCTACCTTGGCGCCAACGTTTACCGCAAGGGCACCACTGAGCCGGTGTTGCCGGAGTTCACCGTGCTGGACATGAACGGCGTCAAGGTGGCCGTCATCGGCACCGTCACCCAGGAGGTCCCCTCCCTGGTGACCCCGGCCGGCATCGCAGACCTTGAGTTCGGGGACCCGGTGGATGCCATCAACCGGGCAGCCGCCAGGATCACCGCGGAGAACCTGGCCGACGTCATCATCGTGGAAAACCACGACGGCGCCGGCTCGGGTGTGTTGGAAGGTTCAACCCTGGCGGAGGAAGTGGCAGCGGGCGGCCCCTTCGCCAAGCTGGTCACCGAAACGTCCGCCGACGTGGATGCGATCTTCACCGGCCACACGCACAAGGAATACGCCTGGGACGCCCGCGTTCCTGGCGTCGAGGGCAAGACCCGTCCCATCGTGCAGACCGGCAACTACGGCGAGAACGTGGGCCACATCCAGCTGACAGTGGACACCGCCACGAGAGAGGTGACGGCGTCCAAGGGCAGCAACGTCAAGCGGACCACCGATCCCGCCGCCGGCCTGATCGCCGCCTACCCGCGGGTCGCCGCCGTCGACGCCATAGTCCAGAAAGCCCTGGCCGACGCTGCCGTGATCGGCAACGAGCCGGTCGGTTCCGTCACCGCTGACATCACCACGGCGTTCACGACTGACGCCACTGGTACGCCAAAGCGGGACGACCGCTCGAGCGAGTCCACCCTCGGCAACCTCGTGGCCGACTCGCTGCTTGCTTCCCTGCAGCCGGCCGAACTGGGCGGCGCGGAAATCGGCGTGGTCAACGCCGGCGGACTGCGGAACGAGCTCTACTACGCCCCGGACGGCACCATCACCTACGCCGAGGCCAACGCGGTGCTGCCGTTCGTGAACAACCTCTGGACCACGTCCCTGACCGGTGCACAGTTCAAGACGCTGCTGGAACAGCAGTGGCAGACCAATGCGGACGGCACGGTTCCCAGCCGCGCCTACATCCAGCTGGGCCTGTCGAAGAACGTGAACTACACCTTCGACGCCGCCCGCGCTGCCGGTGACCGCATCACGTCGGTCCGGGTCAACGGGGAACTGCTGGACCCGGCGAAGTCCTACCGGGTGGGCACGTTCAGCTTCCTGGCCACCGGCGGGGACAACTTCCGGATCTTCACCGAAGGCGCCAACACCCGTGACTCCGGGCTGGTGGACCGGGACGCGTGGATCAGCTACCTGCAGGAGAGCAGTCCGGTATCGCCGGACTTCGCCCGCCGCTCCGTGGCCGTCACGAACAGCACTCCCGCAGAGGTCAAGCCGGGCGAACCCGTCACGCTGACGGTTTCCAAGCTGGACCTGACGTCGCTGGGCAGCCCGGCCAACACCTCCCTGGCGGTGGTGTTCACCGATTCCGCCGGTGTGGTGACAGACCTTGGCGCCGTGCCGGTCGCTTCCGGGTCGGCTTCTGTGAACCTGGCCGTCCCCGCACGCGCGGCAGCCGGCACCGGAACCCTGGTGCTGACCGCCGCCGAGTCCGGCACCGTGGTGAAGGTCGGCGTGCAGGTGGCCACTGAAGGTCCCGTCCCGCCGGTATGCACCGCTCCGGCCAAACCCGCCCAGTGGTACGACGTCCTGGGCTGGATCCGTTACGGCATTACCTGGCTCCAGTACCAGCAGTGCCTGCGCGGCTGATGCCTGGCTAAACAAGAAAGCGCCCCGCGTTGGTCCCGGACTTCCGGACCCGAACGTGGGGCGCATTCTGCTGGGAGTTTTTGTCCAGATATGGTGACTTCCGGGCAGGTTATCCCGCCATATCTGGACAAAAACTCCGGGGTCTAGGGGAGGACCACAGTTTCCGAGTAGGTGGATGAATCCCCCCTGATTGCGGTGCTGCTGCGGCCGTCCACGCCCACCGGGACATCCCCCGCAATGGTCACCCGGTTCAGCTTCCGCGGCTGGCCATCGTAGTTGTCCGGGGCGTAGTGCTGGGTGATCCGGTTGTCGAAGAGCACCAGCTGGCCAGGTTCCCAGTTCACCCGGACCACGTTTTCCGGCCGGGTGACGTAGGCCTGCAGCAGGCGGAGGATGTCCCTGGACTCGGTGTTGGACAGCCCCACGATCCGCAGCCGCTGCGCGAAGCCGCCGATGAAGAGCCCGCGCTCCCCGGTCAGCGGGTGGACGCGGACCACGGGGTGGGCGGTTTCGAAGTGGATCCTGGTGAATTCCTTGCGCCGCTCCTCCGCATTCGCGTGTTCCAGGTTCTTGGGAACGGAGTAGTCGTAGTCGTTGGTGTGGATGGCCCAGAGGGTATCGGCGAAGTTCCGCAGCTCCTCGGGCAGGTCGCGGTAAGCCCCCGCCGAGGAGGCGATGAGCGTTTCACCGCCGTACGCCGGCAGCGTGATGCTGCGCAGCGTTGATGCCTGCGGCGGGTTCACCACGAACGTGACATCGGTGTGCCAGTTGTTGGCGCTGCCGTTTTCGCTGTCCACCGGCAGGACGGCCGGTTTGCCATCGACGGAGGCAACGGTGGGGTGCGCCTTGGTGAGCGGGCCGAAGTAGCTTGCGAACCGGACCTGGTCCTCGTCGGTGCGGATGTTCGCCTTCCGGAACACCAGGGCCTTATGGACGTTGAGGGCTTCGCGGATCTGGGCCACTGTGCCAGGGCTGAGCTCCGCGCCCAGGTCCAGGCCACGGATTTCGGCGCCGATACGGGACCCGAGCTTCGTGAATTCGAGCCTGGTTTCGGTAATGGTGGTCATGGTCGGTGTCCTTTTCAGTGTCAGTGTTGTCGGGTTTGGGACGGGGAAGGTCAGTTGCCGGAGCCGACGGCGGTGCGCCAGCGGGAGAAGTGGCGTTCCAGTGCCACCAGCAGGATGTTGACGAGAAGGCCCAGCACGGAGACGGTGAGGATGCCTGCGTACATGTCCGGGATGAGGAAGCTCATCTGGGAATTGACGATCAGGTATCCGAGCCCGGCCTTTGCACCCACCATTTCCGCGGCAATCAGCACCAGGATCGAGGAGGTGCCGGCCATCCGGATCCCAGTGAAGATGGTGGGCACCGCCGATGGAAGGATGACTTTCTGGAAGAGCCGGAAGCTGTTCAGCCCCAGGGACCTGGCCGCGCGGACCAGCAGCGGGTCCACCGTGCGGACACCGGCGATCGTATTGAGCAGCACCGGGAAGAACGCGGCGTAGGCCACGATGGTGATCTTGGATTCCTCCCCGATGCCCAGCAGGAGCGTGAAGACCGGCAGCAGGGCGAGGGTTGCGGTGTTGCGGAAGAGTTCCAAAAGCGGGTTCAGGAACGAGTTCAACCAGCCGTACCAGGCGATCAGCAGCCCCAGGGCAACGGCGGACACCACCGCCATCCCGAACCCGGAAACGGAGCGGGTGAGGCTGGCCTGCAGGTGGTTCCGCAGCTGCCCGGTTTCCACCAGCCTGGCCCCCGCCGCGAGGACTTCGTGCAGCGGCGGGAGGAACACTCGGGTGGACGGGCCCGCGAAGTATTGGGGACCAAACTCCCACAGCGCCAGGAACAGCAGGACTGCCAGCGACTTCCAGGCCGTGCGTGTGGCCAGGTTCGCTGCGGCACCCAACCTTCGTGCCGCCGTCGGGCGTTCACTGCGGGCTGGATGGGAGGGGGCCGCCGGCAGTTCGGCGGGATGCGGTGCGGGTTCGACGGCGGCGCTCCCCTGTGGGGGCCGGCTTAGGACGGTGCTCATCAGGCGGCGTTCCCTTCGAGGGGGTGTTCATCGGGGGCCGTTCCGTCCGGGAGGATCTTGCGGTGGCCCGAGTCCTGGGCCAGCCGGACTTCGTCGTGCAGCAGGGACCATACCTGGTGGCGGTGCTCCACGAACGCAGGGTGGGAGCGGAGATCCGCCTCGCCCCCGCGGTCCGGAATGTTGATGTCCACGATTTCCTTGAGCCTGCCGGGCCTGGCGCTCAACACCGCCACCCGCTGGCCGAGATATACCGCCTCGTCAATCCCGTGCGTGATGAAGACGATGGTTTTCCCCGTCGCCTGCCAGATCCTCAGGAGCTCGTCCTGAAGCTGCTCACGGGTCTGGGCGTCCAGCGCCGCAAAGGGCTCGTCCATCAGGAGGACGTCCGGCTCATAGGCGAGGCTCCTGGCAATGGCCACGCGCTGCTTCATACCGCCGGACAGTTCATGCGGATACCGGTCCTCGAACCCGGCCAGGCCCACCAGGTCCAGGTACTTGCTTGCCGTCGCCGCCCGGTCCTTCCGGGACAGCCCGCGGTTCTCAAGGCCGATCGAGACGTTCGCTGACGCAGTCCGCCAGGGAAAGAGGGCGTACTGCTGGAACACGACGGCGCGGTCCTGGCCCGGCCCGGTGACTTCCTTTCCATCCACCAGGACTTTTCCGGACGTGGGACGGGACAGGCCGGCCAGCAGGTCCAGGAGGGTGGTCTTGCCGGAACCGCTGGGCCCCACCAGTGTGAGGAATTCACCGGCTGCCACGTCCAGGCTGAGGGCATCCAGGGCGGTCAGGACGGCGGCCTCCGGCTGGCTGCGGATTCTCCTGCCCCGGCTGTTCCTTCCCTGCCGGACGGCGAACTCCTTGGTGACGTGTTGAAGGCTGATTTTGGAGGTCATGGTTATCCCTTGGACTGTGCAGCCGGAGCGGTTGTCTCCAACTGGTTGAATTCGTTGGTGTAGAGCTTTGCCGTGTCCAGGCCGCCGCTGATGATCCCTGCGGACTTCAGGTAATCGGACCAGCGGGTGAAGTCGTTATCCGAGATGCGCCCGCCGGGTGAGGCCACTCCCACGCTCTTCCAGTACTTGAGCACCTCGGTGCTTTCGTTCCGTCCGCGCTTGGCGATGATCTCCTCAAATTTGGCAATGACCTGTTCACGGGGTGTGTTGCGTTCCCACTCGATTGCCTTAGCCACGCCGGTCACCAGCGTGCGGCTGGTCTCCGGGTTCTTTGCCAGGAAGTCCTTGCGCAGGACGTACTGGCCGGCGTCGAACGGCCCCCCAATGACCCCGACGTCGGTAAACAGGGCCCGGATGCCGCCCTCGGCGAGCGCCCGGTCCTGGAGCACCCCGCCCAGGGTGCCCACATCCACCTGCTTCTTGCGCAGGGCCACCTCGGTTTCGTTGGGCGGCACCACCACCAGCTGGACCTGCTTGATTTCCTCGGGTGACAGTCCGCTGTTCTTCAGGTGCGTGGTGATGACTGCCTCATGGTGGGCGCCCAGGGTGTTCACCGCGATCTTCTTGCCGATCAGGTCGCGGGCGCTGGTGATGGGGCTGCCTTCCTCCACGTAGTACCCGGTGAACGTGTCCTTGTCCTCGCCGTAGTAGTTGATGACGGCCTGGACGGGGGCGCCTGCTTCGATCAGCTTGATCACCGCTCCGGTGAATGCGCCGCCGATGTCCGTCTGGTCCGTGGCAACGGACTGGATGCTCTGCGGGCCGCTGGTGGTGTTGCTGACCCACTGGAGCTTGACGTCGCCGAGGTACCCCAGGTCCTCGGCCACCTCCAGCAGGGAGACGGTGTTGGGTGAGCCCTGGTAACGGACGGTCTTCACTTCGGTGCCGCCGCTTCCCGCCGATTCCGCGGTGGCGCTGCCGCCGCACCCGGACAGCACCAGCGACAGTGCCGCGGCGGCGGCCACTGCGGCTGCCTTGCCTGCGGCGGTGATTCGTCTTGCGGGCAGGAGTCGGTTTTTCATCGGGGGTCTTTCTGCAGTCGGTTGGGTCCGGGCCGGCTGGCTCGTGGCAACCACTAGAACAGAGCGGAATCCGAAGCAGAAGGGGGGCCTTCACGGCGGGAAACGGCAGGAAATTTCAGGTTTTCCCGGGTCATGATCGGCCCCAAAACGTCTCCCGGGGAAGGCCGTGGACGCACGGTGCAACACTCCTACCCGGGGGTTAACCGGCGGCAACGTTGGGCCACCGTGCCGGGTAAAGGAGGGTCACGTCGCTACGCCTGGTGACATACGGGGCCGGTACGTGCGGGGGCCTGGCACCCATCACGGCCATGAAGCGGACCTGCCTGTGCCGCCGTCGTCAAGTCATGCGCTGCATGGCAGGCCTGCCGGTGGGAAATCCGTCCCGGATATTTCTCGTGGTGCAGCGCCTTTTGTTACACGGCAGCGGTTCCCGGGAGGGGCGGCGGTCAGCGGCCGAGGATGGCGGCGGCTATCTCGTCGGCGTCGCGGAGGGTCCGCTGGCCGCTCCGGTAGACCGGGTACCCGGGGTGGGCAGCCTCGGCGGCGATGGCCGTCCCCCACTGGTTGGAGGAGAGCTGAAGGCCCAGGACATAGATGCCCTCAGTGACGGCGCCGTTTGCCGCCACCGGCCGGTACGGGTGCGGCACCACGTCCAGGCCGGTGGACTGGACGGGCGCACCCTCGGCGGTCATCATCAGGCGGGGCCGGACCGCGCCGTCACCCAGCAGCTGCCCGAGGAGTGGTGAGTCGTTGGCCGAGACCCTGTTGCCGGGGGCCAGGGCTTCCACCATGGAGCGCGCGGCGGCTGGCGGACCGTCCACCCAGGGTGAGGACGCGGTGAACATCCGGGTCCTGCGGTCAACGCCGAACTTCGGGTCCGGGCCCACAAAGCTGACAATTCCGGCCCGGGCCAGCGCGGCCAGCTGCTCGGAGCGCAGGGCCGGGGGCCCGCTGGCAAGGCCCTCAACGAAGGACTCAAACCAGCCACGCAGTCCGGCCACCCAGGACGCCTCGGTGATGCCGCCGTCGGCCACTGCGGTCTTGAGGACGGCCCGCCCGTGGTGCAGGGCGCCGATGGCCATCTTGACGGGGTCGTCCTCGCCCAGGGCTGAGCGGCGGGCATCGTCCAGCAGGTATTCCACCACGGCGGCGTCGAGTTCCCTCCGCGAACCAAACGTCCTTCCTGCCAGGGGTGCCGCGAGCGCGGGAAGGTCCAGCCTGTGCCGCGGTCCCACATGGACTGCCAGCACGCTCTCCACGCTGTCCTCCCAGTTGGCCGCCGAATGCGCGTGCGGGTGCAGCGCTTCTTCGAGGGCGGCAAGGAAGGCAGCCCTGTCCGGGACGGCGGCGGGCTGCGAGCGGACCAGCGTGGAGTAGTAGGCCCAAAGGGTGTCGCGGTGCAGCAGCGGCCACAGGTCGTGGTCGAACCCGGGCCGGATGCCGGCCCTGCGGAACCGCTCCAGCGCCGCCTCGGTGAGGTAGCGGAGGGTGACCGACGCCGGATAGTAGCCTTCCAGCGCCGCCTTGGCGCGGTACGGGGTACCGCGCCGGGAGGCCGCGATGATCAGCGGCTCCTGGCCTGACGGTTCATACTCCAGCCGTCCGCCGCCGGATACGAACTTTCCGCCGCGGCCCTCGGTGAGCTGCACCATCGTGTCGAAGAAGTTCAACCCCATGCCGCGGACCAGGACGGGTTCGCCGGCAGGGATCCGGGACCAGTCCACGTCGGCGGGTGCCGCCGGGGGCAGGTACTGCAGTCCCAGTTGCTCCGCCGCTGCCTGCAGCTCGCGCTGTTCGGGATTGAGCCTGGACGGGATGTGGCCCAGCGCGAGCACCACGGAGCCGGTGCGGAGCGTCTCCCCGGTGGCCAGGCCGACGTTGAACGTTCCGTCCCCTGCGGGGCGCACCGACAAGGCGGACGTTTCGTGGAACTGGACGGTGACGCCGTCGGGCGCGTTGTCCAGCAGGTCCTCCAGGGTGGAGCGCAGGTACCTGCCGTACAGGGCGCGGCTGGGAAAGTCATTGGATTGCAGCACCGCGAGTTCCGCGCGCTCGTCCGCGGTCAGGGACGGCAGTGGGTTGCGCTGCTGCCGCTCCCGCCACCTGTCGAACGAGGTGCCTGCCAGCGGCGCCGGAAGCGACGGGTCCTCCGGAATGAGCGTGGGGTAGAAGGACTGGGTGTTCATCAGGAACAGCCGCGACTGCTGCGGCTGCCAGACATGCCCCGGCCCGGCCGGGTAGGGATCCACGACGTCGATGTGGAGCCGGAGGGCCCCGCCGTCATTGGCGCGGCGGGCGGCGGAGTGCGCGAGCAGGCGTTCCAGCACGCTGGTGCCGCGGGGGCCGGCACCAATGATGGCGGCCCGGATGCTCTGCGTATTTTCCACGGCATCCAGACTATCCGCTGCCAGCTGAACGCCTTGCCCGCCGGCGCCGATGTTGTTTGGATGGGCGAATGACCACCACTGCAGCTGATTCAGCGTCCGTTCCGGGTTCCGGGGCCAGCCACGGGAGCGCGCCTGCGGGCACCGCGCCGGAGCCCATCGACGAAAACGTGTGGCTCGAGGACATCTACGGCGAAGAGCAGCTTGCATGGGTCAAGGAGCAGAACTCCCGCACGGAGGACCTGCTCGAGGACGCGGACTATGCGGCGCTTGAGGGCAGCATCCTGGAAGTCCTCGACTCCACGGACCGCATCGCCATGGTGGGTAAGCGCGGCGACTGGTACTACAACTTCTGGAAGGACCAGCAGAACCCCAAGGGCCTGTGGCGCCGGACCACCTGGGAAAGCTACTGCACTGCCTCCCCCGAGTGGGACGTCCTGCTGGACGTGGACGCGCTGTCCGCCGCCGAAGGCGAGGAGTGGGTGTTCCACGGAGCCACGTTCCTCCGGCCGGCGGCCGGCGACCCCTACCGCCTGGCTCTCCTGGCGCTCTCCCCCGACGGCGGCGACGCCAACCGCTACCGCGAATTCGACGTCGAGACCCGCTCCTTCGTGGACCCCGCGCGGGGCGGCTTCGACCTACCCACTGCCAAGGGCAACGTGTCATGGCTGGACGCGGACACGCTGCTGGTCGCCTCCACGGCTGAAGGGCTGCCCAGGACGGCGTCCTCCTATGCCCGGACCGCGGTAACCCTCAGGCGCGGCACCAGCCTCGCGTCCGCTCCCCGGCTCTTTGAGGTCCCCGAAGACCACATGATGGCAGTGGTGGCCCACGATTCCACCCCCGGCTTTGAACGCACGTTCGCCGTGGACTACATCGACTTCTTCAACCGCACCAACCTGGTGCTCCGCGAGGGGGAATGGGTGGCGATCGACGTCCCCACCGACGTCAACGTCAGCGCGCACCGCGAGTGGCTGCTGTTCCGCCCGCAGCAGGACTGGATCCTGGCCGGCACCACCTATCCGGCCGGATCGCTGCTGGCCGCGGCGTTCGAGGACTACCTGGCCGGCAGCCGCCGCGTGTCCGTCCTGTTCACGCCGGATGCCCGCACCTCGCTGCAGTCCTGGAGTTGGACGCGCAACTTCCTGCTGCTGAATCTCCTTCGTGACGTCTCGTCCGAAATCCGGGTCCTCGACCCGTCCTGCCCCGCGGCAGGTGCCGACAGCGCTGCGGGCGCCTGGGCGTCCACTCCCCTGGATGCGTGCCCGCCCCTGCACGACGTCAACGCCTACGCCGTGGACGATGAGGACGAAACTGCGGCCGACGGGGGTGCGGGCGACGATTTCTGGCTCGTCGCCACCGGGTTCACCACCCCCAGCACGCTGATGCGGGGAACCCTGGAACGCAACCACGACGACGGCGGGCAGCCCGGCGTGGTAAGCCGGCACGCGGTGGTGAAGGCATCGCCGTCGTTCTTTGCGGACAGCGAGTACGAAGTGCAGCAGCATTTCGCCGTGTCCGAGGATGGAACACGCGTCCCCTATTTCCAGGTGTCCGCCCGGAACCTGCCACTGGACGGCCAGAACCCCACACAGCTGTCGGGCTATGGCGGGTTCGAAATCTCCCGGACGCCTGCCTACAGCGGCACCGTGGGCAGGGCGTGGCTGGAGCGCCGGACCGCGGGCCCCGCCGGCCGCGGCGACGGGCATTCGCGTGGCGGGGTCTACGTGGTGGCCAACATCCGCGGCGGCGGCGAATACGGTCCGTCCTGGCACCGGGCCGCCCTCAAGGAGAACCGGCACAAGGCGTATCAGGACTTCGCGGCCGTGGCCCGGGACCTCATCAGCCGCGGGGTCACATCCCGCGAGCGGCTGGGCTGCGTGGGCGGTTCCAACGGCGGGCTGCTGGTGGGGAACATGCTCACCCGTTACCCGGAACTGTTCGGCGCCGTCTCCTGCGGTGTGCCCCTGCTGGACATGCGGCGCTACACCAAACTGTCCGCCGGCCACTCCTGGATCGCGGAGTACGGCGACCCGGATATGCCGGAGCAGTGGGAGTACATCAGGACCTTCTCCCCCTACCACCTGCTCCGGGACGGGGTGGAGTACCCCGAAACGTTCATCTGGACCGCCACCTCCGATGACCGGGTGGGGCCTGTCCAGGCCCGGAAGATGGCAGCACGCATGCTGGCCATGGGCATCCCGAACGTCTGGTTCCATGAAGCCCTGGAGGGCGGCCACGCCGGTGCGTCCGACAACCGGCAAGCCGCCGCGCTGCAAGCACGCAGCCAGCATTTCCTGTGGAAGGCGCTGGCGGGCGGGTTGTCGTGACGCCGGGATTGTCGGTGCGGCGGGCCGTCGCCGCCGACGTGGAGGCGCTGGCCGAGGTGCACATCCGCTGCTGGCGGGAAACGTACCGCGGGATGCTCTCCGACGCCTTCCTGTCCGGGGTGGATCCGGCCAACCGGCTGGAGTTGTGGCGGATGTTGCTGGACCGTCCCGAGCCCGCGGCGGCGTGGGTGGCGTGCGACGACGGGACAGTGGTCGGATTCGCGGGTGTCCGGTGGGATCCCGCCCCGGGTTCCCCGCAAGGGCATCCACCGCCGGCCTCCGGAGACTTCCAGCTGTGGGGACTGTACCTGCTGGCCTCGCACCAGGGCCTGGGACTGGGCCGGCGGTTGCTGGAAACGGCACTTGGAAATGAAGCGGCCAGCTTGTGGGTGGCGGCCGACAACAGCCGTGCCATCGGTTTCTACCGCCGGTTCGGCTTCCAACCTGACGGCGCCGAGGATGTCCTGGCCGAGTGGGAGAACCTGCGCGAGATCCGGATGGTGCGGCCCGCGCAAGCCGCCGCCTGAGTTCCGCTGTTGCACAGCATGCCTGTTGGCGTTGTGCCTGCTCCCCGGCGTTTTGCACTGGGTGCCCGGATCTGCGTATCCTTGGTGGGCTAGGAATAGCAATTGGAGACGTGCCAGAGCGGCCGAATGGACTTCACTGCTAATGAAGGGTCGGGGTTAAACTCGACCGGGGGTTCAAATCCCCCCGTCTCCGCGTTTGGCCCCGGTCCCTGGACCGGGGCCTTTTGCGTTCCAGGGTGCTTTGCGTTCCCGGGGCCTGGCCGGGGCTGTCCGGGGACCGGACGCCGCACTGCTGCAGGCTACTCCCGATGGCACCATAAACGAATGGCAGCGAGTACTCAGGTGGACGGAAGCGGAAGCACCGGGCAGGTGTGGAATCCGCGCCTGGCGCTCCTGGTGGCGGCAACGTTCTTCATGGAATTCCTGGACGGCACGGTCCTGACCACCGCCATCCCCAACATTTCCGCCGACTTCGGCGTTCCGGCAGCCGACGTAAACATCACCATGACGGCCTATCTGCTGACGGTGGCGGTGGGCATTCCGATCAGCGGCTGGCTGGCCGAACGCTTCGGAGCCCGCCGGGTGTTCTGCCTCGCCATCGCCGTCTTCACCGCCGCCTCGCTTGCCTGCGCGCTGAGCCAGGACCTCACCACCCTGACTTTGAGCCGCATCGCCCAGGGCGCCGGCGGAGCCATGATGGTGCCGGTCGGAACGCTGGTGGTCCTGCGCGGGACTCCCAAAGCCGAACTGTTGCGGGCCACCGCCTTCCTGGTGTGGCCCGGACTCCTGGCTCCGGTCCTCGCTCCCCTGGTGGGCGGCGCACTCACCACCTATCTGTCCTGGCACTGGATCTTCCTGATCAACCTTCCGCTCGGCGCCGCCGCCCTGATCGCAGCGCTGCGCCTGGTGCCCGGCACCAGCGGAGACCCGGGCCGCCGCCTGGACTGGCCCGGGCTTATCCTCACCACCTTGGGCGTCGGCGCACTGGTGACCGGCCTCGAACTGGCCAGCGCCCACCCCGACACCCCCTGGGCCGGGATCAGCGCAGCCGCCGGAGCCCTCTGCCTCGCGGCCGCCGTGCTGTGGATGCGCAAGGCAAGGAACCCACTGTTCGACCTGAAGGTGTTCCGCACGCGGACGTTCCGCGCCATGGCCACAGGCGGGTTCGTCTACCGTCTGACCATCAGCTCCGTACCCTTCCTGCTGCCACTGATGTTCCAGACAGGATTCGGCTGGTCCCCCATCCACGCGGGCATCATGGTGGCGGCGGTCTTCATCGGCAACATCGGTATCAAGCCGGCCACCACCCCGCTGATCCGCCGCTTCGGCTTCAAGGCAATGCTGGTCTTCGCTTCCCTCGCGTCCGCCGCTACCTTCGCCGCCTGCGCCTTCCTCACGTCCGAAACACCCCAGGCGCTGACATTCGCCCTGCTGGTCTGCAGCGGCGCGTTCCGGTCCATCGGTTTCTCGGCCTACGCCTCGGTGCAATACGCAGACATCGTGCCGGCCCAGCTGACGTCAGCGAACACGGTCTCCGCCACCCTTGTGCAGCTCGCCACCGGCGCGGGCATCGCCGTGGCGGCACTGCTAATCCGGATCTTCTCCGGACTGCCGGCGGGATCTGCGGACCCGGCCGGCCCGTTCCGCGGCGCCTTCCTGGCCATGGCCGCCCTGATGCTCGCCAGCACCCTGGACAGCCTCCTGCTGCCCCGGCACGCGGGTGCGGAAGTCAGCCGGCCTGGGCAAGTACCAGTGGAAGAACCGCGCCGGCCCCGGCCTGCCGAAGAGCGCGGCCCGCGACCGTGAGCGTCCACCTACTGTCCGCGAGGTCGTCGATCAGCATCACGCTCTGCCCCTGGACTGCTGCCAGCGCTGCTTCAAGCTCCGGTCCGGCGGCCAGTCGGTCCCACACCCCGGCCAGCCGGTAGGCGCTGTTGCCGCCGCGGCTCCCGGTGGGGCCGCCGTGGGCCAGCTGCAGCTCGCCGAGGTAGGGAATCCGGCCGATCTCCGAGATTCCCCGGGCCAGGGAGCCCACCAGCTGCGGCTTGCTCCGTGACGGGATGCTCACGATGGCGGCGGGCCTGCCCGCACCGCTCCAGCCCGGGGTGCTTGAATCGCCGGCGCCCCATTCCCGCAGGACCTGCACGCAGGCCTGCAGCATCCCGGGATCCACGGGCCGGTCCTGGGCACCGGCAGCGAACAGCTCCCGCAGCGCGCCGCCCCAGCCGAGATCCGTCAGGCGGGCCAGGACGCGTCCCTCCGCGAGTCCTTCGGCGGGCTTCAGCTTTCCCTTCACCGGAACGCCCAGGCGGTCCATGCCGCTGGGCCACTGCAAGCGTGCCTCCAGGACACCGCCCGCCCTGCTCAAGGTCTGGCCTGCGGCAGCGGTGGCATCCTCCGCCACGTCTGCCGGGAACCAGCGCCCGGCGCAGTTGTCGCACCGGCCGCAGGGGTGCGCCGTTTCATCGTCAAGGACGGAGGTGATGTACTCCATCCGGCAGCCCGCGGTGTCCTGGTAGATCACCATGGAGTCCTGCTCGTCCACCCGGGCCTCGGCAATCCGCTGGTAGCGCTCCGCATCGTAGACCCATGGTTGTCCCGTGGACCGCCAGCCTCCCCCTACCCGTTCGACGGCCCCGTCCACGGACAGGACCTTGAGCAACAGCTCCAGCGGGGTGCGGCGCAGGTCCACCCGCGCTTCGAGGGCCACCGTGGACAGCGCAGTCCCGGCCTCCGCCAACGCTGTGAGGACAGCGGCCGCCTTTTCCTCGGAGGGCATGGAGGCGGTGGCAAAGTATTGCCAGATTTCCCGGTCCTCGGAGCCCGGAAGCAGGAGGACGTCGGCGTTGGCGGCACCACGGCCGGCACGTCCAACCTGCTGGTAGTACGCCACCGGCGAGGAAGGCGCGCCCAGGTGGACCACGAAGCCCAGGTCGGGCTTGTCGAATCCCATGCCCAGCGCGGATGTGGCCACGAGGGCCTTGACCTGGTTGTCCTTGAGCAGCTGTTCGGCTCGTTCACGGTCTGCCGGATCGGTGCGTCCCGTATAGGCCAGGACCTCGTGCCCTGCCTCCACCAGCAGGCGGGCGGTGTCCTCCGCGGCGGAGACCGTCAGCGTGTAGATGATGCCGCTGCCGGGAAGATCGGACAGGTGGGTCAGGAGCCAACCCAGGCGCTGTTTGGAGTCCGGCAAAGACAGGACGCCGAGCCGTAGCGAGTCCCGGCCCAGCGCGCCGCGGATGGTCAGGACGCCTGCCCCGAGCTGTTCCTCAATATCGTGCACCACTCGGGAGTTGGCGGTAGCGGTGGTGGCCAGCACGGGGACCGACTCCGGCAGCCGGGTGATCAGGTCCGCAATCCTGCGGTAGTCCGGGCGGAAGTCATGCCCCCAGTCGGAGATGCAGTGTGCTTCATCGATGACGAGCAGGCCGGTGCGCCCGATCAGTTCGGGCAGCTGGTTTTCCCGGAAGGAAGGGTTGGTGAGGCGTTCCGGGGAGACGAGCAGGACGTCGACCTGGTCCGTTGCCAGCTGCTCACGGACCGTGTCCCACTCAAGCTGGTTGGCCGAGTTGATGGCCACGGCGCGGACGCCTGCCCTTGCCGCTGCGGCCACCTGGTCCCGCATCAGGGCAAGCAGGGGCGAGACAATGAGTGTGGGCCCCGCACCCCGGCGCCGGAGAAGCAGGGACGCCACGAAGTACACGGCCGACTTTCCCCAGCCGGTGCGCTGGACCACCAAAGCCCGCCGCCCGCCGTCGACCAGCGCCTCAATGGCTTCAAACTGCCCTTCGTGGAAACCGGCCTCGGGGTGGCCCACCAGCTCCCGGAGGACCTCTAGTGCCTGCTGGTGGGTGGCGGAGGCAGGGACGGGGCCGTTGGATGCTGTACCGGAAGTTGGTGGCGTGTCTATCAGGGCGGCGGCGTGCTGGTTATCGACCATTGATTCAGTATCCCAGCCACCTCCGACAGCGGGCACATGGCGGACTTATATGTGGAAACCGGCCCAAAGACCCGGCCGTCACATGGGCTGCCGCCACCCCTCCTCCACAGGCACCTTCCACGCCATCGTAAGATAAAGCCCGTGACTAGCGAACAGACAACGACTTTTGATCTCTCGGCATCCTTCAAGGCCTACGACGTCCGTGGGATCGTGGGCGAGACCATCACCGCCGAAATCGTCGAAGCCGTGGGGGCCGCGTTCGTGGACGTCCTGCAGCTCGAGGGGCATACCATCCTGGTGGGCGGGGACATGCGCCCCTCCTCCCCCGAGTTCAGCAAAGCCTTCGCAGCCGGGGCAGCAACCCGCGGCGCAAACGTTGAGCTGCTGGACCTGATCTCCACCGATGAGCTGTACTTCGCATGCGGTTTCCTGGACCGCGCCGGCGCCACTTTTACCGCCAGCCACAACCCTGCCGGCTACAACGGCATCAAGATGTCCAAGGCCGGCGCCGTTCCCATCTCCTCCGAAACCGGCCTCAAGGACATCCAGACCCTCGCTGAGCAGTACCTCAACACCGGTTCCATTCCCGCTGCCGGCACCCGGGGCCAGATCAGTGTCCGCGACGTGCTCAAGGACTACGCCGAATACCTCCGCAAGCTGGTGGACCTGTCAGGTTCCCGCCCCCTCAAAGTCGTTGTCGACGCCGGTAACGGCATGGCCGGCCTCACCACGCCCGCGGTCCTGGGCGACACCCTGCTTCCCAAGCTGCCGTTCGACATCATTCCGCTGTACTTCGAGCTGGATGGCTCCTTCCCCAACCACCCCGCCAACCCGCTGGAGCCGGAGAACCTCCGCGACCTGCAGGCCGCAGTTATCGAGCACGGCGCGGACATCGGCCTGGCCTTCGACGGCGACGCCGACCGCTGCTTCGTGGTGGATGAGAAGGGCCAGCCCGTGTCGCCGTCGGCCATTACCGGCATGGTGGCCCGGCGGGAGATCGCCCGCGCGAAGGCTCAGGGCGAGTCCATGCCAACGATCATCCATAACCTCCTCTGCTCCCGCGCCGTGGCCGAACTGGTGGAGCACGACGGCGCCCGAGCCGTCCGCACACGCGTGGGCCACTCCTTCATCAAGGCCGTCATGGCAAAGGAAGGCGCAGTGTTCGGCGGCGAGCACTCGGCCCACTTCTACTTCCGGGATTTCTGGAACGCGGACACCGGCATGCTGGCCGCCATGCACGTCCTGGCTGCCCTGGGTGAGCAGGACGGCCCGCTGTCCGAGCTGGGCCGCGAATACGAGCCCTACGTCAGCTCGGGCGAGATCAACTCGGAAGTTGAAGACAAGCCTGCCGCCGTGGAACGGGTTCGCGCCGCCTTCGCCGGCGAGGACCTCACCATCGACACCCTGGACGGCAGCACCTTCACCGCCAACGACGGCAGCTACTGGTTCAACCTGCGCCCCTCCAACACCGAACCGTTCCTCCGGCTCAATGCAGAAGCTACGGACCGCGGCACCATGGAACGCATCCGCGACCGCGTCCTGTCGATCGTCCGGGCCTAGGGCGCGATGGCTGACGGGACGCTGCCGGGAGCTGAGGGACAGGCCGCATGGCGCGATTCTGTTCCGGACGGCACCGCAACTGACCTGGAGAACCTCCTAGGGACGGGCGTCAGCGCCGCCCAGGAACAACTCCAGCGCAACGGCGGGTTCCTGCCCTTCGCCCTCACCGTCCAGAACGACGGCGAGGTACGGCTCGTTGCCGTCTCCCCCGCCGACGTGGCGGAGGATTCGGACGCGGACTTCGATGCCGACGCGATGATCAGCGACCTTCACGCCCTGCTGCGGCAGAACAGGGATGACTTCCGGGCTGGCGCCATCGTGTGCGACATCCTGCTGGTGGAGGAGGACTCGGACGCCATCCACGTGGCCGCCGAACACCGCGATGGCTCAGTCTTCGCGGCCGTGCTGCCCTACGCGGCCAACACGGCAACCCGCACATGGGAATTCGGCGAACTGGGTGCCGACACCAACGAACCCGCAATCTGGGTGGACTAGACCGCCGCCTGCCATGAAGATCAACGCCTTCGCCGATGTCAGCCTGCGGGCACTGATGGTGCTCGCCGCCGTTCCCGGCGGCGAGCTGCTCACCACGCAGAGCATTGCGGATTCGGTGGGAACGCCCTACAACCATGTCAGCAAGGCAATGGCAAAGCTGCGGAGCCTCGGGCTGATCGAGGTAGCGCGGGGCAGGACGGGCGGCTCACGCCTAAGCCACGCGGGCCGCACGGCAACGGTGGGGCAGATCCTGCGCGAACTTGACACACGCACCGACCCCGCCGAATGCATGGCGGCAACAGGCAACTGCCCGCTCATCAATGAGTGCAAGCTGCGGGCAGCGCTGGCGCGGGCCAGGGAGGCGTTCTACCGGGAGCTTGACTCCGTGGTGATCGCGGACCTGCCCGGGTCGCGTCAGATGGCCCCGGTCTTCGACATGATCGGCCTCCGGCCCGGACTCCGGCCTGGCCCCGGATAAGACTCTTTGCGGCCGGGCGCAACATCTCCGCGCAATTTGATTTCATCTTCTACGAGTTGTAGAACTTGAGCTATGAATACACGCATCTGAAATGCATGTATTCGTACTTGGCCGGACGAAGGCCCCGGCCACTATCTCAGGAGTCCGCATGCTCTCGGAAAAGTCCCGCCCCGTCATCGAAGCCACCCTTCCGCTGGTCGGGTCGCGGATCGGCGCGATCACGCCCAAGTTCTACTCCCGCCTTTTCGCCGCTCACCCCGAACTGCTGGACGGGCTTTTCAGCCGCTCCAACCAGCGTTCGGGCAACCAGCAGCAGGCCCTGGCGGGCAGTATCGCGGCGTTCGCCACCCACCTGGTGAACAACCCCGGCACACTTCCCGAAGCCGTTCTGTCCCGGATCGCCCACAAGCACGCTTCCCTGGGCATCACGGAGCCGCAGTACCAGGTGGTCTACGAGCACCTGTTCGCCGCCATCGCCGAGGACCTCGCCGAGGTCATCACGCCTGGGATCGCCGAGGCCTGGACTGAGGTCTACTGGCTGATGGCCGATGCCCTGATCAAGCTCGAGAAGGGGTTGTACGCCAGCCAGGCCAATGACCAGATGTGGATGCCGTGGCGCGTGGCGGCCAAGACTCCGGCCGGCACCGGTGCCATGACCTTCACCCTGGAGCCGGCGGACGACACCCCCGTTACGCCGGCGCTTCCCGGCCAGTACATCAGCGTTAAAGTGGTGCTCCCGGAAGGGCTGCGGCAGGTCCGCCAGTACTCCCTGTCTGCGGACGCCGGGACCAGCCGCACCTTCACCACAAAGCTTGACGACGGCGGCGAGGTCTCCCCGGTCCTGCACCGAGACGTGCAGGTGGGCGACATCCTCGAAATCTCCAACCCGTACGGCGAGATCACACTCAAGGAGGTTGCCGGTCCCGTTGTCCTGGCCTCTGCCGGTATCGGCTGTACCCCTACGGCTTCCATCCTGCGTTCGCTGGCCGAGGCCGGAACGGACCGGCGGGTCCTGGTGCTGCATGCGGAAAGCACTTTGGACAGCTGGGCGCTGCGCAGCCAGATGACGGACGACGTCGAACGCCTGGACAGTGCCGAACTGCAGCTGTGGCTGGAAAAGCCGGAGGCAGGCGCACGCGTGGGCTTCATGTCGCTGCGGGAGGTGGATCTTCCCGCCAATGCGTCCCTGTACTTGTGCGGCCCGCTTCCCTTCATGCAGAAGATCCGCAACGAGGCCATCGACGCCGGGGTGCCCGCCACCAGCATCCACTATGAGGTCTTCGGCCCGGACATCTGGCTGGCCGGCTAGGCCTCCCAGCCCCTGATTTTTTGGGCAGATACGGCGACTTGAAGTGACTGGAAGTCGCCGTATCTGGACAAAAACTCCTTCACGGAACGACGGCGGCCCCGCACCTTTCGCTCGAAAGGTGCGGGGCCGCCGTCGTGCTGCTGTAACCGTTTAGGAAAGACGCTTCTTCAGGCCGGCCAGCTCGGACTGGAGGGCTTCGGGCAGCGAGCCGCCGAAGTTCGCGAACCATTCCTCGATGGAGGCAAGTTCAGCAGCCCATTCGGCGGGGTCGACCTTCACGGCTTCCTCCACCTGCGCCGGGGTCATGTCCAGGCCCTCGAGGTCGATGGAGTCACCGGTGGGAACGAAACCGATGGGGGTTTCGACGGCGTCCGCCTTGCCTTCGAGGCGTTCGATGGCCCACTTGAGGACGCGGGCGTTGTCGCCGAAGCCGGGCCAGGCGAAGCCGCCCTCGGAGTTCCGGCGGAACCAGTTGACCAGGAAGATCCTGGGCAGCCGCTCGGGGTTTGCCTTGGCCGACAGGTTGACCCAGTGGTTCAGGTAGTCGCCTGCGTCGTAACCGATGAAGGGCAGCATGGCCATGGGGTCGCGGCGGACCACGCCCACCGCACCGGCTGCCGCGGCAGTGGTCTCCGAGGACAGGGTGGAACCCATGAAGATGCCGTTGGACCAGCTGCGGGCCTCGGTGACCAGCGGGATGGTGGTCTTGCGGCGGCCGCCGAACAGGATGGCGGACAGTTCCACGCCGTTGGGGCTGTGGTATTCCTCGGCCAGCATGTCGATCTGGTCGATCGGGGTGCAGAAGCGCGAGTTGGGGTGCGCGGCAGGCTTGCCCGACTCAGGCGTCCAGGAGTTGCCCTGCCAGTCGGTCAGGTGCGCCGGCACTTCCTCGGTCATGCCCTCCCACCACACGCCGCCGTCGTCGGTCAGTGCAACATTGGTGAAGATGCTGTTGCCCTTGGCAATGGCACGCATGGCGTTGGGGTTGGTGCCCCAGCCGGTGCCCGGAGCAACGCCGAAGAGGCCCGCCTCGGGGTTGACGGCACGCAGTTCGCCTTCCTTGCCGAAGCGCATCCAGGTGATGTCGTCGCCGAGGGTCTCCACCTTCCAGCCCTTGATGGTGGGATCCAGCAGTGCAAGGTTGGTCTTGCCGCAGGCGGAGGGGAATGCCGCGGAGACGTAGTAGGTCTTCTGTTCCGGGGACGTCAGCTTGAGGATGAGCATGTGCTCGGCCAGCCAGCCCTCATCGCGGGCCATGACGGAGGCGATGCGCAGGGCGTAGCACTTTTTGCCCAGCAGCGCGTTTCCGCCGTAGCCGGAGCCGAAGGACCAGATGGAGCGCTCCTCCGGGAAGTGCACGATCCACTTGTCCGGGTTGCAGGGCCACGGCACGTCTTCCTGGCCCGCCTCCAACGGGGCACCCAGGGAGTGCAGGGCCGGGACGAAGAAGGCGTTCGTCTCGGTGATGCGGTTGAGGACGTCGGTGCCGATGCGGGCCATGATGCGCATCGAGGCAACAACGTAGGCGCTGTCGGTGATTTCGACGCCGAACTTCGGGTCCTCTGCATCCAGGTGGCCCATGACGAACGGGATGACGTACATGGTGCGGCCGCGCATGGAACCTGCGAAGAGGCCGCGGAGCTTGTCCTTCATCTCCGCCGGGGCCATCCAGTTGTTGGTGAACCCGGCGTCACGCTTGTTCTCGGAGCAGATGAACGTCTGCTCCTCCACGCGTGCCACGTCAGCCGGGTCCGAGAAAGCGGCGAAGGAGTTGGGGAACAGCTCCTGGTTCAGCCGGGTCAGGGTTCCGGCTGCAACAAGCTCATCGGTGAGACGGGTGTTTTCCTCTTCGGATCCGTCAACCCAGTAGATGCGGTCCGGCTGCGTTAGCTCAGCAACCTCTTCGACCCATGCCAGCAGACCGGCATGTGTGGTGGGTGCTTTATCAAGCAGCGGTTTCTGCGCCAGATCGCCCATTTCGGTTCCCTTCCTCGGGTTCATCGGTGTGAGCTAAATGCTATGGTCCGGACCACCGGCATTTTTGGGCCGGATGCCGGGCAAATGGAGCTGCAAAAACCGGATTCCGCGAGAATTCAAGGAAAAGCAGCGGGAAAACGGCGAATTAAGTGACGAAGGTCACCTATACCGGTCTAGTTGCGCAGATTACATGGCTTTCGATTTGGCACGGCGGCCAACCTCGCGTAAAGTAATTCGAGGTTCGGGGAGAGCGGTTCTTCTCCAAGGACACGAGATGCGCCCATAGCTCAGCTGGATAGAGCGTCTGTCTACGGAACAGAAGGTCAGGGGTTCGAATCCCTTTGGGCGCACCAACAAGGTCCGCACCGGTTCGCCGGTGCGGACCTTTTGCGTTAACCAGCGCCGGCCCGCCGCGCATCCACCCCCCCTGTAGCCGCACCAAACAGGGCCCTTACTGTCACCGCCCGGGCGTAGGCTTTCCCCATGATGCCGGACGCTGTTGAGCGCGAATTTGACGTAGTGGTGATCGGCGCAGGCGCCGTAGGGGAAAACGTGGCTGACCGGGTGGTCCAGGGGGGATTGACAGCAGTCCTGGTGGAGGCAGAACTGGTGGGCGGCGAGTGCTCCTACTGGGCCTGCATGCCGTCCAAGGCACTCCTCCGGCCTGGGACCGCACTGCACGGCGCACAGACCACGCCGGGCGCGAAAGAGGCCGTCACGCGCACGCTGGATGCTGCAGCCGTACTGAAACGCCGCGATTACATGACCGCCAACTGGCAGGACGACGGCCAGGTGTCGTGGGTCAAGGAGGCAGGCATCGAACTGGTCCGTGGCCACGCATGGCTCACTGCAGCCAGGACCGTGGAGGTGGCCGGGCTGGATGGAACATCGCACCTGCTCCGGGCGCGGCAGGCGGTAGTCCTGGCAACCGGTTCCATGCCCAACACTCCCCCCATCGAGGGACTGCAGGACCTCCAGGTGTGGGGCACCCGCGAAGCAACGTCGGCCAAGGAGGTCCCGCAGCGGCTTGCTGTCCTTGGCGGCGGCGTTGCGGGCACCGAACTTGCCCAGGCATTCGCGCGCCTGGGCTCTGATGTAACACTGGTGGCGCGCAGCGGACTGCTGCGGAACTTTCCGGAGGAGGCCGCACGGCTTGTGGCCGCGGGGCTGCGCGCTGACGGCGTCGAACTCCGCCTGAACACCGCCACCGAGCGCATCAGCGAAAACGACGACGGCACGTTCAGCCTGATGCTGTCCGACGGGACCACCGTGACGGCCAACAAGGTCCTGGTCTCCACCGGCCGGCACCCCGCACTGGAGGGGCTTGGCCTGGAAAGCCTTGGCTTCGAGCCGGACAAGGACGGGCACCTTGTCCTGGCCACGGACGCCTCAGGCCTGGTCCAGGGAACACCCGGAGACGAGCCGTGGCTGTATGCAGTAGGAGACGCCGCCGGTGAAAACCTCTACACGCACCAGGGTAAATACGAGGCCCGCGCCACCGGCGACGCCATCGCCGCCCGCGCCAAGGGGGAACTGAAAGGAGCACCGGCCGAATGGAGCCGGTACGCGCAGACGGCCAACGCACACGCGGTGCCCGGCGTGGTTTTCACCGATCCTGAGCTGGCCTCCGTGGGCCGCACCCTGGAGAAGGCGCGCAAGGACGGGTACAACGCCTCCTCGGTGGAGCTTCCCATCCAGGTGGCCGGGTCCTCACTGCATTCCGAAAACTACGAGGGCTGGGCGCAGCTAGTGGTGGACGAGGACCGCAAGGTCCTCCTCGGGGCCACCTTCGCCGGCCCGGATGTCGCCGAACTGCTGCACGCCGCAACCATCGCCGTCGTGGGCGAAGTTCCCCTGGACCGCCTGTGGCACGCGGTGCCCTCCTACCCCACCGTCAGCGAGGTGTGGTTGCGCCTTTTGGAGAAGTACGGGCTGTGAGCGGTATTTGAACTGACCGGTCAGTTTTGTTAAGCTGGAAGCAGCCGCATTCCCCGCGAAAGGCGATTCTTGCTTTCAGCGCATCAGCTCCATGTCAAAGGCCGCCGCGATCCACTGCTTCCCTCCACCTCACTCCACGTCAGCCGGGGTGAACTGCTTCTCGTCGCGGGCCAGCGCCAGGACCATAGGACAGCTCTTGCCTTGGTCCTGGGCGGCAGGATGAAGGCCAGCAGCGGGGTGCTCAGCTGGGACGGCAACCAACGCATCCGCCAACTGCGGCTTGTCAGCGCGTTGGTGGACTCCCCCGGCGTCAACGAACCCGAGCAGCATCTGAGCGTCCGCGACCTGGTGACCGAGGACCTGGCCCTTGTCCCCCGCCGCTACCGGGGAGCGCTGCTGAGCGGCCCCTGGCTCAAGGTCAACGGCTTCGAGGACATCGCCGGTCTCTGGACCGAGCAGTTGGAGCCGCGCCGCCGGCTGGAGCTCCTCGTCTCCCTTGCCCTCGCCAACCCCCGCACGGACCTGGTGGTAGTGGACTCTCCGGACCGGCACAGCGCGGACGACGGCGACTGGCTGCCGCAGCTCCGGCAGTTGGCGTCCGACGCCGGGCGGCCGCTCGCCGTCGTAGCAACAGTCAGAGCCCTGCCGCAGTCATGGACCGGTCCAGCCGTGGAAGTCGGCAACGCCGAGGCGGGCCGCGAATCCAGGGACGAGGCAGCGCCCCAGGAAGCGGCAGACCTCCGGGGCGAGGCAGGGCGCCGGGACGAGGCAGGGCGCCGGGAGGAAGCAGAGGCGCAAGACGACGCGAACCGCCGCCCGGACCACCAGCACACCCACTTCGAAACAGAGGTTGCCAAGTGACCGTACTGCGGCTGGCCCGCTCCGAACTCAAGCGCATGACCGGCGGGCTGCTGCCCAAGCTGACCATCCTGGCGCTGACCATGGTTCCCCTGCTGTACGGCGCCGTCTATCTCTATGCCAACTGGGACCCGTACGGGAACCTGGACCACTTGGATGCGGCTCTGGTTGTGGAGGACGCCGGCGCCACCGCCAGCGACGGCACCCATCTTGCGGCCGGAACCAAGGTGGCGGACAGCCTGGTGGAAGGCAACGTCTTCCACTGGGTTCCGGTGGCAAGCACCCAGGAAGCCGATCAGGGCGTCAGCGACGGTGAGTACGCGTTCGCCCTGAAGATCCCGAAGGATTTTTCCGCGAACCTCGTGTCGCCGGGCAGCTTCGATTCGGCCAGCCAGGCCATGCTGAACGTCACCACGAACGATGCGAACAACTATCTGCTGAGCACCATCGTGGACAAGCTGACCACGTCCGTACACAGCACCGTAGCCACGGAGGTGGGCGAGGAGACGGCCAACCAGTTGTTGACCGGCTTCGGCACGATCCATACCCGGATGGTGCAGGCCGCTGATGGCGCCGGCCGGCTGGCCGACGGCGTGGCGCAGCTCCGCGACGGCGCGGCCGGACTCCAGGGGGGAACCTCCGGCCTAAGTACCGGCGCTGACGACCTTTACGCAGGCCAACTGAAGCTGCGGGACGGCGCCAACCAGCTGACCGACGGCGCCGGACAACTCAGCAGCGGCCTGTCCGCCCTCAAGGACAAGACCGCGTCCCTGCCCACAGATACGCAGACCCTCGCCACGGGTGCGGCACAGGTGGCTGCCGGCAACGCCCAGTTGAACGCGAAGTTCCAGGACGTGGCCGTCCAGCTGGAAACGGCCGACCAGGGACTCCGCACGCGCGTCATTGACTCGAACACCCGGCTGGTCGCTGCCGGCGTCCTGACCCAGGAACAGGCTGACAGCATCCTGGCCGACTTCGACGCCACGGCGGCGTCCAGCCCGGTGGCGGCGGCCAAGGCCAAGGTCCAGACGGACGCCGCCCAGGTCCAGCAGCTGGCTGACGGCGCCGAGTCCGTCAGCGTCGGCGCCGCGCAGCTCGCTGCAGGGACGCCGGCACTCAAGGACGCCGTCCAGCAGGCGTCCAGCGGGGCGGACCAGCTGCACACCGGTGCCGCCACGCTGGCAACCGGCGGACAAGCAGCCCTGGACGGCACTGCCGGCCTCGCCGAAGGCGCCCGGAAGCTGTCTGCCGGCGCTGCCCAGCTTGCCGCGGGGACTGCCACTGCCGCCGATGGCTCACGTTCGCTGGCGGACGAGCTCGGCAAGGGTGCGGGGCAGGTACCCAACCCAGACGATGCCCAGAAGAACAACCTGTCGCGGGTGATGGCCGATCCTGTCGCCGTCAGCAACGTTTCCCAGGCGAAGGCCGACTCCTACGGGGCGGGGCTTGCACCGTTCTTCCTCACCCTGGCGCTGTGGATCGGCATCTTCATGCTGGTGCAGGTCATGCGGCCCATCACGCAGCGGGCACTGGCATCCAACGCGCCGTCCTGGAAGATCGCCGTCGGCGGCTGGCTGCCGTTCCTGGCGGTGTCCGCGGTCCAGGCCACCCTGCTTACACTCGTGGTGAACCTCGCGCTGGGGCTGAACCCGGTGCACCCGGTCCTCATGTGGCTGTTCATGCTGGCGGCGGCCACGGCCTTCAGCGCCCTCATCCAGGGAATCGTGGCGCTGCTGGGGTCGCCGGGCAAACTGGTGGTGCTGATCCTGCTGGTGCTCCAGCTGGTGTCCTCCGGCGGCACGTTCCCCTGGCAGACCACGCCGGAACCCCTCCACGTGGCGCACCAGGTACTGCCTATGGGATACGTGGTCACGGGCATGCGGCACCTGATTTACGGGGCCGACCTGTCCATGATCCTCCCCACGGTCCTCGGACTCCTGGGCTACACCCTGCTGGGGGCCGTCCTGTCCACACTGGCCGTCCGCAGGAACAAATACTGGACGCTGAAGACGCTGAAACCGGAGATTGCAGCATGACCTCCGGGCCCCCGGCGCCAGCAAAAGGGCAGCGGCCAGGACGGACCACTGCCACCCGGCAAAAACTCTTCGACGCGTCCATGGAGCTTATTGGCCGACGCGGAGCCGCCAACGTCACCGTGGACGAGATCGCCCACGCCGCCGGGGTGTCCAAGGGCACCGTCTATTACAACTTCGGCAGCAAATCGGAACTCATCGCGCAGCTGCTGCGGCACGGCGTGGATATCCTGAAGGCACGGCTGCTCGAGGCCGGGACAGGGCCGGCACAGGATCCGCTGCAGGCCATGGAAGCCATGATCGGCCAGGCCATGGACTTCATGGCCGAGTATCCGTCCTTCGCCCGGCTCTGGGTGAGCGAGAACTGGCGGACGCCCAGCGAATGGCAGGGCACCTTCGCGGTGCTGCGCGGCGAGCTGCTGGCCGTCATTGCCCAGGCCGTAGACGATGTGGCGCAGGCGTACCCTGTGGACGAGTCCGTGTCCCGGGGCAGCCTGGAGACGGCAATCTTCGGTGCCTGCTTTGTGGTGGGGCTCGACAGGCAGACTTACAACCCCGAGCGCAGCCGTGACCAAAGTGTTGCAGCAATCATGGCCATCATGCGCGGCTACGTCCTGCGGCAGCCTGCTCCTCCGGAATGATGGTGCACATGCGCCACATGGGGAAAAGCGGAAAGTTCGCGGTCATCACCGGCATCGTTGCGGCGTTGCTGCTCGTGCTCACGGGGATGACCCTCGCCGAGCCCGTGTTCCTCGCGTTCCTTGGCGTGCTTGCCCTTGCGTATTTGTCCGCCATCGGCGAGGTCCTGATGCGGGGCCGCCGGCTGGTGTTGCTGTGCGTCGGGGCCGGAACCAGCCTCACTCTCGGCCTTGTCCTGGCGTTCCTAAGCACGTGGGAGCTGGCGTTTGACGGCCAGTCCACGTTTCTGGGCACGCCGGTGCCCACCAATGATCCAGACAACTACTTCTTCGGCGCCGGGGTGTCCCTTGTGGCAACGTTCCTGGTCCTGTTCATTGGTGCCGCCTGGCCTGCCGGCAGAAGGGTGGCGCCTGCCCGGCGGCCCGCAGCGAAGCGGCGGCCTGTTGCTTCCCGGCCGGCGGCCACCAAGGGCGCTGCATCCAGCGGCGCCGGACCTAAAATCGCGGCCGCAAAGGGCAGGGCAGCAAAGGGCGGCGCGGCAAGAAGCGGCGCGGCTCAGCGCGGCTCCGGATCGCGGACCACGTCGCGCGTACCCCCGACAGCCAAGCGGCCGTCGTCGTCCGCGGATCCCGCCCGCAGGCCTGCTCCCAAGCCCGGCGCCGGTTCCACCCCGCGGCGCTGACGCCACCCGCCCAGGGTCAGCACCGCCGTCGCCACCCCGCCCAGGAGCAGCAGGCCGCCGGCCAGCTCGGTGAGCGTCGGCACCTCCCCCAGCACAAGCCATGCGGCGGTCATCCCCACCACGGGGACCAGCAACGTAAACGGCACAACGGCCGACGACGGGTGGCTGGCCAGGAGCCGGTTCCAGATGCCGTAGCCCACCAGTGAGGCAAAGACGGCGGTATAGAGCGCGGTGAGGATGGTGGGCGCCTGGAGGGTGGCGAGCGTGGCGAGTACCGCGTCCGGGCCGTCCACGAGGAGCGAGAGCGCGGTGAGGGGTAACGGGACCACGGCGCCGGACCAGACCACCAGTCCCAGCCCGGAGGCTGCCTTCGCTTTCCGGGCGATGACGTTTCCCGCCGCCCAGGACAGGGCCGCCGCGAGCACGATCAGGAACGGCAGCAGGGGTGCAACCGCACTCCGGCCCGCGGCAACCACGGCGAGGCCCACCACGCCCAGGACGACGCCGGTCAGCTGCCTGCGGTTCGGCCGCTCACCAAGGAACGCGGCGGCGAGGAGGACGGTCAGCAGTACCTGGGCCTGCAAGACCAGGGACGCCAGGCCGGCCGGCATCCCCAGCGCCATGGACAAGTAGAGGAGGCCGAACTGGCCCGCACTCATGAAGAGCCCGACGCCGATGATCGCCATCCAGCTGACGTCCGGTTTCCTGATGAAGAAGATCCACGGCAGGACCACCAAAATGAAGCGCATGGCCACGAACAGGAGCGGGGGCACCTCCACGCCGCCCGGGTGCAGGCCGATGTCGATTGCCACGAAGTTCAGGCCCCAGAGCACGGCCACCAGCACTGCAAGCAGGGAGTCCCGGAGATTCACGCTCCCTACTCTGCCAGAACCACCCGCCGGAACCGGGGCTAATGGGCGCGGGGCACCTTGAACTTGATGATCCTGGCATCCTGCCCGTCCAGCTCCGCCCAGGGCTTTTCCGTCTCCAGTACGGTGAGTGCGCTGGTGGGGAAACGGGTGGCCGCGTCCATATAGGCGTCGTGGTCGGAATCGCGGGAGGCGAGGTGGATGGCCAGGTCCTGCACGCCCGGCAGGTGGGAAATCAGCATGAGCGTTGTCACGGTATCCGGCACGTGGTTGATGACGGAGAGCATGCGGAGGGCGGAGGCGGCATACAGGCCGTCCTCCAGCTTCGGCGTGGGTGCCTTGTCCCCCAGCTCCGAGCACACCCAGGTGCAGGTCTGGCGCGTGCGCAGGGCGCTGGAGCAGAGGATGAAGTCCGGGACGATGTTGTGCTTGAGCAGCCAGCGCCCGGCCAGTGGCGCCTCCCGGTGGCCGCGCTCCTCCAGCGGCCGCTCGTGGTCGGGCACACCGCCGGGCCAGTCCGCCTTGGCATGGCGCATGATCACAAGGCGGCGAAGATGGTGCTCACTCATGCCCCAAGCTTAACGAACCAGCACCCGCCCCAAACGGGGACGGGTGCTGGTTGGAAGACCTGGGGTCAGATCGAGTATTCAGGAGCGGCCCAGACCACTACTTCCGGGTGCTCGTAGAATCGGTAGCCCTGGCCGCGGACGGTGCGGACCGTGTTGGCGAGGCGGCCCAGCTTGGAGCGGAGGCGGCGGATGTGGACGTCGATGGTGCGCTCGTTGGGCACTTCCTCGGCGTTCCGCCACAGGCCTTCGAGCAGTTCGTCGCGGCCCACGGTGCGGGTGCCGTTTTCCACCAGGTAGTTGAGGAGCTCGAACTCCTTGAACGTCAGGTTGAGCGATTCGCCGTCGAGGTGGACTTCGCGGCGGGCAAGATCGATCAGGACACCGGACGGGCGCGGCTCCTGCGGCTGCTGCGGACGGGGCGTCTCGGTGCGCTGGCGGGAGTTCACCGTGGGGTCGCCGAAGGTGGAACGGACGACGTCGAGCGCCGAACCGGGGGTGCCCGCGGGGGCAACGGCAACGGCTGCATAGCTTTCGGCGCCGGTTACCAGGGACTGGGCGTAGGCGCGGATTTCCTGCGCAAGCTTGGCGATGGAGGTGCCGGCAGCCGCAGCGGTTTCCTCGTCGATGCCCATGTACAGGACGAACCCGCGGGCAACATTGTCATTGGCCACCGGGCGGACGGCGTTGGGTCCTGCCACCACGGGCGTGGGTGCCGTTACAGGAGCGGAGTCAGCCGTGGGAACGGCGCGGAGCTGCCCGTAGGAGTTGGGGTTGTAGCCCTGCGGCGCGTAGCCCTGGGCTGGGAAGCTGCTTCCGGAAGACGGCGAAATTGACGGGCGCGGACCAAATCCGGGGCGGAGGCCGGAGGGCTGGCCTGCCTTGGCGGCGTTACGGACAGAGATGTGGACGTATCCGGATGCAACAGACATGGATTGCTTACCTCAATGTGAATGGCCGCCATCGCGGCTCGAATGCTGGGTTTTCCCGCAATGCGAACTGGGGAGGGGCGCCCGACGCTGGGCTGGGGGGCGAATGCCTAAGAACTTCGATGGGTGGAGAAGGTCAGGCGTGCATTCGACAACAGCGCATGTCGGCAGCAGCTGATGTGCTGGGCCAATATTCTGCGGCTGCAGGTGCTGTTGAGTTCTTGTTCACATTGGAAGTGTGCAGCGTAACAATGGCAACTTGCAAGTAACAATGGATCGAATCGTCCGCATTGTGAGACGAAATGCTCTATTGTGGCGCAGATCACGATTCTGGCGGAAGCCAAAGAATAACATTCGTTATCCGATTTGCCCCCACAAAAGGGGCGGTTGGCAGAATATACTTCGCGAAAAGCGCCGCCACGAAGTTCTTTATTCAAGTGAGTGCGAATTGCCAAAATCGCCCCCTACTGACGCGGCGCGTGTCCAGCGGCGCGCGGAGCAAGGGAAGAAATTTTCCCGCCAGACCCGCGTTGATCGGCCCCGAGGCGCAGGATCACCTCCGCTCCCTGCACCTGGCCTTCGCGTCCGGGCCGAATACCTCCCGGCCGCGAGCGCCGTATGTACGGTCGACTGGACTGTGACCACTGGATGCGATGCTCTCAAATTCGACGGCTTGAACTGCCGCGCAGGGTCCGCCCGTCCACACCGGAGGTCCAGGCGCTGTTACTCATGGCAATGTTTGGGTGAAGAGGCCAGGCCTCGGCCGCGGAGGGAACCAGCGGATGGGGCTTGTCCAAATGGCAATGAATAGCCCGGCCGACGAAGGAAGGTCACGTTCGCATCACAGCCGGGCCAGACCCATAGCCCTCCACCCGCCCATGTGGGCCGACTGGCACAAGTCGACGCGCCGTCATCGTGATGTCCGTTACCTAAATGTGACTTAAGCCCTGAACTCCTGTAGCGTCGATTGGGTACGGTTCCCGTTCGGGCCGTATATCCGGATGACGCCAAGCTCTGCCACTTCCCGGATTCCGCTTGATCGAAGGCAGAGGCGGGGGACCCACCGTCCCGGGCACTGACTTGCCCTTGGGGTTAAGCCAGCACGTGATATTTCCGTGCGGCCGGATGCCCTCATCCGAACCCGACAGCTAACTCCGCAGGTGTGAGAGGCGATTCATCATGTTTACATTCCCGGCTAAACCGCGCCCGAAACAGGGTTCAGACAGCGATTCCCAGCGTCCGGAAGGCAAGAAGTTCACCCTCGGCAAGCGTGCCGCGGTCCTCGCAACGTCCGGTGCGCTGCTGGTTGGCCTCGGCGCCGCCGGCCAGGCGACAAATGCTTTTATTCCGGCGGCGTCCACCACAAGCACCACGGCGGCGGACTCCGATGCGCAGATGAGCATCGAAAAGAGCGAGATCCGGTCCAACCCGGCCGAGTCTCCCGCCCCCGCCGAAATCAACGTTGTTCCCCAGGCCGCCGAGCCTGCCGCCGCACCCGCGCCGGAGCCCGTCCCCGCGGCTGAGCCTGCTCCGGCACCCGAGCCCGCACCCGCACCGGAGCCCGCTCCGGCACCTGCACCCGAGCCGGCTCCCGTCGTCGCGGTCAATGACCCGGCAGGCGCGCAGGCCTACGCCGCCGGCCAGCTTGGTTCCTACGGCTGGGCCCAGGACCAGATGCAGTGCCTGGTGACGCTCTGGACCAAGGAATCCGACTGGACCACCACGGCCACCAACCCCAGCAGCGGCGCCTACGGCATCGTGCAGTCCCTGCCCGCCGAGAAGATGGCCAGCGCCGGTGCGGACTACCTCACCAACTACCGCACACAGATCAACTGGGGCCTGAACTACATCAAGGAGCGCTACCAGTCCCCCTGTGGCGCGCTGAACTTCCACTACGCCAACAACTGGTACTAAGCCGCTGCAGAATTCCCCGGCCCTTACGCTGTCCGTGCGTCAGGGACGGGGATTTTGGGCTTAAGAGTCCCGTCCCGGGATGTACTGCACTGCCCACCTGTTGCCGTCCGGATCGGCGAAGTAGACGAAGTGGCCCCAGTCCTGCACGTCCACGTCGCTGACGTCCACGCCGTTCTCCTTGAGGTGGCGGTGCGCGGCTTCGATGTCGTTGACCACCAGCTGGAGGTTGGAACCGGTCCCCGGAGGGGCGTCCGTAAGTCCTTCACCAATGCAGATGGAGCAGGCCGAGCCCGGCGGAGTCAGCTGGACGAAGCGGATGGAGTCAGTGGGCCGCTGGTCGAAATCGGCGTTGAAGCCAACCTTGTTGACGTAAAAATCCTTGGCACGGTCCACATCGGACACAGGGACAAACACGAGTTCAAGTTTCCAGTCCATGGGCACAGGCTACGGCTGAGCCCCTGGTCTTGGAAGGCTTGAACCTCAGCCGGCGATGCCGTACAGGCGATCGCCCGCGTCCCCGAGCCCGGGAACAATGTAGGACTTGTCGTTCAACTTCTCGTCGATGGATGCCAGGACAATCGTCACGTTGGCGTCCGCGAGTTCCTCTTCCAGCTTGGCGAGGCCCTCAGGTGCGGCCAGCAGGCAGATGCAGGTGACGTCCGAGGCGCCGCGCTTGAACAAGAACTTGATGGCCTCGCGCAGGGTTCCGCCGGTGGCGAGCATGGGGTCCAGGACGAAGATCTGGCGGTCGGTGAGGTTTTCGGGAAGCCGTTCGGCGTAGGTGATGATGTCCAGGGTTTCTTCATCCCGGGCCATGCCGAGGAACCCCACTTCGGCGGTGGGGACGAGCTTGGTCATGCCCTCGAGCATGCCCAGGCCGGCGCGCAGGATGGGTACCACCAGCGGGGTGGGCTTGGTGAATGCGGTTCCCACGGTGCTGCTGACGGGCGTTTCAATGGTGACGGGTTCGGTGCGGACTTCGCGGGTCGCCTCGTAGGCGAGGAGGGTCACCAGCTCTTCGGTCAACTGCCGGAACACCGGGGACGGGGTGTTTTTGTCCCTCAGGACGGTGAGCTTATGGGCGACGAGCGGGTGGTCCACAACGAGAGTTCGCATGCGTCAAAACTATCACCCGGCGTTGTCCTTCCCGTGCCCGCCGGGGCCGTCGTGATGCAGGGCATCAACCACCACATCCCGCACCACTGGATGCTCGAAATCGGGTGCCGGGCCCACGTGCTCCCGCCGCCTGATCATGTGGAACAGCCGGTGGGCAAGTATGACCATCAGCACCCACGCGAGGCCCAGCAGCCAGCCGGCCATCACGTCCGTGAGCCAGTGGTGCCCCAGGTATACCCGGCTCAATCCCATCGCGATGATGAAGATCACGCCCGTTGTGATGGCGGTGATGCGGACCCACAGCTTGAAGAAGTGCAGGCACAGGATATAGAGCAGCACGCCGATCACCACGGTGGTGTTCAGGGTATGGCCACTTGGAAAGGACGGCGTGGTTTCATACGGTGGCACGGCCTCCGTATGTTCGGGACGGGTCCGGCCCACCAGGCGCTTGCCGATCGTGGTTGCCGTGGTGGACACCGCGGCTGCACCGCCAACCAGGATCAGCGGCCGCCAGGACCGGCTCAGGAACGTGAGCCAGGCGGTGAGGATGCTCGCGAGGATGGGCATCCCGACCCCGCCACCGATGTTTGTGAATGCGGTGACGAAGGCGTCCGTTTCGGGGTTCCGCAGTGACTGCGAATAGTCGAGTGCAGGAATATCGAGGCTGGCCAGGCCTTCCTCATCCACCACGTCCGAGTACACCTCGGCGCCCAGCAGCGCCATGGCAAGCACAAGGGTTCCACCGATGATCAGGGTCAGCCACAGGGCGGCATATGGTTTGAACCATCTGTCCACGCGGTCACGGACGGTGCTCATTTGTGCCTCCCGGGGCTGGTCGTCACGGGCTCAGGGTATCCTTCGAAACTATCATTGAGCCATGGTCTCCACTGGAAAACACGACACGTGGATGGGTCTTGCCCTTGCGGAGGCCCGCCGCGCCCTTGCAACAGAGGATGTGCCAATCGGCGCCGTGGTGCTGGGGCCCGACGGCGCGGTGCTGGGTTCCGGACGCAACCAGCGGGAGGAGCTTGGGGACCCCACGGCACACGCCGAGGTGGTGGCCATCCGCCAGGCAGCGGAGCGGCTGCGCGAGCTTGCGGCCCGCGACGGCGGGAAGGCCGACGGCTGGCGGTTGTCCGACTGCACGTTGGTGGTCACCCTTGAACCGTGCGCCATGTGTGCCGGCGCTATCGTCCTCGCCCGGATTCCCAGGGTTGTCTTCGGTGCCTGGGACGAGAAGGCGGGCGCCGCGGGATCGGTGTTCGACGTCCTCCGCGAGCGCCGGCTCAACCACTGGGTGGAGGTTTACTCCGGGGTGCGGGAAGCCGAATGCGCGGAACTGCTCCGTGATTTCTTCGCCGGACACCGCAGCCGTCTGTAGCGGGAAGTCCTACTCCGCCGCCTCCCCGGGCTCCAACGCCTCCAGTACGACTCTTGCCGTCTGGTCCCACCCCGGCAGCCGGTCACGGGCCGCCAGCGCGGCCGCCCGCCATTCGTCCCTCGTTGCCTGGTCCCGCAGCCAGTGGCGCAGGACGCCGGCGAGCCTCGCGGGGTTCTCCCGGTCCCCCGGCACAAGCGGTACGGCCGCGCCGGGAAGCCGGGCGCCGCCGTCGTCCTTCACCAACCGTGCCAGCCCGAGCGCTTCCTCTGCACCTGTCCCCTGCCGCACCACCACCGGGATTCCCCGTGCCAGTGACTCGGTGACCACCATGCCGAATGCCTCCACACGGGACACCAGCAGGCTGAGGTCCGCGGCGTCCCACGCATTTTCCAGGGCATCGCCCAGGAGCTCGCCAGTGATCCTGAGCCGGTCGTCCAGCCCGCTGGCAGCGACGGCGGCCCGCACCTCCGCCGCGTAATCCGGGTCCGCCTGGTCAGACCCCACCATGGCTGCACTCCACTCAAGATCCTTGATTAGGGCGAGGGCTTCCACGGTCAGCAACTGGTCCTTGTTGGGCAGGTGGGCCGCCACGACAATGAGGCGTGGCGGGCGGTATCCGGATGCCACCGGTGCGGGATCGACGCCGGGGAGGGCGACACGGATCCCGGCCAGCCCATGGCGCTCCTGCAGGATGGCCGCCGTGCTGGTGCTGGTGGAAATGATTCCGGAGGCTGCCCGCATGGCCCGCGCCTCACGTTCCACCGGGCCAGGATCAGCCGTCACATCAACTGTCATGTGCGCCAGGACCCAGGCTTGCCGCCCGGCCTTGGCTGCATACTCCAGTTCGTCCGGGACGCCGACGGCGACGAGCCCGTCCACGATATCCACAGCAGGCTCCTGCTCCGCCTCCGGACCCCAGGCGCCGATAATGCCGCCGAACCGGCGCCGGTCCTTGGCCGAGGGTTCCGGCCAGGCGCCTTCAACGGGCACCACCTCGACGTCGGCCCCGAGCTCCGTCATCCCGCGGACCAGCTTGGCGTTGTACGCATTGCCTCCGGAGTGGTGGTGGATGTTGCCGGGAACCAGCAGGCGGATACGGCGCATGGTTCTAGGCTGTCAGGTCCAGCGAGTAGGTGGCCCAGGCGTCCGGGTTTTCGCGCAAGGTGACGTCGATGCCTTGCAGGTGCCGGCCGTCGTCGTGGTTTTCGATTTTTCCCGCGACTTCCTGCGCGATGTACTGCGCCAACGCCTCGGTGGTGCTGAGCCTGCCCGCAAAGTCAGGGTGCTCGTCGAGGTTGCGGTAGTTCAGTCCCGCCAGCACCTCCTCGATGAAGGTTCCGGCGGCGCCGATGTCCAGGACGATCGCGTCATCGTTCAACGAATGACGGCGGAAGGCAACCTCCGCGACGAAGGTTGCCCCGTGCAGGGCCTGCGCCGGGCCGAAGGCTTCGCGGGGGAGGCTGTGGGCGATCATGAAGTGGCGGCGGACTGTCAGGCTGAACATGCATTACCTCTGGTCTGTGGGATGGGTGGGGGCTGGCTGCTGCGGTTCTACGTTGTGTTGCGGGTACTCGATGACGTGGCACAGGGCGTCGATGGTGCCGTGGGCGAGGCCCTGCACCACCTCGGGCAGTTCCTGGAATGGCGACGACCCGGTGAGGAACGCATCGAACACCGGATCTTTCAGGAGGGACACCGCAAGCTCCAGGCGGTCCGCGTTGGTGCGCCGGTGGCGCCGGGCGCGGGCCACGACGCCCACCTGGCTGGCCCTGATGGACAGGCGCCTCGCGTGGAAGTCTTCGCCGAGCGGCAGGGTGACCTCGCGGTTGGCGTACCAGGACATCTCGATGACGTCCCCCTCATCGCCGGCCAGCTGCAGGCTTCTTTCCAGGCCTTCCTGTGAGGCGGAGCAGTGGAAGACGATGTCGCAGTCTGCCAGCGCGTCATCCGGGTGGGCGAAGTCGACGCCCAGCGCGTCTGCCAGGGTTTTCCGGCCTGGGTCCAGGTCAACCAGTTGGAGGCGGGACAGCGGGAAGGTGCGCAGGAGGGTGGCCACCATGCCGCCAACCAGCCCTGCGCCGACCACCGCCACCCGGTCCCCCAGCCGCGGTCCGGCCTCCCACAGCGCGTTGACAGCAGTCTCCACGGTTCCCGTGAGGACTGCGCGCCGGGTGGGCACGTTATCCGGGATCCGGGTCAGCTCCGAGACCGGCACCACGTAACGGTCCTGGTGGGGGTTAAGGCAGAAGACCCGCTGGCCCTTCCATTCCTCCGGCCCCTCCTCCACCACGCCCACCGACAGATAGCCGTACTTCACGGGCCCCGGGAACTGCCCCTCCTGGTGGGGTGCCCGCATCTCCTGGGCCACTCTTGGCGGGACAGCGCCTCTGTGGACCACCATCTCCGTGCCTTTGCTGATGCCGGAGTAGAGGGCACACACCAGGGCTTCGCCGGGAGCCGGAGCCGGGAGCTCCTCAGGCAGGAGCTCCCCGTGTTCCCGGGCGGTGGTCCAATAGGCGGTGGCGTGGACGGAATCATGCGCATTAGTCATCTTGCTGATGAATCTAGCCGGACAGCCGCGGGCGGGGAAAGTCCGACGTCGGGTGGCGGCGCTGTGCGACTGTCCAGGCGCGCGGTGGTACGGCGGGCGGGGCACGCGGCATTTGTCGTCAGCCGGACAGATACGCGACAACCGCATCCTCAAGGAGGCTTCGTTTCCTTGGGAGGACTCCCGGTGGAAGAATTTCGGGCGGCAGGATTCCCGCGGGCCATTGTGGTGGGTCCCAGTCGGGCTGTTCGCTGGGGTAGTAGCGGCCGGTGGGTGAGGTCCAGCCGGGTGGTTCGGTTTCTGTTGCTTTCGTTGGTGTCCAGCCGCTGTTGTGCTTGAGCCGGTGGTGCTTTGGGCAGAGTTGCGCCAGGTTGCTGATGCCGGTTGTTCCGCCGTGTTGCCAGGCCGTGAGGTGGTCGGCTTCGTTGTCCAGGGCGCTGTTGTTGCAGCCGGGGAAGGTGCATTTGCCGTCCCGGAGGGTCAGGGCTTGTCGCGTGGCTTTGGTGATCCGGTAGCTGGTGCGGCCGACTTCGAGGGGTGCACCGTCGCGCGGGTCAACCAGGACGCGGGTGAAGGAGTCGGCTCCGTCGGCGAGGAGTTTGCGGGCCATCGACGCCGGGATCGGGCCGTACCCCTCCAGGATGGCTGGTTCGTCCGTTTGGCCGAACAGGGCGAGCACGGGGACGGTGACGATGACGTCCGCCCGCGGGGTCGGAATCTTCCCGCCCTCCGGATCGCCGAGAAACGCGCTGGTTGCGGGATCGCCAAGGCTGTTGTCTCCATGCTCGCCGGCGCTGCTCGCCTGCATGGACGCCGCTGCCAGGGCGTCGGGGATGCCAAGGTCCGCAGCCGGCTCGTCGGACCCATCGAGCGCGGCAAGCCCGATGAAACCTTCGGGGAGTTGTTGGACACCTTCACCGTGGTCATGGGAGGCCCGCCCGGGGGTACGGACGCCGGTGCGGCAGGCGCCCGCGCCGTTGCTATCCGGGATCCTGTCGTCCGCCCCGCTGGCCCCCGCGGGGCGGCCATCCGCCGTGGCGGTGGTGCCGGTGCTTAGGAGGCGGCGGGTGAACTCGTCAGCTCTGATCTGAGTAAGGGTTCGGGTTTCGTTGGGGCCTTGCAGGCCGCGGGCGATGGCCGTGGTTTTGTTCCAGGCCGCCAACGCGGAGTCGGCCGGGAGGTAGGCCGAGATCCAGGCCATGCCGTCCCGGTCAGGGGTGAATTCGACCCGCCGGTCCGCAACACCCTTGGCGTGCCGTTTTTCGATCGACTCCGGATGATGCCGCTCCCGCCAGGCCCGCACCTTCGACCTCAACCGTGAAGGAACCAGCTGCCCAGCCGGACAGCCCCGCGCAGGATTCGGAGCATCCGGGTCCAGGAAGTGGTCCGCCAGCACCACAGCGCTGGCATGGTCCAGGTTCTCGGTTTCATCGGCGATGATCCTGGCGTGCTGCCACGACAACGCCCCGGCTGACAAAGACTTGTACACCGACGGCAGGGAGCATACCCGCCGCGACTGCGCCAAAAACGCGGCGGCGGCACCAGAGGAGATGGTGAGAACCCCGGCGATCTCCTCCACCGTGGAGACTTCACTGAAGGTCCGCTCCCACACCCGTGCGTCCGGTGGGAGCATGGCCTCTTGCAGGTCGAAGGCCTCGGCCGAGTCCCGGGCTTTCAGTGCAGCGTTCTGGGCTTCCAGCGCCGACTCCAGCTCCAGTCGCGCCAACCGAAGCCGATACAACCGCCCCATGACATCCACCACGGATCCGTCGGCATCCCCGTCTGCGGCCGTAGCCTCCAGTTCCTCTTCTTCGAGGAACAGCGCCTGGAGGGCAGCCATGGTGGAACGAATGCCCTGCATCGCTGCCGCCGTGCGCGTGCCGATTCCCATAAGGACATCCTCCAATGGGGGTATGACATTTTGGCAGGCACCTCCGTACGGTCGGGCACCTCCGTCCGCTGCCCTCAAACGTCGCGGAGGCAGCCAGCCTTACCACCGGGGATCGTCGCCCGTTTTGGGGATGTGCGCCCCGCTCCGGTACCCTATTGAGGTTGGTGACGTGTCCGAGCGGCCGAAGGTGCAACACTCGAAATGTTGTTTGGTGTAAAAGCCAACGTGGGTTCAAATCCCACCGTCACCGCCAGCTGAGAAGGCCCCGGTTTCCTAATTGGAACCGGGGCCTTCCGCTTTTAAGGATGGCGTACGCTATCAAAGCACTGGCGCCAATGTCCCCCGGCAAGGGCGTGTACTCTTCAAGAAAAACCTAGCCTTGGGGGAAGGCTTGATTACTCATTCTCACGAGCAGCGCCGGGTGCCGCTGACCCTTTTCTGGAGACTCGTCCTAGCGCTGTCAGCCGTTGTCGGCACAGGTACGTGCGTGGCCTTGGGCCTGCTCTACGCGCACTTTTTCATCGTGCAGGCAGGGACAATGACGGTGCTGGAACGGCCGGCCACGGAACGCGACGTGCTGGACATCAACGCAGTGGCGGGCGGGGAAGCAGAAGTCGCAAGCGCGCGGTTTCTGGCTATTTACGAATACACGGACTACTACGCCACTCAGGGCGCGTCCGCGGACGACGTCTGTCTGGTCGGCCAGGCGATCACGACGGGAGACTACTGGGAGCTCTGCGAGACCATGGCCGACAGCCGCGAGGTTATCGGATTCGTTGCGGGGCCGGACGGCAGGAACGTTGCCCTCGTCCCAGACCAGTTTGACCACGGGCAACTGGAGGCCGACGGATGGGTCACTCTTCACCAGAACCTGTTGGTCCAACCTCTGGCGCCATGCAAGGCGCCGATGGTCTGCAGGTGAGGAAAGACCCGCTTCCACTCCAATGGAAAGCAAGGTCTTTCCTTAAAAAAGGCGATACGACGGACGGCCAACTAAAGCCGGGTGTCGAAGGGCCCGCAGAACACGTTGTGGTTGAACGTCCCCTGGAACTCCTGTTTTGCCGTGAATCTTTTCGACGGCTGCCCGGATGACCTCCCGTGAACCGGCGTGGGCGTGTATCGCGGTCCGGACCTTGGGCACGCCAACCGACAAAAATCCATCCCAAGATTGTTGAACAATCCTTGATTCTCGTGCATCCTAGAGAGACCACTTCAACGAGACGAGAATCACTATGGCCTTCATTGACCTCAACAGCGACGTCGGGGAATCCTTCGGTAACTGGACCATGGGCGATGACGCAGCAATCTTCCGCTCGGTCTCTAGCGCCAACGTCGCCTGCGGCTTCCACGCTGGGGACCCGTCCACCATCGCCAGCACCTGCCGGGATGCCGTCGCGGCCAGCGTCGTCATCGGTGCGCACGTGGGCTACCGCGACCTTGCCGGCTTCGGCCGGCGGTTCCTGGACTGCTCCGCCACGGAACTCGCGGATGACGTCCTCTACCAAATGGGTGCCCTCAGCGCACTGGCCACGGCCGCGGGCGGCCGCATCCGGTACGTCAAGCCGCACGGCGCCCTCTACAACACCATCGTCACGCACGAAACGCACGCCCAGGCCGTCGTGGATGCGGTCAAGGCCTTCGGCGGCGACCTGCCGCTGCTCCTGCTCCCCGGCTCCGTAGCCCTGGCCCGCGCCGAGGCCGCCGGGCTCCGGGGCGTGGCCGAAGCCTTCGCGGACCGCGCCTACAACCCTGACGGGACCCTGGTCTCCCGGCGCGAGGCCGGCGCCGTGCTCCACGACGAGGGCGCCGTCGCCGCCAACATGGTCCGTCTGGCCACCGAGGGAATCATCATTGCCCGCGACGGATCCGCCATCAAGGCGGAAGCGGAGAGCATCTGCCTGCACGGCGATACCGCCGGCGCCGTTTCCATGGCCGCCGCCGTGCGGCGGGAACTGGAAGCAGCCGGCGTGGAAATCCGGAGCTTCGTGTGAGCTCCCTCCACATCCGCTGGGCCGGGCCCCGCGCCCTCCTTCTGGAACTCGACTCCCTGGAAACGGTCCTGGCCGTCCATGCCCGTTTGCAGGAGACGCCCTTGCCCGGACAGGTGGATGTCCTGGCCGCCGCGCGGACCGTCCTGGCGGTCTTCGATTCGCGCGCTTCGGCACAGGCGGCCCGTGCCGCCGTCGGCACGCTGGACAGGGACCCGGCCGCTGTGAACGCCGCCGGTGCCGATCCCGTCCGGATCGAGGTGGTGTACGACGGCGACGACCTCGCCGAAGTAGGCAGGCTGACCGGGCTTGGTGCCGACGGCGTGGTCGCCGCGCACACCGGGCAGTTGTGGACGGCGGCGTTCGGCGGGTTCGCCCCCGGCTTCGCCTATCTGGTGGGCGAGAATGACGCGCTGAATGTTCCGCGGCGCAGTTCGCCGCGGACCGCCGTTCCCGCCGGTTCCGTGGCCCTCGCCGGCAATTTCTCCGCCGTGTACCCGCGGCGCTCCCCCGGCGGCTGGCAGCTGATCGGACGCACCGCCGCCCGGATGTGGGACCTGGACCGTGAACAGCCTGCCTTGCTCCGGCCCGGCAGCACCGTCCGCTATGTCGCGGTGCGGGAAGTCGTGGAAGTCACCGAACCCACCGGACAGGCCGAGCCCGCCGGACAGGCCGAGCCCGCCGGACAGCAGCTCACCCCAGCCGGCGTCCCCGCTGACGGCGCTCACGCCCTGGAGATCATCGCACCCGGCCCACAGTCCCTCATCCAGGACCTTGGCCGCCCCGGCTTCGGCGACCTCGGCGTCTCCACCTCCGGCGCTGCCGACGCCGCAAGCGCACGCCAGGCGAACCGGCTGGTGGGAAACCCGCCGGGTGACGCGGTGCTCGAAACCGTTTTGGGCGGGCTGTCCGTACGTGCCCGCGGCGAACTGACTGCAGCGCTCACCGGCGCCCCCGCAGACGCCGAGATCCGCTCAGGCAGCGGCAGCCGCCCGGCCCCGATGTACGCCCCCTTCCCGCTGCACGACGGTGAGAGCCTCCACCTCGGCATCCCGGAGGCAGGCCTGCGCAGCTACCTTGCCGTCCGCGGCGGAATCGACGTTCCCCCCGTGCTGGGCAGCCGGTCCACGGACCTGATGTCCGGGATCGGGCCTTCTCCGCTGGCCGCCGGAACCGTGCTGCCGGTCAGCCCGGCGAACCGGGGCCGCGTGGTGGGCCAGCCCGAACCGCCAACCCTGCATCCAGCCCTCCAGCAAGGCGGGACCGGCAACGCCACGGTGGTACTCCGCGTGACGCCGGGCCCCCGCGACGACTGGTTCACCCCGGAATCCCTCGCCGCCCTGACCGGGCAGGGCTGGACGGTCACCGCCGAGTCCAACCGAATCGGCGTGCGGCTGGCTACAACAGCTGGCGGGACACCGCTGGAACGCTCGCGGACGGAGGAACTGCCCAGCGAAGGCGTGGTGGCCGGCTCGCTGCAGGTGCCGCCGTCGGGCCTTCCCGTCCTCTTCCTCGCCGACCACCCCGTAACCGGTGGCTATCCCGTGATCGCCGTCGTCGTTCCCGAAGACCTGCCGGTGGCGGCGCAGCTCCCGCCCGGCACCACCATCCGGTTCCAGGCCGTGGATCCGGTGACCATGGAGCCGCTCCGGCCTTCGGCCCTGCAGCAGCCACAGCCCATCACCCCCACGCCTGCCACGAACAGCCTGTGAAAGAAGCAGCCATGAAAAAAGTCCTGATCGCCAACCGCGGCGAGATTGCCGTCCGGATCGCCCGGGCCTGCGCCGATGCAGGCCTGGCGTCCGTCGCCGTCTATTCGGATCCCGATGCCGACGCCCTGCACGTGCGCCTCAGCGACGAGGCCTACGCCCTGGACGGGTCCGCCAGCGCCGAGACCTACCTGAACATCGGGAAACTCCTGGCAGTGGCAGCCCGCGCCGGTGCCGACGCCGTCCACCCCGGCTACGGTTTCCTGTCCGAGAATGCGGACTTTGCGCAGGCAGTGCTCGACGCCGGACTCACGTGGGTGGGCCCGTCGCCGGACGCCATCCGCAGCCTGGGCAACAAGGTGACGGCGCGGGAAATTGCCGTCCGCGCCGGTGCCCCGCTGGTCCCCGGTTCGGACGGGCCCGCCGCAAACGCCGACGAGGTCCGGGCGTTCGCCGCGCAGTACGGCGTCCCGGTGGCCATCAAGGCGGCCTTCGGCGGCGGCGGCCGCGGCCTGAAGATCGCCTACCGGATGGAGGACATCGACGACGCCTTCGACTCCGCGGTGCGTGAGGCAACCGTAGCCTTCGGCCGTGGCGAATGTTTCGTGGAGCGCTTCCTGGACCGTCCCCGCCACGTCGAAGCCCAGGTCATCGCCGACACGCACGGAAACGTGGTGGTGGTGGGCACCCGTGACTGCTCCCTCCAGCGCCGCAACCAGAAGCTCGTGGAAGAGGCACCCGCGCCGTTCCTCACGCCGGAGCAGCGCAGCCGCATCCACGAGTCCGCCCGCGCCATCTGCCGGGAAGCCGGCTACACCGGAGCGGGCACCGTGGAGTACCTGGTGGCACCCGACGGCGTCATCTCCTTCCTCGAGGTCAACACCCGGCTGCAGGTGGAGCACCCGGTCACCGAGGAAACCTCCGGCATCGACCTGGTGCGCGAACAGTTCCGGATCGCCGCCGGGCTGCCGCTCTCCATCACCGAGGACCCCCAGCCCACCGGCCACGCCATCGAGTTCCGGCTGAACGCCGAAGACGCCGGCCGCGGCTTCCTGCCCTCCCCGGGGCCCGTGGACGTCTTCGAAGCACCCACCGGCCCCGGCATTCGCGTGGACTCCGGGGTCCGGTCAGGCTCCGTCATCCCGGCCGAATACGACTCCCTGATGGCCAAGCTGATCGTCCGCGGCGAGGACCGGGCGCAGGCGCTGCGCCGTGCCCGCGCCGCACTCGACGAACTGCGGATCGAAGGCGTGCCCACGGTGGTCCCGTTCCACCGCGCCGTGGTGCGGGACCCGGATTTCACGGCACCCGACCGGCTGGGCGTCTACACCACGTGGATTGAGTCCGAGTTCTCCGGCCGGCTCGCGGCCTCGCTAAAGAGCGGAATTGCCGGGCCCGTGGCGCGGCGCGAAACCCTCACGGTGGAAATCGACGGCAAGGCTGTCCAGCTGGGACTGCCGGCGCAGGTTTATGCCGCCCTGATGCACGGCGGCGCAGTTTCGGCAGGTGCAGCTTCGGCCGGCGCCCGCGACGCTGCCGGCAGCCACAGCGGCGACGCCGCTGGCGACGGCCGGGTTACCGCGCCGATGGGCGGCAACCTGGTCAAATGGCTGGCCGAGGACGGCGCCGAGGTGGCCGCCGACCAGCCCCTCGCCGTCGTGGAGGCGATGAAAATGGAAACCGTGGTGGCCGCGTCCGGTGCCGGCACATTCCGCCGCGGTGCGCAGGAGCCGGGGGCCGTCGTCGTGCGCGGCGAAGTGCTGGGGACGGTCAGCTAACATCAAATGTTGACGAAAGCGGGGGCAAAGACTTGGACACCGGAAAACACGGCACGGCAGAACACGCGCACACCACGGCGTGGATCGCGTCAGTGCTGCGGAGCCGCATCGCGGCCGGCGAACTGACCCCCGGGTCCAAGCTGTCCGAACAATCTCTGTCCACGTCGCTGGGCGTGTCCCGCAATACCCTGCGGCAGGCGTTCACCATCCTTGCCGGCGAATCGATTGTCACGCACATCCCCAACCGGGGCGTCTTCGTGGCATCGCCGGGCGAGGAGGAGGTGCGCGAGATCTACCGCATCCGCCGCACCATCGAACCTGCCGCCGTGCTCTGGGGTAAGCTCACTCCCCAGACGCTGGACGAGATGGAAGCCGTAGTTCTGCGCGCCCAGGTGGCCCGGAACGCCGGCTCCGTCACGGACATGGCGGACGCCAACCAGGCCCTGCACCGTGCGGTGGTGGGCCTGACGGGGAGCGCCACTCTGCAGGAACTGATGGACCGGGTGCTCGCCGAAATGCGTCTGGTCTTCCATGCCATGGCCTCCGCCCCCGACTTCCACAGCCACTACGTGGAGCGCAACGTGGAGCTCGTGAAGCGGCTCCGGGCGGGCGAGCGCGAGGCGGCGGCGGCCGGGCTGCGCGCCTACCTCGATGCCGCGGAAGCCGAGCTGCTGGGCCACCTGGCCGGCACTGCGCAACTGACCGACACGGGGCACTGACCCGGCAATTGTTAAGCGGAGAGGGCCTGCACCGGCTGGTGCAGGCCCTCTCCACTTTCAATGCGCCCCGTTTTCAAGGCGCAGGTTCAGGGAACCAGGTAGTCGCTGTCCCTTGCGTCGGTAATGAGCATGTGGCCCGGCGCGTGGCCGATGGCCAGCGGCGGCCGGGACTGCATCACGGCGGCCTGGGGTGTGACCCCACAGGCCCAGAACACGGGGATGTGGCCGTCCGGAATGGCCACGGCGTCGCCAAAATCCGGCCGGGCGAGGTCGCCGATGCCCAGTTCGTGTGGATTGCCCACGTGGACTGGCGCGCCGTGCACGGCCGGGTAGCGGGAGGTGATCCGGACCGCGTCGGCCACCTGGGAGGCGGGGACGGGGCGCATGGAGACCACCATTGGACCGGACATTGCGCCGGCCGGAGCGCACTGGCGGTTGGTGCGGTACATCGGCACGTTAACGCCCTGCTCGATATGGGCGATGCCGATGCCGCCGTCCTGCAGCGCGGCTTCGAACGTGAAGGAACAGCCGATCAGGAACGTCACTAAGTCATCCCGCCAGTGGCCGGTGATATCGGTGGGCTCGTCCACCTTTTCGCCGTCGCGGTACACCGTGTACTTGGGCACGTCGGTGCGGATGTCCCCGCCGGCCAGCAGCGGGCCGCTGGTTTCACCGGGCTCGAGGATGCCCAGGATGGGGCATGGCTTGGGATTGCGCTGGGCAAACAGCAGGAAATCGAAGGCGTGCTCCCGCGGGATGGCCAGAACGTTCGCCTGCGCGTACCCGCGGGACCAGCCCGACGTCGGTTCCACCAGCCCTCCGCGGAACGCTTCGCGCGCCGCGGAGGGGAGGATGCTGGAGCGCTCCATCATGCCCACAGCTTGGCCAGGCCCAGGATCGAGTTCCAGCCGAGGAACACGGTGAGGACCCAGGCGGCGGCACCGACCAGGAGCAGCCACTTGGGGTAGGCGTAGCCGTGCATCAGGTCGCGGCGGCGCCAGGCCACCCAGAGCAGGACCGCAAAGCCCACCGGCAGGATCAGTCCGTTGAAGGCGCCGGCGAAGATCAGCAGCTGCTGGGGCGCCTGGCCGAGGAAGATGTACATGATGGTGCAGCCGGCAATGAATGCGACGGTGATGAGGTTCCGCTTGCGCTCGGGGGTGCGGGAGGAGGTGATGAAGGAGACGGAGGTAAAGGCTGCGCCGATGACCGAGGTGATGGCGGCTGCCCAGAGGACCACACCGAACATCCGCATGCCGATTTCACCGGCCGCTGCGCCGAAGGCCTCGGCGGCCATGTTGTTGCTGCTGAGGACCGTTCCGCCGGCCACGACGCCGAGGATGGCCAGGAAGAGCAGCACGCGCATCAGGCCGGTGGTCAGGATGCCCAGCACGGAGCTGCGGGTGATCTCCTTGACGTGCCGGACGCCGGTGGCGCCGGAGTCGAGCATGCGGTGGGCGCCGGCGTAGGTGATGTAACCGCCCACGGTGCCGCCCACCAGGGTGGTGATGATGAGGAAGTCCACCGTTTCGGGAAGGAACGTGTTCTTCAGTGCCTCTCCCAGCGGCGGGGCGGCGACGATGGCCACGTAGATCATCAGCAGGATCATGACGGCGCCCAGCAGCACCACGATCCGGTCCAGCGCCATGCCGGCCTTCTTGCTAAGGAAGATCAGGATGGCGACGACGGCCGAGACGGCGCCACCGATCTTCGGGTCCACGCCCATCATGGCGTTGGCTCCGAGGCCGGTACCGGCGATGTTGCCGATGTTGAAGACCACGCCGCCAAGGAACACCAGGCCGGAGAGGAACCAGCCGATGCCGGGAAGCACCTTGTTGCCAAGTTCCTGTGCCCGGAGTCCGGTGACGCCGATTACCCGCCAGACGTTCATCTGTACCGCGATGTCGATCAGGATCGAGGCCAGGATCGCGAAGGCGAACGCGGCCCCGATCTGGGCTGTGAATACCGTTGTCTGGGTGATGAAGCCCGGTCCGATGGCGCTGGTGGCCATGAGGAACATGGCGCCGAGGAGCGCCGTACGCCGGGCGGAAGTGCTCAGGTTCAGTTTGATGCCGGGTTCTGCCATGGTTCCATCCATTGCCTCGGGTGACTGGAGTCACAATTATCGTCCCCAGCGACGATACAGGTTGTTGAACAATCTTGGCAAGGTATTGTTGAACAATTTTTCCGAATGGGTGCTGTGACGGAAGCTTTCGGCACGGCACTTCCATGGATCTGAAACCAAAAACGGGACCGCAAGCTTGGATTGTATTCCATAATCGGCGACCTTTGCGCTGGATACGATGAGGTGACCGGACAGAGCCGTCCGGCGGAATCAACGCAAAAGGAAACCCATGGCCGCGGTTACGGTGGACGACATCCTCTCGGATCTCCCCTTGGGTTTCGCCAGCCTCATCCTCCGGCCCTCCCCCGGCCAGTCGGCTGTCGAGCGGCTCCTGATCCTGGACGCCGATGACGGGACCGCGGATGCAGCAGGCGCGTTTGTACTGCTGATCGGCGTACGCGGCCGTTCGGCCTTGCCGGCCCTGCGCCGGCTCCTGCAGAATCCCCCGCCGGTGGTGGCCATCAAGGGCAACCGGGAAGACGTTGCCGAGGCGGAGGAACTCCTGCACACTGCCGGGGCCGGGCTGCTCCTGGTGGATCCAGGAGCAGATTGGGACCGCCTGCTGTCCATTGCGAAGGACAGGATCCAGCCGCGCAGCTACCAGAGCGAGGTGCTGACCCTCCTCGAGGAGGACCTGTTTGCCATCGCCCAGACCACGGCGCGGTTGACCTCAAGCCATGTGGTCATCGAGGACGCCGCCAACAAGGTCCTTGCCTACTCCACAGTCACCAACGACATTGACGAACTGCGGAAGGCCTCCATCCTGGCCCGCCGTGGGCCGCGGAAGTACGAACTGCTGCTCAAGGACCTGGGCGCCTACCGTGAACTCCACCGCACCCGGCTGCCTGTGCGCGTCCCGGCCAGGCCGCAGGACGGGCTGCGCGAACGGGTGGCCATCACCCTGTTCGCCGGCGACCGGATCATGGGCTATATCTGGCTCCAGGAAACCGGGGAGGGCTTTGGACCGGACGTCGATTACGTCCTGACAGGATCCGCCGCGCGGGTTTCCGCGGAGCTGATCCGCTACCGCAACCAGCAGTCCGTGCACATGCGGGAAGACCGCATTGTCCGGCTCCTGTCCGGTCCGGCCGAGGCCGCGGCCAGCGCCCACAGCGAGAAGATCCCGGCGGACCGTCCGGCCGCCCTGGTCCTCATCGGAATGTCGGCCGCAGACTCCCAGGCCGACGATGCGGCACTCAAGCACGGCGAACTGGCCAACCTCGCATCCATCCACGCCGCCGCGTACAAGGCCTCCGCCGTCGTCGGGCAGTTCAATGGCGATACCGCGGTGATCGTCCCGGGGCTACAGCCGAGCACCTCCGAACCGGGGCTGCGCACCCTCGCCGAGGCCATCGTCCGGGATGCCCGCAAGCACCTCGGCCTTACCCCCTTTGCCGCCGTCGGTCCCATCGTCCCGGACCTGTTGTCCATCCATACGGCCACCCGCATCACCGAAGCCCTGCTGGCCTGTGTGGGGAGTGCGGATACGGTTGCCGTTGCCACGGTGGACGACTTCGAGGAGGAGATCCTCTTCCGCGAGGCGGTCCGCAATTTCACGTCGTCCCCCTTCCGGCACCGCAGCCTGGCGGCGCTGCTCCAGCAGGACGCCGAGCTCGCCGCGACCCTGCACGCGTATTTCGATACGTCCTTCGACGTCGCCGAGTGCGCCAAACGCATGAACCTCCACAAGAACACCGTCTACTACCGGGTCAGCAAGGCCGCGCGGGTAACCCGCCTGGACTTCGGCAACCCCCGCCATTCCCTCGTCGCCCTGCTCCACATCCAGGAGTGGGCAGCCAACCATCACGATCTTCCAGGCAGGAAATGACCGCAACACTCCAGGCACCACCTCTGGGTGCCCTCCTCAACGACATCGTCAGCAACCACCGTCCCCGCCGGGAAGCGGGATCCGTTCCCGGCAACATTCCCTCCCTCGCGGAGGTCCCGTTCGACAGGTTCGGGATCGCGGTGGCCACCACGTCCGGCGAAGTGTTCAGCTCCGGGGACGCACACGTCCCGTTTTCCATCCAGAGCATTTCCAAGGTCTTCACGCTGGCCATGGCCCTGCAGGGCGGCAAGGCCGGTGCGCTCTGGCCACGGGTCCTGCGCGAGCCGTCCGGAACGTCCTTCAATTCGCTGGTGCAGCTGGAAGTGGAACACGGCATTCCTCGCAACCCGTTCATCAATGCGGGTGCCCTGGTGGTCACGGACCACCTGATGGAGGAAACGTCCGACGCCGCCACGCAGCTTCTGCGGTTCCTCGCCGAACAGGCAGGGAGCAGGCCGGGGAACGGGAAGCCCGGGCCCTTCATCGACGAGGCCGCGGCTGCCAGCGAGCTGGCCCGCAGCAGCCGCAACCTAGCACTGGCCCACTTCCTGAAGGACTTCGGCAATCTCCGGCGGCCAGCAGAAGCGGTGGTGGAAAGCTACGTCCGCCAGTGTTCGATCATGATGTCCTGCGCTGAACTCGCCACCGCCGGGCTTTTCCTGGCCCGGGACGGCCAGGGCGCCCAGGGACCTGTCCTGTCCCCCAGCGAGGCCAAAAGGATCGGTTCCATCATGCTGACCTGCGGGATGTACGACGCCGCCGGCGAGTTTGCCTACCGCGTGGGCCTGCCGGGCAAAAGCGGGGTGGGCGGCGGAATCCTGGTCATCGTTCCAGGCAAATGCGCCATCTGCGTCTGGAGCCCGCGGCTGGACGCCAAAGGCAACTCGCTGGCCGGCACTGCCGCCCTCGCCGAACTCTCCGACCTCACCGGCTGGTCCGTGTTCTAGCTATACGTCCATGATCAGCGCCCGCAACGGCTCCATGGGCTACTCCGTTCCGTCAGCCATCGCGGCTTCCCTGGATGATCCCCGACGGCGCGTGGTCACTATCGCGGGCAATGGCGAGTTCCTCATGAACGGGCAGGAGCTGGCCACCGCCGCCCAGTACGGTGCCACACCGCTGGTAATCGTGATGGACAACCAGGAATACGGCACCATCCGCACACACCAGGAGCGGCACTACCCAGCCCGGATTTCCGGCACCCAACTGCAGAACCCCGACTTTGGGCTAATGGCCAGGGCTTTTGGCGGTTTTGGCATCACGGTTACGGAGGACGAGGATATTCCGGCAGCGCTGGACGCTGCACTGGCGGCCATCGACCAGGACAACGTCTTTGCCCTGATCCATTTGGTGGTGGAGCAGCGGGTCAAGGCGTACTGACGAAAGCCCAGCGGGCGCTGTGGCGCGCCCATGCCGGGAACCTCTGGGGGGCACCACTGAAGGCAAGGCGACGACGGCGGGAAGTACCGCCGTCGTCCGCCTCCCCGCGGAGCCGGACAGTTACTCCGTTCCCGGCGGCCGGTACTTGATATCCCGGGCCTTTTGGAGGGCCTCCATTGTTTCCTCAACAGTGAGGAGAACTGTGGTTTCGAAGGAGCTGAGCGCACCTCCCCCGCTGATCGCAACGGCCACGGCGGCCATGGACACGTTGTCCGGCGCTTCCCACAGGTTGTAGCCGTCATGGCCGCCAAAGCCGTACCAGAATCCGTGCAGCTTTCCGCCCACCGACTCTATGTAGGCCTGCGCAGCTTTCCGCCGGTCTTCAGGAGTGCTGATCAGCCGGGACCAGGTCTCCGGGGTGTAGCTGAATTTCGAGAGATAAAGAGGCATGGCCCTGTCCTGTCGTGGGTGCCTGTACTGCGGATGCACCCAGAATGGCAGGCCGGCCCCGGGTCGGCAATGGCCGTTTTTCGGCTGCTGTTCCGGGGCCGGCCGCCGTCCTGCCAACTCCAGGGCTAGGACCGTGCCGGGACTGTGGCTACAGCTTGTCCGTGCGGTCCTCACCCTTGTGGCCTGCGCCCCGGAGGTTCTCCTGGACCTTGCCGAACAGGTCCTTGATGGTGGATTCGGCGTTGCTGATGACGTCCACCGGCACGTAAACGTCGTGTGTGAGCGGCAGGTCGTATTCATCCTTCAGGTGCGTGCCGTTTCCGACCCCCTGCAGGGACAAGTAGACCATAGCCTCTGTCCGGGCAACTCCGGCGAGTTTCCCAATGACGACTGTGAACTGGTTGGGCTGGAAGCTGATGGTCTGGCCGATGTGGTTGCGGCCAAGCTCCCCAGCGGGTACAACCTTTTCCGACTGGCTTCCGGTGTAGTCCATGAACATCTCCTTGGATCGTCTGGCACTTACGAACGCAGTCTAACGCCGCACGCTGCTGCGTCCCCAGTGCCCGGCTTAGGCCCCGGGCCGGAAAGTGAAAGCATGTCCAGCACTCTGCCCGTGCACTGGAGGGCTGCACAAGCGGCCGGCGGCAGGCGTGGTCAGTCCTCCATTGAAGCCACCGGGTCCGCACCTGTTTGATTGCAGGAACGGCTGGACAGCCGCCCGACCACCTAAGGAAAATCCCGTGACTTCAATGGCGAACCGCGTCAAGAGCCCCACCCGCTGGGACGAAGTGGAAATTGGCGACTCCGTGGAACTCCGGCGCAACGGCGCCCGCGTCCATGCCGGGCTGGTGGATGCCCGCACTGCAGACGGCGATGTGGTGTGGGTCATCGCCCCGGCCGGTGGCCGCCGGCTGTTCCACATTTCCGACGGCTACGACCTGGTGGAGTCACCGGCGCCGCAATAACCGGCCGGAACGGCGTCGGGGCTTTGCAAGACTAGGGACGGACCCGCCCATAGGCAACCAGCCAGGAGACAGCCATGCCCCAGCCGGACTTCATCGCTTTCCGCAGCACCCCCATCACAGAACTACTGAGCATCGACGCGCCCGTGGTCCTTGGACCCTTCGGCGGCGTCTCCTCCGTGCAGCTCACGGCAGCCGTGAGCGACGGCGGCGGGCTGGGTTCCTACGGCCTGTACGGCTACGACGGCGGCGCCATCCGCCGGACGGCAGCGGACCTTCGTGCCGCCACGGGCAGGCCTTTCGCCCTCAACCTGTGGATCCCCACCGGCGATGAGGCCGGGGCCGTGGACCAGGAGGACTTTGGCCGCTTCACCAGCCTGCTGGAGCCGTACTTCCAGGAACTCGGCATCCCGCTGCCGGAGATGCCAGCGCGGTACCTGCCCGACTACGGCGAACAGGTGGAGGCCACGCTGGAAGCCTGTCCCGCCGTCATCAGCTTTGTGTTCGGTGTCCCTGCACCCGAGGTGGTGGAGGACGCCCACCGTCACGGCATCAAGGTGCTCGGCACCGCCACGACCGTGGAGGAGGCCGTGGCGCTGGAGGCCGGCGGCGTGGACGCCGTGGTGGCCAGCGGCATGGAGTCTGGCGGGCACCGCGTGTCCTTCCTGCAGCCGGCAGAAGAGTCGCTCATTGGCACCTTCGCCCTGGTCCCCCAGGTTGCCGACGCCGTGCGTATCCCGGTGATAGCTGCCGGCGGAATCGCCGACCGGCGCGGGGTTGCTGCTGCGTTTGCCCTCGGCGCGGAAGCCGTGCAGGTTGGGACCGCGTTCCTGGCCACCCGCGAGTCGGCCGCGGTCCCGGCCTACCGCTCGCTCCTTTTCAGCCCGTCGGCCGGCCGGACGGTCCTCACCAGGGCGCTCAGCGGCAGGCTGGCCCGCGGCATCCCCAACCGCGTCACCACCGACCTGGCCGATGCCCGGTCCATCGCGCCGTTCCCCGTCCAGAACTGGCTGACAGGGCGTTTCCGGCCCGAGGCCGCCGCCCGCGGGAACACCGGACTCATGTCCCTCTGGGCCGGCCAGGCCGCTCCCCTGATCCGGCACGACACCGCCGCGGATGTCCTCGCCGAACTGCTGGCAGGCGTCGGATAACAGGACGCAGAAAGCAGCGGCACCTGCCGGCGTGCCAATCACCGATAGAATCTGGACCGGCGGAACCATGCCCGGGATCTCGCCGGCAACCGCTACGGGGAGAGGAGGAGCCGTGCCGACACACCAGCCGCGCGCGCCCTTCCACCTCCTCCGCTCCTCGGCCCTCGCCGCCGCGATACTTACCCTGGCGGCAGGGGCCCACGTGGCGGGCGGCGGCCAACTTCCGGCCCCCGGCATCATGCTGGCCATCCTGGCCCTGACCGGACTCGCCAGCACGGCCGCCACCCGGCTGCGGCTCGCCTTTCCCGCTGTGGGGGCGCTCCTTGGCGTCGGACAGCTGGTCCTGCATGAGGCGTTCACCGCGTTCAGCGCCCCGGCCCTCGCACTGGGACCGGCCAGCCTGCATGCCGGCCACCAGCATGGCGGCGGCGCACCGGTGCTTCCCGAGCTGGTTACCGTCGCGGGTCATGCATCCGCCGGCGATCCCGGTTCGGCACCGCTGATGCTGGCCGCGCATGTTTTGGCGTCCCTGGGCTGCGCGCTGTTGCTGGCCAGGGGCGAGGATGCCTTGTGGGCCCTGGCCGCCTGGCTTCGTCCGTTCGCGGGACTCCCCCGCGTAGCGGCGCCCGACGCCGTTCCCCCGGTTTTCGCAGTTTTCCCGCCTGCCGCCGTTCCCCGCCGTCCCTGGCGGAACCTCAGGCAAGACAGCCGACGCGGCCCGCCTTCCGCCGTCGCGCTTTGTTCCTAACCCCGCGCCGCATTCACTGCCGGCGGGGCATTCAATACTTCTGCACGCCCTGTGCGGGCGTGCGCCAGAAAGGCAACCCCATGAACACTTCCATCTTTCGCCGTACCCTGACCACCGCCGCCGCCACGGGCGGCGCAGCAGCCCTGATGCTCGCAGCGGCGGGCGGCGCCGCGGCGCATGTCGGCGTCACGCCGGACAAGACCGACGCCAACTCCTACGCCCTCCTCACGTTCGGGGTTCCCCACGGCTGTGACGAGTCCGGCACCACCAAGGTGGCTATCACCCTGCCCGCCGAGCTCAACGACGCCCAGCCCACAGTCAACCCCAACTGGACGGTTGAAAAGGTGACAGAGCAGCTCGCCGAGCCCAAGAAGCTCACGGACGGAACATCCATCACCAAGCGGACCAGCCAGATCGTCTACACCGCCAAGGAACCCCTGCCGCATGACCTCCGCGACGCACTGGTTTTGTCCGTAAAGCTTCCTGACGCGGCGGACAGCACGCTGCACTTCCCCACCCTCCAGACCTGCGAAACAGGCCAGACCGACTGGTCCCAGATCGCGAAGGACGGCGAGGACCCGCATTCCCTGGAGGCACCGGCGCCGTCCATCACCGTGACGGCGGCTGAGAGCGCCGGCGGGCACGGGGCGGAACGCGCAGCGCACTCAGCGCACGAGGCCCCCGCCGAACCAGAACAGGCCGCAGCCGTAACGGAGAGCGGAGCTGAAGCCCGCAGCTGGGCAGGGCTCGCTGCAGGCGTGGGCGGGCTGGTCCTGGGCGGGGCAGCCCTGCTGCGGAGCGGAGCCCGGCGTAAGGCCACGGACGGCGCAGCCACCAGGTAGCCAAGGTTTGGTGCCCGGATCATCACGATCCGGGCATCAAAACCGCCGCCAGGCCCGCGGCATCGTTGACGCCGGCAACCGCTGCCGCGAAGGTTGTGCCATGAGGTCTCAGAGAATCTTCCAGGGGATAGCCATGTCGACGGCGGCCGCAGCGGCTGCCTTGCTACTCACCGCCTGCGGTCCAAGCCAGCCGCAGACCCAGGCGACCACGACGGCGCCGGGTACCGGCGCGCCCAGCCCGAGCGCGACGTCTGCGCCGCCGTCGTCCGCTCCGCCGTCCTCCGCCGCTCCGACGGCCACCGCTCCGGCAACGGCCGCTCCTGCGGCACCGGGCCTGTGCAAGGCCGCGGGGCTGACCGCGGCCACCGATGCATCCGGCGGGGGCGCTGCGGGCAGCGTCTATATGAAACTAAACCTCACCAACAGCGGCACGGAGCCCTGCCTGCTCAAGGGCTACGCGGGAGTGTCCCTGGCGGCGGACAACGCCGGGGAGCCCATCGGAGCGCCGGCCAGCCGTGAGGATTCAACACCTGTCACGGACGTCCTCCTGGCACCCGGCCAGACCGGCACGGCCGTCCTGCGCTACACCCAGGCCGGAAACTACATGGACTGCGCCATGGTGGACGCCGCCGGCTACCGCATCTACCCGCCGGAGGACACTGCCTCGCTGTTTGTGCCCCAGCCCACCAAGGCATGCAGCAACGTCGGCATCACGCTGCTCAGCATCGGGGCGTTCCAGCCGGCGTAGCTCCGCCGGGGCTTCCCTACAGACGACTGCAGGCGGTCCGGCATGTGCCGGGCCGCCTGCAGTTTCTTGTAAGTACCGCGAACCTGTGGCTGCGCGGTTGTGTTTCAGTACCTGTTAGTGGGCCGTCGTGGGGCGACCGGCGCGGGCAGTACCGCGAGAGAGAGCAAAGCCCAGGCCAAGCATGCCAACACCAAGGACAAAGTGCAGCCAGTTGGCCGCCATGTTCACAGGGATGAAGTTGACCGGCGTCTCCAGACCGATCAGCAGGCCGTATAGCCAGAGGACCAGGTAGATGGCGCCACCTATTATCAGGTAGTTCTTGGACTGAGCGGCACTGCGGGCCATAGCGATACCGGCGGCGCCGAACAGCAGATGGACGATGTTGTGCAGCACAGAAACCTGGAAGAGGCCCAGCAGCAGCGCCTGGGACTCGTGCCCGGCGAAGCCCATGGTCTCGTAGTTGGCGGTGATGCCAGGAATGAAGCCGAGCACACCCACCAGGAGGAAGACCGCTCCCACGGCGAGGGCTGCTTTTTGAATGTTGGTCCGGCCTACGGTACGACCGTCGGAACTCATGCTTGTCATGATTTCTCCTGCTGTTTGTCGTTTTCGTTTTCCATGGCTGCCGGGCTGCGCCTGACCATAGACTACCCCGACAAAGTAAGTATACTTAGCAACTGCGGAACCGATAGGTCAGGTCTATAACGGACCCATTACAAACTGGCCCCACCAGGCCACTGAGACCGGAGGCAGGTTGAATTGGCATGACGTCGATTTGGTTGGACCGCAGCGCGGCTTTCACTTCCGATCCGTTCGAGCCCGACACCAAGTACGACACGGTGGTGGCCGGTGCAGGACTGACCGGCCTGGTCACCGCGCTGCTGCTGGCCCGCTCCGGCCAAAAGGTCCTGGTTCTCGAGGCGCGGCATCCAGGCGCCGTCACCACCGGCAACACCACGGCCAAGGTAACCCTGCTGCAGGGCACCTTCCTGTCCCAGCTTGCCCGCCAGTACTCCCAAAAGCAGGTGCAGGCCTACGTTGACGGCAACCGTGAAGGCCAGGCCTGGCTGCTGCGCTACCTCGACGACCATGGCGTACCGTACCAGCGCCGCGACGCCTACACCTATGCGGCAACTGCGCAGGGGACGGAAAAGCTGCGCGAGGAGGTAAGCGCCGGAACCACGGCGGGGCTCGCCATGGAATACGTGCGCGACGCCGGCCTGCCGTTCGCCGTGCACGGCGCCGTCCGCCTCCCCGACCAGGCGCAGATCCATCCCATGGAGGTAGTGGACACGCTGGTGGCGGACATCCGCGGACGGGGCGGCACGGTTGTGGGCGGCGTGCGGCTGCGGGACGTCGCCGGAGACCTTCCGTCAGTGGTGCGGACCAGCCGGGGCAGCGTGCGCGCGGACCGGGTAGTGCTTGCCACCGGCATCCCGGTCCTGGACCGCGGCCTGTACTTCGCCAAGCTGAAGCCCAGCCGGTCCTATGCGGCAGCCCTTGAGCTGCAGGAGGGGCAGGAGCCGCCGGCCGGGATGTACATCTCGGTGGAACAGCCCACGCACTCGCTGCGCGATTACGAACACGACGGCCGCAGGCTCCTGCTGGTGGGCGGCCACGGGCACCACGTGGGCCGGGCGGAGTCCGAGAAGGCGCATCTTCAAGGGCTTCTCGACTGGACCCGGCAGCACTATCCTGGCGCGAGGACCACGCACGCCTGGTCCGCACAGGACTACATGGCCACCAACCTGATGCCGTTCTTCGGCAAGCTTCCCCGCGGCAAGGGGCATGTCTACTTCGGCACCGGATACAACAAGTGGGGCATGACCAACTCAGTCGCCGCAGCACTGGCGATTTCCGCCGATATCCTGGGCGGCAATGTGCCCTGGGCGGACACCATCCACCACCGGGTCACGTCCCCCTCCGGGGCGTTCTCCGCCGTCGCCCTTAACGCAGGTGTGGCAGCCAAGCTTGCCTCCGGATGGGGGCAGCTGGCGGCGGAAGGCCTGAAGACGGAAGGCACAAGGGCACTGAAACGGGGCAAGGACCTTCCTGCGGCCGCGCCGGTTGTTCCCGCCGAAGGCGAAGGGAAGGTGTACCGCGAAGGGACCCGCCCGGTGGCCGTTTCTACCGTTGACGGGACCACGTGCAAGCTCTCGGCTGTCTGCACGCACCTGGGCGGCATTGTGCACTGGAATGACAACGAAAGGACCTGGGACTGCCCCCTGCACGGTTCCCGATTCGCCAGCGACGGCACATTGCTGGAAGGACCGGCCACCAGGGACCTGCCGCAGGACAAGAAGGGTTGAGCCCAGGTTCCGCGGGCGCCGGCAGTCCTGTCGGTGGCCTGGGGCATGATGGAGGCATGAACCAGGAAGAGCCCTCCCGGGGCGGCAGGCGTCCGGTGGAAGCCGCGCCCATGGCCCAGTTCAGCAGGCCAACCCGCGACTGGTTCCTGGGCGCTTTTTCCCAAGCCACCCCTGCCCAGGCCGGGGCCTGGAACGCCATCTCCTCAGGTTCGCATGCCCTGGTGGTGGCGCCCACCGGTTCGGGCAAGACCCTCGCCGCTTTCCTGTGGGCCCTGGACCGGATCCTCAGCTCCGCTGCCGCCCCGGGGCCGCCTGCGGAGGAGGAAGCGGCCTCGTCCAAGCGCCCGGCGAAGGGCAGGAAGCCCCGGGCTCCGAAGCGCAAGACCCGCGTTCTCTACATTTCGCCGCTGAAAGCCCTGGGGGTCGACGTCGAACGGAACCTGCGCTCCCCGCTGATCGGCATTACCCAGACCGCCAAGCGCCTGGACCTTCCCGCTCCCCTGATCACCGTGGGCGTCAGGTCCGGGGACACCACCGCGGCGGACCGGCGTGCGTTGCTGAGCAACCCGCCGGACATCCTTATCACCACCCCCGAGTCGCTGTTCCTGATGCTCACCTCCAGGGCGCGTGAAACCCTCACCGAGGTGGACACCATCATCATCGACGAAGTCCATGCCGTGGCCGGAACCAAACGTGGCGCACACCTTGCCGTGTCGCTCGAGCGGCTTGATGCCCTGCTGCCCAAGCCTGCCCAGCGGATCGGGCTTTCGGCCACGGTGGAGCCCCGGGAACTGGTAGCCCAGTTCCTGGCCGGTTCGGCACCTGTGGAGATTGTTGCCCCGCCTGCCAGTAAGAACTGGGACCTCACGGTGTCCGTGCCGGTGGAGGACATGTCCGACCTCCAGGGCGCCGCCGGGGCGTTCGATTCCGGCCCGGCCTCCGGGCTCCAGCCGCAGGCCTCCATTTGGCCGCACGTGGAGGAGAAGATCGTTGACCTGGTGCTGGCCAACCAGTCAACCATCGTTTTCGCCAACTCCCGCCGGCTGTCCGAACGGCTGACTGCCCGGCTCAACGAGATCTACGCCGAACGGCAACTGGTGGCGGCCGGCGGCGGCTGGGACGATCCCGCAGCGGAAGGGCCGGGAGCTGCCGGCTCCGGGCCGGCCGTCCCGCCGTCGGGCATTCTTGCGTCCACTGCCACGCCCGCGCACATGATGGCCCAGGCAGGCAGTTCGGCGGGCGCGGACCCGGTGCTGGCGCGGGCGCACCACGGCTCGGTCTCCAAGGACCAGCGGGCACTCATCGAGGACGACCTGAAGTCGGGCCGGCTGCGCTGCGTGGTGGCCACCTCGTCACTGGAACTCGGCATCGATATGGGAGCCGTGGACCTGGTGGTGCAGGTGGAGTCGCCGCCGTCGGTGGCCAGCGGTCTGCAGCGCGTGGGGCGGGCGGGACACCAGGTGGGCGAAGTCTCCCAGGGTGTCCTGTTCCCCAAGCACCGCGCTGACCTGGTACACACCGCCATCACCGTGGAACGGATGCTGAACGGCAAGATTGAACGCCTCAGCATCCCGGCCAACCCGCTGGACATCCTGGCCCAGCAGACGGTGGCCGCCACCGCACTGGGGAGCATCGACGTCGAGGAGTGGTTCGCAACTGTCCGGCGCTCCGCCCCCTTCGCTTCGCTCCCCCGCTCGGCGTTCGAGGCCACCCTCGACCTGCTGGCCGGGCGCTATCCGTCGGATGAATTCGCCGAGCTCAGGCCACGGATTGTCTGGGACCGCAACGCCGGGACCATCGAGGGCAGGCCCGGGGCCCAGCGCCTGGCCGTGACGTCCGGCGGCACCATCCCGGACCGCGGCTTGTTCGGCGTGTACATCATTGGCACCGAGGTAGAAGGCTCCGCCTCCCCCACCGGTGACGGCAAGCCGGCTCCCGCGCCCAAAGGCGGCCGCCGCGTGGGCGAGCTGGACGAGGAAATGGTGTACGAGTCCCGGGTGGGCGACGTCTTCGCGCTGGGTGCCACCAGTTGGAAGATCGAGGACATCACCCACGATCGCGTACTGGTGTCCCCGGCCTTTGGCCAGCCCGGCAAGCTGCCGTTCTGGAAGGGCGATTCGTTGGGCCGGCCGGTGGACCTGGGCCGGGCGCTGGGCGCGTTCGTCCGCGAATTGTCCGCGTCCGACGCCGGCCCCGCCACCGAGCGCTGCAAGGCGAGCGGGCTGGACGAGTTCGCCGCCAACAACCTGATCCAGTACCTGACGGAGCAAAAGCAGGCCACGGAGGTGGTGCCAAGCGACACCACCCTGGTGGTGGAGCGGTTCCATGACGAGCTAGGCGACTGGCGGGTCATCCTGCACAGCCCGTTCGGCATGCCCGTGCACGCACCCTGGGCCCTCGCCGTGGGGCAGCGGCTCCACCAGCGGTACGGCCTGGACGGCTCCGCCATGGCGGCCGACGACGGCATTGTCCTGCGCGTGCCCATGATGGAGGACGAGCCTCCGGGCGCGGAGCTGTTCCTCTTCGACCCGGAAGAGCTGGAACAGATTGTCACCGCCGAGGTGGGCGGCAGTGCATTGTTCGCGTCACGGTTCCGGGAATGCGCTGCGCGGGCGCTCCTGCTCCCCCGCCAGACGCCCGGGAAGCGGCAGCCGCTGTGGCAGCAGAGGCAGCGCTCAGCGCAGTTGCTGGACGTCGCCAGGAAATACCCCACGTTCCCCATCGTGCTGGAGACGGTGCGCGAGTGCCTGCAGGACGTCTACGACCTCCCCGCCTTGAAGGACATCGCCGCCTCCGTGGAACGGCGCGAACTGCGGATCGTACAGACCACCACCCAGCAGCCGTCGCCGTTCGCCAAGTCCCTGCTGTTCGGGTACGTGGCCCAGTTCCTTTACGAGGGCGATTCACCCCTGGCGGAACGGCGGGCCGCGGCGTTGGCCCTGGACTCCACGCTCCTCAATGAGCTGCTGGGCCGCGTGGAACTGCGGGAACTGCTGGACGCAAGGGTCATCGAAACCACCGAGCGGGAGCTGCAGCGGCTGGCCCCGGACCGGAGGGCACGGGGGCTCGAGGGCGTGGCCGACCTGTTGCGGCTGCTCGGGCCGCTGACGCCGGAAGAGGTGGCGGCCAGGCTGCAGGGCGAGGACAACGCACCCGGGGAAAATGCCGCCGGCCCGGCTGCCGCAGATGGTGACGTTGAACCAACGGATGCCGAGCTCGCCGCGGGACTGGACGGCCGCGGGGGTGCATCCGAGGCAGCCCACGGCAGCATTGGGTCCGCAACGGCCCACCTGGCAGCGCTGCAGCGCGCCAACCGGGCCATCAAAGTAAACATCGGCGGGGTTGAACGGTTCGCCGCCGTTGAGGACGCCGCCCGGCTGCGCGATGCCTTGGGCGTGCCTCTGCCCATGGGCGTTCCCCTGGCCTTTATCGAGCCGGTGGCGGATCCGCTCGGGGATCTCGTCTCCCGCTATGCCCGCACCCATGGCCCGTTTACGGCTGCTGAAGCGGCAGCGCGGCTGGGACTGGGCGTGGCGGTGGTGGGCACCGCCCTCAAGCGGCTCGCCGCGGACGGACGGGTAGTGGAAGGCGAGTTCCGGCCGAACGCGGCCCCACCGGGCAGTACAGTCCACGCGGGCAGTGCAGCCCAGCCGGGCAGTGCCGACCTGCCGGCAGGCATCGATGGTGCCGGTGCCGAAGGATTGGACGCCGGGCCGCTTGAGCCCGACGACGACGAAGCCGCCGCCGGTTACCTTGCAGGCGATGACGACCTTGATGTTGCGGGGGAAGAAGAGGACGAGGAGCTCGCGCCGACCGAAACGGCGCACCTGCCGGCGGTTGGGCACGCAGCACCGGAACTCCCGCACGCCAGCGTCAGCGAATGGTGCGACGCCGAGGTGCTGCGCAAGCTCCGCCGCCGTTCGCTGGCGGCACTGCGGGCCGAAGTGGAACCGGTGGATGCCGCCGCCTACGGCCGGTTCCTTCCTGCCTGGCAGCACGTGCGCGTTCCGGGCGGCGGTCGCGGCCAGCCGTCGCTTCGCGGCCTGGACGGCATCATTACCGCCATTGACCAGCTTTCCGGGGTGCCCGTCCCCGCGTCCGCCTGGGAGCCGCTCATCCTGGCCAGCCGGGTGTCCAACTACCAGCCGGCCATGCTGGACGAACTCATGGCTACCGGGGAGGTCCTGTGGTCCGGGGCCGGAGCCCTGCCGGGAAATGACGGCTGGATCAGCCTGCACCTTGCGGACTCGGCGGAGCTCACCTTGAACCCCGCTCCGGAGTACCAGCCGGGCGACGCCGGGCAACGCCTGCTCGACCACCTGCGCGCCAACGGCGGCGGCTATTTCTTCCGCCAATTGACGGACATCGCGGGCGGCATGGACTCGGTGCTCAGCGACCAGGACGTGGTGACTGCGCTCTGGGAGCTGGCGTGGGCCGGCCGCATCACAGGCGACACCTTCGCCCCCGTCCGTGCGCTGATCGCCGGCGGCCATACGGCGCATCGGCAGGTGGCACGCGCACCGCGGGCGAGGGCACCTCGGCTCAGTAGGCTGGGGCGTTCGCACGGCACCGGACTGATGGGGTCGCCGGGCCTTGCCGGTGGCCGCTTCGGCGGCTCGGGCGCCGCGGCAACTCCACCCCTGGCAGCCGGGCGCTGGTCCGCGCTGCCGGAACCGGAACTCGATCCCACCATCCATGCCCGGGCCACTGCCGAGCTCCTGTTGGACCGATATGGCGTTGTCACCAGGGGTTCGGTCATGGCCGAGCAGATCCTGGGCGGCTTCGGCCTGATGTACAAGGTGCTGGCCCGGCTGGAGGAAGCGGGGCGCTGCCGGCGGGGCTACTTCATCGAGCATCTGGGGGCGGCCCAGTTCGCCGTGCCGGCCACGGTTGACCGGCTGCGCTCCTACGCCGAGGACACCCAGCTCGCCCAACCGGAGCCGGCTGCCCTGGCCCTCGCCGCCACCGACCCCGCCAACCCCTACGGCGCGGCCCTTCCCTGGCCCGCCCTCCAGGACGACGCCGGAACCGGTCACCGCCCTGGACGGAAGGCCGGGGCGCTGGTGGTCCTTGTGGACGGAGCACTTGTCCTCTACGTGGAACGGGGCGGCAAGACCCTTCTCGCCTTTAGTGATGATGCTGCCGTCCTGGCCGCCGCGGGCACCGCCCTGGTGGGCGTCGTGACCCGTGGCGCCGTGGACAAGCTGGTCATGGAAAAGGTCAACGGGCACGGCATCCTGGACACCCCGGTGGCGGCCGCCCTCGGTTCCGCCGGAGCCTACTCCACCCCGAAGGGGCTGAGGATCCGTGCCTGAGGGCGATTCCGTGTGGCGGGCAGCCAACCAGCTGCACAAGGCCCTGGCCGGGCAGACCCTGCTGGCCTCAGACTTCCGTGTCCCCCGTTTCGCCACCCTGAACCTTGCCGGGTGGACGGTGGCCGAGGTGGTGCCCCGCGGCAAGCACCTCCTGATGCGGGTAGTGGGGCCCGACGGCAAGCGGCTCACCATCCATTCACACCTGAAGATGGAGGGCACCTGGCAGATCTACCCTGCGGGCGGCAGGTGGCGGAAACCCGGCTACACCGCCCGGTGTGTCCTGCGCACGGCAGCCGCGGACGCCGTCGGCTTTTCCCTGGGCATTGTGGAAGTGGTGGCCACTGACAACGAAGACTCCATCGTGGGGTTCCTCGGCCCGGACCTCCTGGGCCCGGACTGGGACCTGGACGAGGCCGAACGCCGGATCCGTTCAGCGCCTGCTGTCCCGGTGGGCGTGGCACTCCTGGACCAGCGGAACCTCGCCGGGATCGGCAACATCTACCGCTGCGAGGCCTGCTTCCTCTCCGGCGTCCACCCCGCCACTCCTGTTGCTGAGGTGGCGGACGTACGGACCATGATGACGGACGCCAAGCAACTGCTGGAGGTAAACCTCGGGCCCGGCCGCCGCGTCACCATCCTCAACGCCCGCGGCATGCCGGTGGGACGGATGGCCGGCCGGCCCGGCTATTGGGTGTACCGCCGCGAGCACCAGGCGTGCCTGAAATGCGGGACCCCTGTCCGGCGCGGACTGCTTGGCAAGCCGAACGGGGACGAGGAACGCGACATCTACTTCTGCCCCCGGTGCCAGCCGGAACCGAGGTAATCCAGGGCGGGCAAAGGGCTCAGCAAACGGTGGCAGGTGAAGCGCCGGCAGTCTTCGGCACTGCGGCCGGAACCATGAACCGCGGCAGCAGCAGCTGCACCAGGGGTCCGATGGCCAGTGCGTAGACAACGGTTCCCACGCCCACCGAACCGCCCAGGACCCAACCGACGGCCAGGACGGTCACCTCGATCAGTGTGCGGGACAGGCGGACGGACCAGCCGGTACGCCGGGCCAGGCCGGTCATCAGCCCGTCCCTGGCCCCGGGGCCAAAGCGGGCACCGATGTAGCAGGCGGAGGCGATGCCGTTCAGCAGGACAGCGCCGGCAAGCATCCCCACCTGGCCGAAAAGTTGGGACACGGTGGGGATCAGGGCCAGCCCGACGTCGGCGAAGACGCCCACCAGGACGGCGTTGCAAAGGGTTCCGAAGCCGGGCCACTGCCGCAGGGGGATCCACAGCAGGAGCACCAGGAAGCTCACGATGATGACCACCATGCCGATGCTCAGCCCGGTCCGGTTCGCCAGCCCTTGGTGAAAGACGTCCCACGGGTCCAGGCCAAGCCCGGCCCGGATGAACATTGCCAGGGAAATGCCGTACATGGCGAGGCCGGTGAAGAGCTGGATCAGTCTGCGGGTCATCATGGGATCAACCCTCCCACGCAACTGGCTTTTGATTACATAGCCAGTTTGAGACACTGGCTATATGGCCCCTTCCCTGAGTTCAGCAGCGCTCGCCCGCCTTCTGGGGCCATGGAACCGCGGGGCCGGACCGGCGTACCGGGAACTGGCCGATGTGGTCCGGCTGCTCATCCTGGACGGCAGGGTGCCCCTTGATACTGCCCTGCCCAGTGAGCGCGCGCTGTCCGCGGCCCTGGGTGTCAGCCGGACCACCGTTACGGCCGCCTACGCGATCCTCCGGGAACAGGGTTTCCTCAGCAGCGGACAAGGCAGCCGCGGCAGGACCCGGATCCCCGACCTGAACCCGTTCGGACCGGCGATTTTCGGCCCCGCCAAACTCAAGGAAGCCAGTGGGACAGAGGCTGGCGGGACAGGGACTGGTGGAGCAGGGACAGGCTGGAAAGGGGCCGGGGCCATCTCCGCCCCGGGCCTGGCAGCGCCGGAAGGGCTGCTGGACCTGGCCTATTCGGCGCTGCCGGCCAGCGGCGAAGTCGTGCACCGGGCTTTCGCCGCCGCACTGACCGAACTTCCGGCCCTGCTGCCGGGTTTTGGCTACGACGCCATCGGCCTGCTTCCGCTCCGCCAGGCGATCGCAGACAGGTACACGGCCGCCGGTGTGCCCACCCATGCGGGGCAGGTGATGGTGACGTCAGGCGCCCAGCACGCACTGACCATAGTCCTCCGCACCCTGGCGGACCGTCAGGACCGGGTCCTCGTGGAACACCCCAGCTACCCCAACGCCCTGGACGCAATCCGGGCCGCCAGGTGCCGGCCCGTTCCCGTCGCCTTTGCACCCGGCGGCTGGGACCTGCCAGCATTGGAAACTGTCCTGGCCCAGCAGCGCCCCAAGCTCGCGTATATGGTGCCGGACTTCCACAACCCCACCGGCATGGCCATGCCCGACACCCAGCGCCGGAGGCTGGTCCGCGCCGCCGCGGCCACCGGCACGGTCCTGGTGGCGGATGAGACGCTCCGCGAACTGAACCTCGACGGCGTGGGCACCACTCCCCTGGCAGGCTTCAGCCCCAACGTGGTCACAATCGGCTCACTCAGCAAATCGCACTGGGGCGGCCTGCGGACCGGCTGGATCCGGGCTTCCGAAGCCATGATCGGGCGCTTGGCGGCTGCGCGCACCACCGTTGACCTGGGCGGTCCGATTATGGAGCAGCTCGCGGCCGCACACCTGGTCCGGGCCATGGACGAACCGCTCCCTGCCCGGTTGGCGGCGCTGCGGACCAACAGGGCAGCGCTGCTTGAGCTGCTGCGCGGGCATCTGCCCGGCTGGGAGACCCCCGTGCCCGCCGGCGGCCTGTCCGTGTGGTGCCGGCTGCCGGCTCCGTCCAGCACCGCGCTGACAGTCCTGGCGCCGGAGTTCGGCATCCGGCTGGCCGCCGGGCCGAGGTTCGGAATCGGCGGAGCGTTCGAACGGTTCCTGCGGGTGCCCTTCACCTTGCCGCCTGAGCAGCTGGAAACTGCGGTGCTGGCATTGCGCGCCGCCCAGGACAAGCTCAACGCCGCTCCCCAACTCCGGCGCACCCTCACCACTGCCCCGGCGGTGGCGATCGCGTGAGCGCCACCGCAAGTAGCTAGCGCCAAGCGTCGTTTCGGACGCCCATCACCGCAGTTGGCGCTACCTGGTTGGGGAGGCAGGCGGCTGGGCTCCTGCTGCCGCCCGGTCAGCTGCCTTGTCATTCCGCGGGGCGGCGCGACCCATCCGCTGCTTTGCGGTATTGCTTCCGGGCCCGATGGGAACATGGCTGGTGGCTTTGGCCAGCCCGAACAGCGGCATGCCGCTGTAGACCGCCTCGATCCCGCCAGCGGGCACCTGGTACGTTTCGTGCCAAATGCCGACGTCGCCGCGTCCTGCCATCTCCTTCATGAAACGCCGCCAGGGTTCCAGGTGCGGAGCCTCCCGGTCCGCCGCGAACTTCCTTAGATGCTCCGGGCTCTCCCAGTAGCTGACCAGGACCGTGGTCCGCCCCAGCCATTGCTCAAAACCAAGCATTCCGGACTGAGGGTCGGAGGCCAGGTGCCGGAGCATCGGCGGCATGGCCGAGGCGACCTTTCCGACGGCCCCAAGCTTCCACCAGCGGTTTGCCCGCATGCCGATCAGGAAAACAGTGACGGAATCACGGGCGGGGTCGGCGGTGTACCGGCCCGGAAAGACTTCCTGCGCCATGGGGGGCTCCTTCAAGGGGAAGCGGACGGATATTTTGACTTCCGCTGCATTTCATAACGCTGTTATGTAACAACGTTATGAAAGAATTGGCCCCATGGCAAGACCTGTAATGCACACCGATTCCCTCAAACAGCAACTGCTGGAAATGACTGCCGACCTCGTGGACCGTGAAGGTCCGTCGCGGCTAACCCTCCGCGACGTGGCGGCCGCCGCAGGCACGTCCACTACAGCTGTTTACGCGCTGTTCGGGGGGAAATCCCAGCTGCTGACCGCTGTCATGGACCACGGATTCCGGTCATTCCGTGAGTCCCAGGAACAGGCGGCCCAGGGAGGGCTCCGGGGGCTCGGAATTGCCTATCGGAGCTGGGCTCTGGAACATACCGCACTGTACCGGCTCATGTTTGGCGGAGCCATGGCGGCCTACGCGGACTGCAAGCCCAGCCCGGAAGCCGCGGCCGGGGCGATGGATCCACTGATCGGGGCGGTCTCCGCAGCCCAGGCAGCCGGCACGCTGCGTCCTGCGCCAGCGGAGATGGTGGCCATGGCCATCTGGGCGCAGGTCCACGGCCTGATCAGCCTGGAAGTGGCCCAGGTGGGCCCGCCGGACGCACCCTGGGAAGACGTCTACAGTCTGGCCCTGGAAGCCATCGGCCGCGGCTGGGCCGCCTGACCGTCCAACCGCTTTCGACGCGGCAATTCCTCCGCCCGACGCAAATTACCTGCCGCGGCGGATATTTCCACTGCGCCAGGTAATGTGCGGGTCACATCCGATTGTGCGCGTCGAAACCGGTCGGGCCGCCGCTACGCGTACACGCGCTCCAGGAAGCCGCTCCACGCCTTGGCGGTGGTTTCCGAATCCCCCGTGCCGCTGAAGTCGTGGACGGTCATTCCCACGGGGGCGCCCCAGGCGTTGCGGCAAAAGAACCGGAACATCGCGTCGGAGGTGCGCAGGCCCAGGAAGTGCTCGTTCGTGAAGTCCACTTCGCCCATGAGCCGCCCCACGCCGTCGAGCTCCACATCCACGGCGGAACCCTGCCGGGCGGCTTCGACACCCAGCGCCTTGCGGAGCTGCTCGAACCCGTCAGGGACCTGGGAGGCGGCCGGCCCCTGGACATCGGTGAAGACCACCGGCTTGCCATCGAAGTGCTGCAGGTACTGGGCCAGCGTGTGCAGGTAGAACTCCGTGTGGCGGCTGGCACCGTCGTACTGCTCGTCCCAGTTGTCCGCGAAGATTCCGCTGTGGACGTAGTGCAGCCGGGCGCGTCCGCCATCGAGCGGTTCCAGGACATGCTCCAGCTGGTTGAACCAGCCGTCGGGGCCGTCCATCCGGGACACCAGGTGGGCGGGGTATTCGTTCACGGTCTTGACGTCCGGCCACTGGTCCGTGGGAAACATCCATGCGGGGGTCCCCGTGGTGACGGCCTCCCACACGCGGGCTGGCGTACCGGGCAGTTCGGTGTCGTAGACGATCTCGAAGTTGCGGTTGTCAGTCATTGTCCTGCTCCTTGCCTGAGGGGGTCTGATTGGTTGTTTTGAGTACCGGGTGCAAAGCCACCACCAGCCGGTGCCGCCGCCCGCGGGAGGAGGCATCACCGTCATGGTATTTGTCCACCAGCCGCGTGACCGCCACGCCGAGTTCCTCAGCGAACGCGGCGCGCTCAGCGGCGGTACGGAAGGTGACCTCGCCGTCGATGGCGAATGTGGCGAGCTTCTGGCGGGCTGCCGCGGCCCCGGCGATCAGCTTTCCCACCTCCTGGACCATCCGCCCGGCGAGGGCGAGCAGCCAGAACGCCGAGAACCGGTCCGCGAAGCGGCGGGGGTCCGGGGAAACGGAGGCCAGCGCCGAGGGTGAGATGAGGTAGGAGGCGGCCGTGGCCTGGAGGACGCGTTCGGTCACGTTGCCCTTGCGCCGCTCCTCCACCAGTTCCACCAGCCCGTGCCTTTCGAGGGCCTTGAGGTGGTAGTTGACCTTCTGCCGGGGCAGCCCCACCTTCACGGCCAGCTGCGTGGCGGACCCGGGCGTGCCCAGCTCCCGAAGGATCCGGGTGCGAATAGGATCCAGCGACGCTGCGGCCGCCGCCGGGTCCTCGATCACTTCGATGTCCAACATGCATCCATCCTCTTACCGACAACTTTTATTGTCGAGAACTTTTTATCGTCGGTTGCGGAAGGGGGATTCGGGCCCGCAAAGTAGAATGGACCGGTGATGCAATCCCCCCTCCCCGTGCGCGACGGCGTCAACGCCACCCGCCTGCGCCTTCCGGAGGAGGGTCCTTGGGACACCGCGATGGACTACATGATGCACCGATGGGGCCACATCGACCCCCAGGGCATCGAGGACCGGTTCGACGCCGGCGAGATAGTGGGCGAAGGCGGTGTTCCACTGCACCGCGGCACTCCCCTGCAGGACCACACCTTCATCTGGTATTACCGCACGCTCCCGCCGGAGACCCGGATTCCCGTGGACATCAGCATCCTGCACCAGGACGAGCACCTGCTGGTGGTGGACAAGCCGCACTTCCTGCCCACCACCCCCGGCGGCACGTACATCCAGGAGTCGGCCCTGGTGCGGCTCCGCAACCAGCTCGGCCTGCCGGACCTCATTCCCATGCACCGGCTGGACCGGATGACCGCCGGGGTGCTGCTGTTCTCCACCAATCCGCAGACCCGCGGGAAGTACCAGGTGCTCTTCGAGAAGCGGCAGGTGCAGAAGGAATACGAGTGCGTGTCCGCTGCCGAGCCCGCTCCCGGGCATCCCGCCGTCGAATTTCCCGTTGTGGTGCGCAATCGGATGACCAAGTCCCGCAGCTACCTCCTCGCGGAGGTGGTCGAAGGCGAACCCAACGCCGAAACGCGGATTGAGCGGCTGGAAACGTTCGACGGCGGCCCTGCGGTGGGTGCTCCGGGCACCGATGGCGGTGGCCGGCTCGCCAGGTACCGTCTGGAACCGCACACCGGCAAGACGCACCAGCTGCGGGTACACATGGCGTCCCTGGGACTGGGAATTGTCAACGACGCCTTTTATCCGGACCTGCTGGACAAGGCCCCGGACGATTACACCAGGCCCCTGCAGCTCCTGGCCCGGGGCATCAGGTTCGTAGACCCGGTCTCAGGGAAGCCGGTGGAGTACCGCAGCGGACTGGAACTCAGCGAGGCTGCGCGGGCGCGCGCCTAAGGAGGCTGATGATGGAAAGGCGCCTGCGGCCAGGGCATCGCGCTCAGAGGCCGCGCACCACGGCGGCTGCGGCGTGCAGCCAGGCCTCGCGGGTTTCCGGCTGCAGCGCCTGGTAGTTCAGGCGCGCTCCCGAAACAAGGGACCGGTCGTATGGAACATCCAGGACGTTCCTCGTCAGGCCCGCGAGGTGGCTGCGGGCCTTCCTGTGAAGGTCCCGGTCGATCTGCGGGGACGGCGCGGCGAGCAGGGTCACAGCATTGGCGATCTTCGCGTGGTACCCGCGCTCACGCAGGCCGTCGATGAGCCAGACGGCGCTGGCCACCGTGTCTTCGCGGAGGGTGGAGACGATGACCAGCTCGTCCGCCGCCGCCACCGCTGCCTCCCAGTTGGAGGAGCGCATGTTGTTGCCGGTGTCCACCATGATGACCCGGTAGAAGCGGCGCAGCGCCGTATGCAGCCGGTCGAATTCGCGGGCGCCGATGGTGGCCGCACCGGCAGCGTCCTCGTCGGAGGCCAGCACGTCAAACTGCGTCGAACCTTGGTAACGGACGTACCTGTCGAGGTCCCCGATCCGCCCCAGGACGGGGTCTTCGAAGCGGTCCACCTCCTGCAGCAGGTCAACAGCGGTCCCGGTGTGCCCTGCTGCCGGCGCACGCCACCCGAGCGTGCCGCGCGTTTCGTTGTTGTCCCAGGCGAGTGTGTAGCCGCCGCGGTGGATTCCCAGGGTTGCGGCGAGGAGCAGGGTTGCGGTGGTCTTGTGTGCACCACCCTTGGGGTTGACCACCACCACGGTGCGGGGTCCGTCCAGCCGGCGCTGGACGTCGTCGATTGCTTGCAGGTGGATGCGCTCACGGCGGCCGGGGGCAGGGTTGAGGGAACTGCCGCTGAGCCGGCGGATGGCGCCCTGCCAGCCTTCCTCGGCCAGCACTGCCGGGGGGACGGGCCGCTGAGCGAGGAAATCCTGAAGGGTGGGAACGGCGTCGTGCCTTGCAGCAGGAGGGACATCGGTAGCGCGCGTGGCCGCAGAGGGTAGGTCGATGGCCATGACCTGGCTTCCTTTCTGGAGTGGTTGTGCTGCCTTGACCGTCCGCGGCGCCCGTACGCGCCTGGCTAAGCGGAGGACCACACTGAGCAGGACCAGAAGCAGCCGGTACAGGAGGATCGCCAGGCCAGCCACCGGCAGGGCCAGCAGGAGAACGGACAGAACGGCGAGCGTGGCTGTGGCGGGGTCCCCTGCCCCTATGGCCGTGGCTGCGATTCCGGCGTGCCGGCGAATGGCAACTGCGGTCTGCTCCAGGATCAGGGGCAGGTTCAGCAGCATCCAGCCCAGCGCCAGCAGCAGCAGTGGCACCACCAGGACAACCCAGGCAGTGACGATCCGCCGGGCAAACGGCCGCAGCTCCGTGACCCGCGGATCCGCCGGATGGCCCGGGAGCAGGCTTACGAGAACCGGGCGGATCCGGTTGAACAAGTCCGGCACACCGGCGATATCGGCCAGGACAAAGTAGCCATCGAATCGCAGCGTGGGTACCAGCTGCTGGACCATCCCGAGGTGCATCAGGGCGGCCGCCAGCAGGAAGAACCCTTGCCCAGTGGCCAAGTAGGCAGCGCCAAACGCGAGGAGGCACAGGCAGTTGAAGTACAGCCCGCCGAGGTCGGTGCGGAGCCGGCCCGCCCTGCCCAGCCGGTAGGAGTCGGTGACGTTGGTGAAGAAGGCGGGAAAGACGATGTAGACGCCGACGCCGATAACCCCGGGCCGCGCACCGCCATACCGGCAGGCCGTGGCATGGCCAAGTTCGTGGATCACGGCTCCCGCCATCAGCACTGCAAAGAGGGCGAGCAGCAGTGCAGGCGTCAGCAATACCTGCTGCAGCGATGCCAGGAAGTCGCCTTGGAGGATGACCAGGATGTCGACGGCGGCCAAGACCCCCAGCACGACGGCCACCACCGGAGGCCAGTAGAGCGGTGACAGGAACCGGGCCAGGGCATTGACCGTCTTTTCGGAAAGGAGCGTCCCCCGGAGCCGGATTGACAGCAGCGGGTCCGCGGTGGGAGGCCCCGCGATGCCTGTGGTGTCTGCCGCAACATCCTGGACCAGCCCGATGGGTGCCAGCCGCTGAACGAGAAGGTGCTGGAGCCCGCTGACGTCCAACTCCCGGCCGTAGGTGTCGCTGATTTCCCGCGACACCTCCGAGAGCTGTTTGTCCGCCGACACGGCGAGCATCACCAGGTGCAACAGTTCCGACAGCTGGACTATTTGCCCATCCCCGCGCTGCACCAAATAGCTGCGCTGCTTCAGTCCGGAGCCTTCAACCTGGCCCAGGACCCTGACTCCGGGAGCAAGCGACCAGCGCTGATTAAAAGCGGCCTCCGGTGTTGTTGTCACATTTCCCACCGATACATTGAGTGGTTGAGGCGGCGGGCACGCCCCGGCATTGGGGCGTGCCCGCCGGAATGCGGATGAAGCCGGCCTACTGTTGCAGGACCAGAATCTCCTGGAGCGCAGCCGAGTTCGCGACGGAATTGACTGTGCCCGCGTTAATCGCGAACGACAGATTCACAGCGATCACAGGTGCGATATTGATGTCGAAGAACATGGTTTCCCTTTCGGGCAGCAACTCCATAACTTCGGCGTCGAGTTCCGCGGGTGATAGCGCGGTTGATGCCGCCATGGCACCTTACCCCTCTCCCCGGGCATTACCCGGGCATGAATGTAGTGGTCATTGAATTGCTACTGGCTAACGTGGACGCTCTGAAGTGCGATGCTGTGTGCATTCGACCACAGTGAAGCAACGTTCAGTGCGGCAGAAGTATTGGTCGCATCAACAGCAGCCAGGTTCAGGCTGAAGGTGTCGCCAAACGAATACAGGGTTTCCCTCGCGGGCAGCAGCTCCACCTGCTGGCCATCCAGGTCCTGAATTGTAAGTTCCGTCATGTCAATCACCCCCTCTCCACGTCTCGCGATCAGTCAACGCGGGCGACCGTGGCGGCTTCGTCACTGTCCCGTTATTTTCGCGTTGTTTCTGCGATAGGTGCTGCCGGGGTTTATGGCGCAGGCACCGAAATCGTGCGTTTAGGATGGTGATACCGGGCGGTAATTTGTCCGGGAAACCAGACCATCACCAAGGAAAGCAGGCGCCCGTTTATGGCGGACAAAGAAGGCACGATGGTAATTCGAGCTTGGGTGGAACCAGCGCAAAACCACTCCCTCCGGGCCCGCCTTATTTCCAGCCGCCCGGGAAATGACCGCGAAATGGAGGAGGCGGCCGGTAATGCAGATGACATCCTGCTTGCAGTACGGCGCTGGCTTGACCTGCTGCAACAGGATGAAGACAGCACGAAGGTTTGAACCGTTCCCGCCGTCCGCGTCAAAATTCCCGAAATTTCCTGGTATGTGACAAGTAGGCCCATTTGTCATGCGGTTAGGTAGTCACGCACCCTCCCCCCTCTGTAACTAAACCGTATTGACACGATCAGGGCAGATGTCACGATGGTGTCTGGGGGATCAAGTGTTCGCCGCTTGAAGGGGATCGGCATGACAGTGGCGCTGGCACAGGAATGGCACTTGAGCCTGCTGGGGGCTTGGCGGCTGCAGCGGGGCAACACGACAATGACGGTGGCAAGCCGTGAACAGCGGCTTATCGCATGCGTTGGGCTCCTGGGCTGCCGGCACCGGAGCTTCCTGTCCGGGCTGCTCTGGCCGAAAAGCAGCGAAACACAGGCCGCCGGCAACCTGCGGAGCACCGTATGGTGCATCTCCCATTCGTTCCCGCACCTCCTCCGTGCCGGTGCCGCCACCCTCGAACTGGACGAATCTGTGCAGTTGGATGTGGCAGCCCTGCAGTGGCATGTGGCAACCCTGCGGGAACAACCCGGAGTCCACATTCCCGACAGTTACCTGGACCACCTGAGCCGGGCCGAGTTGCTGCCCGGCTGGTACGAGGACTGGGTGGTGTTCGAGCAGGAGCGGCTGCGGCAGTTGCGGCTCAGTGCGCTGGAGTTCCTGGCACGTCAGTACCTCTCCGCGAACGAACCCGGACGGGCCGTCATCGCTGCGCTGTCGGCGGTGAGCATCGAACCGCTGCGTGAATCGGCCCACTTCCTCCTGGTCCAGGCGCACCTCGCTGCCGGGAACCGGGCAGCGGCCGTTCGCGCCTACACAATGGTTGCCGACCGGCTTGAGGCCGAACTCGGTGTCCAGCCGTCCCATCAGCTGTCCGGGCTTCTGTCTGCGTTCCATCCGCGCTAAACCAGTCCGTAGAGGCAAGGGGAAAGCATGGACGCATTCAACCTGATGCCGGGCAACCGGGCAGACGGGCGCCCGCCGCCTGCGCCTATGCCGCGCCCGGCCTGGACATCGCAATTTCCCTTGCCGCGATGACGGTCAGGGGCGGTTGGGTCCTGCTGGCGAACCGTTGGCCATACTGGTAAGTCCTCGCCGGCCAGCATCTGGGCAACAGCAGATAAAAGTGCGGTACGTTGTGCCCATGGACTTCGGCAGCGCTGACACCTGGGGGGCTGCGATCTATTTTTGGATCATCCCCTTAGTCCTCGGCGATGCCATTTTTCCGCTTGTTCCGTCCGAAATGGTGGTCATCACCGGCGGGGCATTGTCTGCTGACGGCCGGACCAACGTTTTCCTGGTGGGGTTCCTGTCCGCGCTGGCATCCTGGATCGGTGACATGGTGGTCTTCCAGCTGTTCCGGCGGAAGTTAAGCCACGTGCTGGACCGGTGGAAGTGGGGCCGCCGCCTCCACCGCGGTATCCACGATGCGATCGCCAAGGCGGGGCGCTCATCGACGTACGGCACCATCATCGGCGCGAGGTTCATCCCCGGCGGCCGCCTTGCCACCTCGGCAGCAGCCGGCATCGCCAGCGTCGGGGTCCGGGGTTTCAGCCTGTGCGCGGGACTGGGTGCCCTGCTGTGGGCGTGCTGGCTGGTGGGCTTGGGCTACTTCACCGGGTCCGCAACCGGTCTGCCGTTCTGGGCGAGCTCTCTGATCGGGGTGGTGCTGGGCCTGGTGGTCGGCGCCGTCGTCGGAATTATTGTTACCCGCCGCCGCGGCAACCGGTCACCCGTGGAGGAACCAGGACCGATGGCCTGACGCCGTTGCCGGCAGGGCCTAGACCGGCAACCACTTCCCGCGGCTGCGGCGGAGCACGCTGAGCTGGCCGGTGAGGGCGACGCGTTCGACGGCGTCGCGCATCATCGCTGCCGATTCCCGCGCCTGCTGGTTCTCGCCCCTGTCCTCGGTCGCCTCCACGAGGAACCGCAGGTTCAGCTGTGGCACCCCGCCGGCGATCTGCAGCTGGTGGGACTCGACGTGGTGGCGCGTTCCGAGGACCTCGACGGCGGTTTCCATGACCGATTCCGGCGGGTTGCCGGGCCGGAGCCCGGTGATCTTCAGGCGCGTCTGGAACGAAGGCATGCCCTCCACCCTATCCAAACCCTCGCGCACTTGTGGCGGCGGATCGAGAGACGCGAGCTCAGTTGTGGCGGCCAAAAGAGCAACGCCCGCTCACTCCCCGACCTGGGAGTGAGCGGGCATTGCCGGGAAACGCGCCAGAAGTGAGCGCGGGTTTAGCCGGTGTTGCGCAGGCCGGCGGCCACCCCGTTGACGGTGATGAGCATGGCACGCTGGAGCCGTTCGTCGATCTCGGCCCCGCTGATGCTTCCACTCTCGGCCCGCACGCGGCGCAGCAGCTCCACCTGAAGGTAGCTGATGGGGTCCAGGTACTGGTCGCGGACTTCGAGGGACCGCTTGAGCGTGGGCTGGGCGTCCAGCAGGACGTGCTCGCCGGTGAGGTTCTGCACCTCGGCGACAGTCAGTTCGTACTCCTCCCGGATGGTGCGGAAGATGTGGTGGAGTTCCTTTGGCACCAGGGTGTCCACGTAGTAGCCGGCGATGTCCAGGTCCGTCTTGGCGAGGGTCATTTCCACGTTGGACAGCACGGACCGGAAGAAGTGCCAGTGCTCCATCATCTCGGCGAGCTGCGCCGCGTTGCCGGCTTCCCGGGCGGCCTTCAGGCCGGAGCCGACGCCGAACCAGCCGGGCACGATCTGGCGGGACTGGGTCCAGCCGAACACCCACGGGATGGCCCGCAGGCCGCCCAGGCCCGCACCGGAGTCGGGACGCTTGGACGGGCGGGAGCCGATGTTCAGGGATCCGAGCTGCTCCACCGGTGTGGATGCCATAAAGTAGGCCGGCAGGTCGGGGTGGTCAATGAGCTTCCGGTACCGGTCGAACGCGGCGTCAGAGATCGTCTCCATGACGTGCGCGTACCGTTCCCGCTGGTCCTCGGAGGTGCGCGGGTCCCGATGCAGGGCAGAACCCTGCAGCACGGCGGCCAGGGAAAGCTCCAGGTTCTCCCGGGCCAGCTCCGGCAGGGAATACTTGTCCGAGATGACTTCACCCTGTTCGGTGAACTTGATCTCGCCCTCCAGGACGCCGTTGGGCTGGGCCAGGATGGCGTCGTAGGTGGGCCCGCCACCGCGGCCCACAGAGCCGCCGCGGCCGTGGAACAGGCGCACCCGCACCCCGTGCTTGGCTGCCACGTCGCGGAGCTTGCGCTGGGTCTTGTGGATCTCCCACTGGCTGGTCAGCACGCCGGACTCCTTGTTGGAGTCCGAGTAGCCGAGCATCACTTCCTGGATGTCGCCGCGCAGCCGCACCAGTTCACGGTAGGACGGGTCCGAGAGCAGCTGGTCGATGATCTCCGCCGAGGCGCGCAGCTCCTCCACGGTCTCGAGCAGCGGCGCGAACCCGATCTTTGCGTAGGGCTTTTCGCCGAACAGGTTGACCAGGCCGGCTTCGCGGGCGAGGACCGCGGCAGCCAGGACATCGTCCGCGCCGCGGGTCATGGAGATGATGTAGGTCTCGATGACGTCCGGGCCGTACATGCGCAGGGCACGGCGGATCTCACGGAAGACGTCGTACGTACCGTCAGCGGCGCCGTCGAGCTTGATCGGGTGGCCGGACAGCGGCCGGCGGGAGGCGAGTTCGGAGCCCAGCACCTCGAAGCGTTCCTTGCGGCTCAGCTCGGCATAGCGGAGCCCGGGCCCGCCGATCCGGTCCATCAGCTGGCCGACGGCGTCGTGGTGGTGGTCTGCGTGCTCCCGGATGTCCAGGGTGGCCAGGTGCAGGCCGAAGGATGCGATGGCACGGCGGACCCGGGCAAGCGCACCATCCGCGGCAAGGGAGGCGGAGTGGTTGCGGAGCGAGAGTTCCAGCAGCTCAAGGTCGGCCAGCAGTTCGCCGGTTCCGCTGTAGTCCCGGCCGTGCTCGTGGTTGGAGTTGGCGGCCACCCGCTTGCCGGTGTTGATGAGCTTGGCCTTGATGCAGGTCAGCTTCAGCCGGTACGGCTCCTGCGCATTCAGTTCCAGGACCCGCTTGTCCAGGCCGGGCAGCTTCTTGAGGTCGGCGTCGATGGACTCCAGCAGTTCCCGGTCCGCTCCGGCAAGGGCCGTGGAGTTGGACAGGATGGAGATCAGCTCGTCGATCATGCCGATGCTGATCCGGATGGCGTGCTGGTTCTGGATCTGCAGAATCTCCCGGGTGACGGCCGCGGTGACGTTGGGGTTGCCGTCGCGGTCACCGCCGATCCAGGAACCGAAGCGGATGGGCGCGTCCTTGGACGCGAGCGTGACGCCGTGGTCCCCCAGCAGTTCGGCCAGTTCGGTGAGCATCTCGGGCATGGCGTCGGTGAGGATGCCGCCCAGGTAGTAGATGGCGTTGCGGGCTTCGTCAACGGGGGTGGGCCGGACCTGGCGCAGCTCATCGGTCTGCCACATCTGGTCGATGATCTCGGCCAGCTGCCGGTCCTGCCGGCGGCGGGCCGTGGTGCCTTCGGCGGTGGGCTGGGCGAGGACGTCGGAAAGCTTGCGGATCTTGTCCAGCACGGAGCGGCGGGACGCTTCCGTGGGGTGTGCAGTGAAGATGGGCCGGACATCCAGCCCGTTGACCACTTCCTGGAGCACAGTGGGCCCGGCCTGGCCGGCGATCTCGGCAACGGTCTTGGCCAGCCAGCCGTCCTTCTCGGCGCGGGTCCGCAGGCCGCGGACGCGGTGGACCTGCTCGGCGGCATTGGCGAGGTGGAAGTAGAACGCGAAGGCGCGGACCAAGTCGGTTGCCTGCTCGATGGGCAGGGAGCCGAGGAGTTCGCGGACCTGGGCAACGACGTCGTGCGCGCTCCAGGGCCCGGTGGCGTCGGCGCCGCCGCGGGCTGCCTCCTTGGACTCCTTGGTGAGGAGCCGGACCTGCTCCACGAGGTCCAGGAGTTCAGGCCCGTGCTGGCGGACCAGGGATTCACCCAGCAGCGTGGACACACGCCGGACGTCCGCCCTCAGTTCGGCGGCAAGGTCGGTTTCGGGATTTGTTGCAGTGTGAGCCATAAAAGCAATCTCTCGAGGGTTTCGGACTTGGCTCGTACACTGCGCTGGATACTGTGAGCCACGTTACTAGCTAAAGATGGTACCCGCAGGGCACGTCCACAAGGCAATTTGTCTCAGATAATGTCATCTGCCGGGTAACCTACGTGGCGCTTCACGCGCTCCAGTTCGGCGCGTAGATCCGCCAATTCCGTACGGGCGGCAGCTGCCTCCGCATTACGACGGCGGGACACCGCCGCGTTCACGGCAAGCACCGCTGCGCCTACGGGGACCAGGAGGGCCAGCGCCCAGCCGGCCGCGGCGAAATACTCCAGCGCCACGGGAAGCGCCGCCCGGAAGTCCACGAAGTCGTTCACGCCGTCGGCCATTGAGTTCAGGGCCCCGTCCAGCGGGCGCAGGAACTCCCCCACCACCGGGGTCCCGGAGAGCTCCGGCGGGTCCAGCCGGGCTTCCTGGTCTCCACCCCAGCGGCCGTCACCCAGATGGTTCAGCACGTAGATGCCCGCGCCCGTGCTGGCGGCCACAAACGTGACGACGGCGGCGAGCGCCGCCAGGTCCGGCCGGCGCGGCCGCCACAGCAGTACCGCAACACCACACACCAGCGCTGCGATCCAGCTCAGCGCCTTCAACCATTCACTGTTGATTCCGGCAAGAATGTCCACGCAGCCTATTCAACCCCGCGGACGACTTTTATGTTGAAGTACGCCGTGCCCAATACGCCGGAAAGCCGCAGCCAGAGGGGAAGCCACATTTCCGCTCCCCGGGCCGTGGTGATGTCACCGAGGTCGATGATGTCCCGGTGTCCAAAGGACCCCAGCAGTTCCCGGACAGTCTCCTTGGCCGAAGCGTCGTCGCCGGACAGGAATACCGAGTGGTCGCCGCCGGCCAGCCGGGCGGGATCCACCATCAGGGCGGCGTTCATGGTGTTGAGCGTCTTCACCACCCGTGCGGCGGGGAACGCCTGCTGGATCCGCTCGGCCAGGCTGTCGGTGTTGACCGGGTTCAGGACCGGCGGCATACCCTGCGAGAAGTCGAGCGGATTGGACACGTCTACCAGAACCTTGCCCGCCAGCCGCGCGGCGCCGGCGGCACCGAGCGCCGCCAAGGTCCCCGCCCCGCTGGTGGCATTCACCACCAGTTCGGCGGCCTCTGCGGCTCCGGCAAAATCCGCCAGGCCAACATCCGGGTGCCGGGCCTGCCATTCGCTGAAAGGGGGCCTGCCCATCCGGTCCGGCCCGGTGCGGGAGGCGGTTTCGCCCGGATCCCGCGTCCCCACCGTCACCTCATGCTCCCGTTCAGCCAGGGCGCCCGCCAGCGCGCGTCCCACCGTTCCGGTGCCAAAGACGGCCATCCGCATGTCATCTCCCTCTGTTTGCCGGGCCCATCCAGGCGGCCGGCACTTGCCCGGTGACTGCTGGTTCCGAGGGTACTCCGCCCGCCGCCCGCGGCAAGCAGGAACGTCCCCCTGCCGCGGAATGAACGGGCGCATGCCGCAGTTGTAGCCGGGCAGGACAACCGGAAGGAACCATGGACATCCCCACCGCCTCCATCGAGCGCTGGCAGCGCTTCCGCACCAACCGCGACAAGGCCCTGGCGGCCCGCCACGGCTGGCTGACACTCACGTCCTTCCAGTGGCTGGAGGACGTCCCGTCCGCCGTCGAACTGGCTCCCGGCCTGTGGTCAACGGACGGCACCGGGTCCAGCCAAGGCGCGACGGCGTCACTCCTCGCGGTGCCGGCCGACGGCCTGGCGCTCGTGGAGACCGGGGAGCCGGTGGACGGCACCGTCACGGCCGCGCTCGCCGACGAGGAATCGCTGATGTGGGTCCGGTTCGGCGGACCGGACGGTGACCAGGTGGTGGTGGAGCTGGCCATGCGGGCCGGGCGGTACGCGATCCGGACCAGGGACTCGGACTCCCCGGTGTCCTCCGGGTTCGACGGCGTTCCCACTTATGCCTACAACCCCGACTGGGAGGTGACGGGCCGGTTCGAGCCCTACCCGGAGCCGGTGGATGTCCCCATCGCCACCGCCAACCCGCTGGTGGACGGCGTCCACCGGAGTGTTGGTGAGGTGGTGTTCCGGCTTCCCGGGAGCCCCCATGAGTTCCGGCTGCAGGCAGAGGAGGAGAAACTCGGCGCGCTGACGGTCACGTTCCATGACGAGACCAACGGGGACACCACGGACGACTGGCGCAAGCTCTCCATACCGCGGCCGCGGCCCGACGGTTCCGTGGTGCTCGACTTCAACCGGGCCATCAACTACCCCAGCGCCTTCACCCCCTACGGCACCTGCCCCATGCCCGTGAAGAACAACAGCCTGGACATCCGAGTGGAGGCAGGTGAGAAGCTGCCGTATCTGCTGGAATCCTAGGCGATGGCGGACATGCCGGTCACCGCGCGGCCGGCGATCAGGGTGTTGATCTCGAACGAGCCTTCATATGTGTAGATGGCCTCGGCATCAGAGAAGATTTTCGCCATCTGGTAGTCCGTGACAATGCCGTTGCCGCCCAGGATGGACCGTCCCAGGGCCACGGTTTCGCGCATCCGGGCACTGAGGTAGGACTTCGCCAGGGCAACCTGGGCCATGTTCGCGGCACCTTGGTCCTGCAGCCGGGCGAGCCCCGCCATCATCCCCATGCTGGCCACGGCGTTGCCCAGCATGGTGACCAGTTGCTGCTGGATGAGCTGGAATTGCGCCAGCGGGCGGCCGAACTGGTGCCGTTCGACGGCGTACTGACGGGCGACGTCGAACGCGGCCAGCTGCTGCCCCACGGTCTGCCACGCCACCATGATGCGCGAGCTGCGGAGGAGTTCCTTGGTGTGGTCGAAGCTGCTGATTGCGGCGAACCGGTCCGATTCGGCCACCCGGACGTCCTTGAACACGATGTCCGCGTTCTGCACCGTCCGCAGCGCAATCTTGTTCTCGATCCTGGTCCGGCTGATTCCGGGCAGGGTGGCGTCCACGATGAAGCCGCGGACGGCCCCGTCTGCCTCATCCCGAGCCCACACCAGCATGTAGTCGCAGAACGTCCCGTTGCCGATCCAGCGCTTGGCGCCGTTCAGCACCCAGGTGTCCCCGCCGCCGTCGGTCCTGCCGGTTGTTGACGATATCCGCCGGGCACGGGTTTCCATCCCGCCCGCAACGTCCGAGCCGTGCTCCGGCTCGGTGAGGGCGAAGGCACCTGTGATGCGCAGGTTTGATGCATCGGAGAGCAGGCGCTGCTGCTGTTGCTGGCTGCCGAACGCGTAGAGGGACTCGACGAAGAGGTCGTGGTGGACCAGGAAGAACGTGGCGAGGGACGTATCCACGCGAGTGATCTCCGCGATGACCAGTCCCGCGAACAGGTTGCTGTAGCCGCGCTGGGCCGGCGTGCTCAGTTCGAGGGCGGCCAGTTTGGGCAGGATGTGGGCGGGAAATTCTGCCTTGTTCCACCAGTCCACGGCATACGGCGCGACTTCGGCGGACAGGAACGCCCGCAACTCGGCCAGCTTGTCCCGTTCCGGCCGGCTCAGCAGGGACTCGACGTCGAAGAAGTCGGCTGCGGGCAGGTCCACCTTGCCTCCTGCGGGGGCGGTCACTTGGGACCCATCCGGATAGCACCGTCCAGGCGGATGGTCTCACCGTTGAGCATCGCGTTGTCGACAATATGGGCCACCAGCCGGGCGTATTCCTGCGGCCGGCCAAGCCGGGACGGATGCGGAACCTGCGCGCCCAGGGAGTCCTGCGCCTCCTGCGGCAGGCCGGCCATCATCGGGGTTTCGAAGATTCCGGGTGCGATGGTGACCACCCGCACCAGCGAGCGCGCCAGTTCCCGGGCGATGGGCAGGGTCATCGCGGCCACCGCACCCTTGGACGCAGCGTAGGCCGGCTGGCCGATCTGGCCTTCGAACGCCGCCACCGAGGCGGTGTTGATGATGACACCCCGCTCTGGACCGCCCAGTTCGGTGACGGCGGGCTCGGTGGCCACCATGGCTGCGGCGGCCAGGCGCAGGACGTTGAAGGTTCCCAGCAGGTTGACCTGGACAACGCGGTTGAACGCCTCCAGCGGCAGGATTCCCTCACGCCCCAGCACCTTGCCGGGAGTGGCGATTCCTGCGCAGTTCACCACGATCCGCAGCGGCCCGAGCCGGCCGGCGGCGTCGACGGCGGCCTGCACCTCCGCTTCGCTGGTCACGTCCGCGGGGGCGAAGACGGCGGATTTCCGGGTGCCGCCCAAGCCGCCAGAGCCGCCAGGGCCGCCGGGGGCTGGCCTGGCTTGCCCGGCGTCGGCTGTGGCAGCAGTCTTGTTCAATTCGTCCGCGAGGGCGGCCCCGGCGGAAGACGGTAGGTCAAGGATCACCACGGAGGCGCCGGCGTCGAACAGGGTGCGGACGGTGGCGGCACCAAGGCCGGACGCACCTCCGGTGACGAGCGCGACGCTGCCTGCAATGTCCATCCATCCTCCTTGATGTGGCCCCTCAACCGCGGGTGCAGCCGCAGCGTATCAGTTAGTGAATGTTAACTGAAGAGCCGGTCGGTGCGCACCACCGGCCGTTCCCGCCCGGTCCGTGCGCGCCCCGTTAGGGTGGAACCCATGACCTCCCGCGATACCGCTGGTTCGGCCTGGCAGGACCGCGCCACCCATGCCGCACGGTCCATCACGGCGCTATTCGGCCGGAAACTGCTCTTCCTGCCAGGCACGCACCTGGCCGTCGTGGCATGGAACCCCCGGCCGCCCGTACAGTCGGGCCCTGCCTGGCGGCATGTCCTGCGGCGACTGGCCTCCGGCGCCGCCCTGGCCAGCCCGTGGCACTACTGGTGGCAGGCCCATTACGTGGACTGCCTGGTGGACACCGGCCGGCGGGAACTGGGCAGCGGGGCAACACCGGCGGCACGGTTCAACGGCCCGGGCAACCCCAGCGCCGGGCAACTCGCTTCCAGGCTGGTGACCGGGATCCGGCTGCGCAACGCATTCACCTTCGTCAACAACTACTACGACGACATGGCCTGGCTGGCCTTGGCGACGCTCCGCCTGGAGGCCCTCGCCGAGGAGACACGGAAGCCGGGCCGCCGCCGCAATGCCAGGGTCCGCGAAACCCTGGTGCTGCAGTTTGACGCCGCGAGCACGGATGACCTGGGCGGCGGGGTGTTCTGGAGCAAGAAACGGGACTTCAAGAACACGCCCGCCACGGCTCCGGTAGCGCTCTTTTACGCCCGCACCGGGCAGCGCGCCAAGGCACAGTCACTGCTCGACTGGCTGGACCGCACCCTCTTCGACCCGGAGCAGCGCCTGTACCTCGACGGCGCCCGGCTTGATGCCGCCGGGAACGTGACGGTGGACCGGGCTGTCTACACCTACAACCAGGGGCCCGTGCTGGGCGCCCTCCTGGAACTGGGCGGCGATGCCAACCTTGCCCGGGCGGCGGAACTGGTGGACGCCGTGGACCGGCACCTCACCGTGCCGGCCCTGGATGCGGGCGACGCCCGACCCCGCACGGTGCTGCACTGCGAAGGGACGGGCGACGGCGGCTTGTTCACCGGGATCCTCTGCCGCTACCTGACCCTGGCCGCCACCGACAGCAGGCTTCCGGAGGCTGCCCGCGCAACGGCGGCGCGCCTGGTGACGGACACCGCCCAGGCGTTATGGGACGGACGGCGCACGCTGGACGCCGGAGCAGCGCCCGGCAGCCGTCCGGGCCGGAGCGTCTTCTCCATGCATGCCGCACGGCCGGCGGAGCAGACGTATCCGCCGGGCGCCGCCGTCGAGCTTTCCACCCAACTGCAGGCCTGGATGACGCTGGAGGCTGCTGCAGCCATCCCCGGTTCCTAGCGGATCCCAGCCAGCGGCGTCACGGAACCGCCCTTGAGTGACACCTGCCCGCCTTCGGCTGCCAGCCGCGCTTCCTTCGCGCCGTCGGGCGGGAACACCAGCGACGTCAGGGTCTGCCGGCCGCCGTCCACGAACACTTCCACGGAGGAGCGGTCAACGTAGACGGTGAGGCGGACAGTGTCGCCGGTGGAAGGACCTTCAACCGCCCGCACGTCGCGGTACACGGGATCCACCGCGCCCTTGCCCGCCGGCAGGTCGTCCCTGTCCTTGATGGTTGCGGACACGGCATCGTCCCGGACCACGAAGGCCTTGCCGCTGGCAAAGTCGTAGCCCACGGTGGCGTAGGTCCTGCCGCCGCTTTGCAGGAGCATCCGCGCCTCTCCAGTGTGGTCTGCAGGCCGCTCAAATTCGAGCTCGGCCTTGTAGGCGCCGCTCTCCGGTACGGCCAGCGCGGATTCCTCCGCCAGGGGCCCGGCCGGCACCTGCGCCGCTTCGCCTTCCAGCGACCGCAGCGCGGAGGTGGGTGTGGACACCAGGGCCGGGCGGCCGCCGTCGGACTCCAGCCGGAGGTCACGCACCACGGAGGCCGCCCCGAACCAGTTGTCCGTGGGCAGGTTACGGGCGTAGGCCCAGTTGTTCATCCAGCCGATGGCGTGCCGGGAGGCCTTGCGCTGCCCGTCCGTCAGGCGCGGATCGTCCCAGGTGACGGCAGCGTAGAAGTCCGATCCGCCGTCGAGCCACTGGTGCCCTCCGTCCGGTGCGAAGCCCTTCCCGTCAAAGTCGCCGGTCCAGTACGCCAGGCCGGTGGTCCGGCCCTCGTCCGCGCCGTTGGCGCTGGCGGCCAGCACCCAGGTGCGCTTGGCGGGGTCGCCGTCCACGTCCATCTGGAAGAAGTCCGGGCATTCCAGGATGCCGAGGCCGTCCCGCTCAAACGCGGATACGTAGGTCCAGTCCTTGAGGTCCGTGGACGTGTAGAAGCCGATTTTGTGGCCCTCGGCGAGCAGCATCAGCCACTGGTTGTTGGCCTCATCCCGCACGATCCGTGGATCCCGCCAGTGCTCGGCGCCGGGGTTCTCCATGACCGGATTCTGTTCGTAGTTCTGGAAGCTGTAGCCGTTGTCCGTGGAGTAGAACAGCGACTGCCGCTGGACGCCGTCATGCTGCTGGGTGAGGACGGCGATCACGGCCCCTTTGCCAAAGCCTGCGGTGCCCTCCGTATCCACCACGGCGGACCCCGTTTCAATGTCCCCGAGGCCGTTGCGGAACTTCTCGATTGCCACGCCCTCGTTGTTCCAGTGCACCAGGTCCGTGCTGGTGGCGTGGAACCACTCGGTGCCGTTCCCCTCGGGGTAGTCCACGTTGTAGAGGTAGTAGTAGTGCCAGAGCCCGTCCAGGAAGAACGGCCGCTGGGGGTCATTCATCCAGCGCTGGTCCGGCGTCAGGTGGTAGGCGGGACGGAACCCGGGGTCCTCCGCCGGCGCCTCGAGTGCCGAAGTGTCCGGTTTCGGCCAGGACTTGCCGGCGCCCAGGTCCATGAGCAGGGCATCCCGGGCTTCCGGGCTGATGCACTCGGGGAGCCGGACTGCCTCAGCGTCCTCTTCCACCTGATCGGAGGCCGCGCTGCTCCGCAGGAAAACCTTGCCTTCCACGCGGACACCCGCCAGCCACCCTGTCCCGCACTCGATGGCGCGGACATCCTCGGCGCCTTCTGCTGGAACGGCCCCACCGCGTTCAGCCAGGGTCGCATCATTGCCCTTGAGCCACAGGGAGGCATAGCCGCCGTTGCGGTCCATGGCAGCGGCCTGGGCGGCCGCCACCGCGTCAAGCACGCGTCCGGCAGTGGCGGCAGGGCCAGGCCTGGCGTTGCCGGCGAGCACCAGCGAGACTGCCAGGACGAGGACAGCCGCGGCAGCTGCCGTCCACACCAGGAGGCGGCGGTTGGCGGCGAAGCGTTTGAGGGCGGGAAGTACCGGTCCGAGGGTATGTCGGGGCATGAAATTCAATCCGTCGCTGAACGCGCAAGTGCCGTCCCCCGGCTCGGGGAACGGCACCAGTGCAAGTGAGCCATTAATGTTACCGGTTCGTTATCCGGAACCCCAATCGTGTCGCGCACATCCCTCCCTAAGGGAGGAGCTTTTGTCCAGATATGCGGCCCTTCGGGCACTGGAAGTCACCATTTCTGGACAAAAACCCAATAAGGGTTTACCCGGCTCCGCCTGGGCGCTGCTTCTGCGGGTACGGGGCCTCGCCCCGGGCCAGCATTTCCACGAAACCCGCGATTTTGCGCTCACGGGTGGCAGGCTGCTTCACCGAGTTCGTCCGGTGGATCAGGGCGAACCGGTTGGTCCTGGTGAGGACATCGAACATGGCCTGGGCTGCCGGAACGGCGGCGATGGCAGCCGCCAGGTCCGCGGGGACTTCCGCCGTCGCCTGCCCCGCGTATGCCTTGTCCCACCGTCCGTCGGCCTTCGCGGCGTCGACGGCGGCCCGGCCGACGTCGGTCATTTTTCCCGCTTCCTCCAGGCGCGCCACGTACGTGACGTTCCGGGCCGACCATGCACTGCGGGGACCGCGCGGCGTCATCCGCTGGTAGGAGCTTTCGTCATCCCGGCGCCGGGCCTGGCCGTCGATCCAGCCGAAGCACAGCGCCTCATCGAGGGCCGCGGCGTAGTCGAGTTCGGTGACCTGCCCGCCCTTCTTGTGCAGCACCAGCCACACTCCGGGACTGCTCCCGTGGTTCGCCTCCAGCCAGCTCCGCCAGGCGGCAGCATCGGGCACCAGCAGTTCCTCGAGTTCGATGGCCATGCGCCTATTCTGCCCGTGCTTTGCCGGCGCACAAGCCCCATCCCCTTCGCGCCCCGCCCGTGGCATCATGGGGCTCATCGCACTGTTGCCGAGATGAAGGACAAACCGATGCTTCGCGTCCGCCCCCTGCATTACACGTCCAACATCGAGTCCTGGGACCGGCTGCTGACCACCCTGGGCCTGGTCCTGACGGAGGGCGACGGCGGCTTCCGCGTCTACGACGCCGGTGCCGGCAGGCTGGCCCTGCACGAGGTTCCCCAGGGGGCTGCGGAAGACGGGACCACGGCGCTGGCAGTGGAAGCCGGCGACCTGGCCGAGTTCGCCCGCCGCACCAACCTCGCGGCCCAGGACGACGGAGCAACACCCGCCGAGCTGGTCACCGAATCCCACGGCGAAGCCTGCCGGATCACGGCGCCTGACGGGTTCACCTTCCTGGCGGACAAAGCCGCCACCGTCGATGGTGACTCGGGCGCGGACCCGGCGCTCGCCGTCGTCGGGGTCTGGTTCACGGAGGAGGCCGACGCCGCCGCCCGCACCCTGCAGCACATCGGCGCCCGGCCGCGGCCGGTGCCGGACAACGACGAAACCGCGGACTTCACCGCGAAGAACGGCGGAGTCCTCCTGGTGCGCCCGGCGTCCGGGCCGCCGCGGTCCGGACTGGGCTTCGAGTACGACGGCGGCCTGGCCCCGCTGCGGGACCGGCTCACCGCCGCTGGACTTGAGGCAAGCCTCACCGAGGAGGCTTTCGGGAGCACCCTCCATGTGGCCAACCCGGACGCGGCCGGGCCCGGCGCGCCCTCCGTGCCCGCGACAGTCTGGATCTCCCAGCACCGTCCCATGGGGTAGAAATAGACCATGAACGTGCGCACACCTGACCCGAATCCCGGCTGGCTCTCCGAAGAAGACCTCTTTGAGGCGCGCGGGCGGCTGCCCATGGTGTACGTGGAGGCCGTGCCGGTCAGGCTGGATCCGCTGGGCTACGTGAACGAAGTGGGCACCTTGCTGCAGGCCGACGAGGACGGGACCATGGTCCGCTCCCTGGTGTCCGGCCGCGTCATCTACCGCGAAACCATCCGCGCCGCCCTCCTCCGGCACATGGAAAAGGACCTCGGGCCGCTGGCGTTCCCGCAGCTGCCCATCAGCCCGGTCCCCTTCACGGTGGCCGAATACTTCCCGGCCCCGTCCCAGACCGGCTTCACCGATGACCGGCAACACGCCGTATCGCTGGCCTACGTCATTCCCGTGACCGGAGAATGCGAGCCGCGCCAGGATGCCCTGGAACTGACCTGGATGACCCCCGAGGAAGTCCTCAGCCCCGGCGTCCAGATGGAGTTTTCCGGCGGCCGCGGCGGCCTGATCCGCCAGGCCCTGGCATTCGCCGGCGTCGGCTCCTGACAACCCCGCCGGAACCTGGGGGTCCCGCGAATAAGCCGCCCGCCTTTGTAGACTGGACGGCGGACCGCAAGAGAACTTAAGGACTCCCATGACCGAAACACCAGCCGCCCGGAACCATCGTGAGCTGCAGGCTGGATCCCTGACCACCGGCAGCCTCATCCTCCTGCCCGACGGTGAACGGACGGCGGAGATCCAGGCGGTTGAGCTGGAACGGGACGATTTCGGGTCTCCCGCGCTGGTGCTCGCAAGCCTTGCCGGCGGCGGAACCCTGCGGATTGCCGTGGGCGCCACCGTCACCACCATCGAGCCAGGTTCCGCCACAGCGTCCGACGGCGCCACGCACCTTTCGCTGGCCGCCGCGCCGAGGGAGGATGCGCCCGCGGAAGAACCAGGTCCACAGGCCGGGCTGGCGCACCGGGCTGAAGCCGGGCAGGAGCAGCCCGGCGGCGAGGCGGCAATCACGTCTGCGGCGCCCGCCGTCGTCGTGCCTCCCCTGCCGCCGGTTCCGCCGGCCGCCAATGTTCCCAGCGAAGAAGAGCTCGCACTGATCCCGGCCCCGGACGGCACCCCCGAGTCCGTCGTGGAAGCCGCCGCGCATGCGCATCCGGACGCCACCGGAGTCCAGTTGCTGACCGACCGGTTGTCCAAAGGCATCAATTTGAAGTCCGGCAGCTGCCTGAAGGACCTCAGCGACCTCGCGCACGAACTGTTCGTCACCCTCAAGGATGCCGAGGGCGCGCTGGCGGTTGCCGACCTCCTCACCGTCCTCCCGTACGACGGAAACCCCGGGCGCTGGACATCGGTGGAGGCCTCCCTGGCACTGGCCAGCTACATCTGCCGGCAGGACGGCCAGAATGAGCGGGCAGCGGTCTACGAAAAACTGATCCGGACGCCCGAAAGCCATGAAACGGACCCGTTCAAGGCACGGATGGCGGCCAAAGTCCGGCAGCGCTCGCTCAACGAGCCCAACCTGTACGACAAGGAAATTTTCCGGTCCATCGACAACTCGAACCACGACGCCGAGCGGGAATGGCGGCTGCTCCGGCTCGAATCCCTGCTGTTCCTGAGGGCGCACGGCGGGTCCGAGACCATCGGCATGGGCGAGCTGGAGCGACGGATCAGCAACGAACTTGAGGCCGTCCGCTCCTGAGCAAATTGCCCCTACCCGGGGCCGGGCCGGAGTTGTACATTCGGGGCTATGACGAACAATCTCAGCGTAGTGATCAACGCCGATGCACCGCAGGTCTGGACCATGCTGCGTGAACCGTCCAAGGTGGCCCAATGGCACGGCTGGCAGGCCGAGGACCTGGATGCCGAAATCAAGGAGATCTACTTTTCCGGCGACGTGGAAGAAGCCCCGGACCACACCAGCCTGACCGTGCACGGCGGCGACACGTTCGAGCTCCATCCCGTTCCGGGCGGCACCCAGGTCAGCGTGACGCGCGGGGCGCTGGACCACAACTCGGAGTGGGCGGCCTGGGACGAGGACATCACCCAAGGCTGGCTAACGTTCCTGCAGCAGCTCCGGTTCGCGCTGGAACGCCACCCGCACGGCAAGCGCCACACCCTATTCCTGCATCTGACCGAGGGCCAGGGGTCGGCGATCGAAAAGCTCGGGCTGACGGACCTGCCGGCACCCGGTGAGCCATACCAGCTGCGCCTGGGCACCGGGGAAGAAATCAGCGGCAAGGTCTGGTACCGCACCAGCCACCAGGTGGGGCTCACCGTCCACAACTACGCGGAACACGGCGAGGGGCTCCTGGTGGTGGCGGACCATCCCGCCATCAAGGACGTGCGTGAGGAGGGTGAAGGGTCCATGGTCATCGTCTCCACCTATGACCTTGGAGCTGCAAAGCTTGATTCCATCCGTTCGTCCTGGGACTCCTGGCGGGCCGAAAACTACTCCGCGTCCGAGCCGGTGAGCTGACGGGCCTGGCTGGTTTTCCGGCGCCCTACTAACTGCTGGCGCTGCATGGATTGCCGGCGCCCCCGCTGATTGCTGGCGCTGTACCGATTGCTGGCACACTGGTACGGTGCCAGCCAACCCCAGTTCCGCTCCGTCTGCGGCCTCCGCGCAGCCCCCCGTACACCTGCCGGAGCAGTCCGGGTTTTCCTTCACCGTGGGCACCCGGCTCGCTGAATCCTGCGCGCCCACTGCCGCCCAGGCGGCGGACAACGGCGGCGAATTCCTGGGCCGCACCGGCACCATCACCACTCCCCACGGCGAGATCCAGACGCCAGCCTTCATCGCCGTCGGAACCAAGGCCACGGTCAAGGCGGTGCTGCCGGAATCCATGGCGGACCTAGGGGCGCAGGCGCTGCTGGCCAACGCCTACCACCTCTACCTGCAGCCCGGTGCTGACATCCTGGACGAGGCCGGCGGGCTTGGCGCCTTCATGAACTGGCCCGGGCCCACCTTCACGGACTCCGGCGGGTTCCAAGTGATGAGCCTCGGCTCAGGGTTCAAGAAGGTCATTGACATGAAGTCGGTGGACGCCTCGGGGCCGGACGACGCGGTGGCACCCGGCAAGGAGCGGCTCGCCCATATTGACGACGACGGCGTCTGGTTCAAGTCGCACCTGAACGGGGACCGGCACCGGTTCTCCCCCGAAATCTCCATGCAGGTCCAGCACCAAATCGGTGCGGACATCATGTTCGCCTTCGACGAGCTGACCACGCTGCAGAACTCCCGCGGCTACCAGGAGGAGTCCCTGGAACGGACCCGGCTGTGGGCGCTGCGCTGCATCGACGAGCACTTCCGGCTCACCACCGAACGGGAGAGGAAGCCGTACCAGGCCCTGTTCGGCGTCATCCAGGGCGCGCAGTACGAGGACCTGCGCCGCAAGGCCTGCCGGGACCTGGGCGCCATGCCGTTTGACGGGTACGGGATTGGCGGTGCCCTGGAGAAGGAGAACTTGGGCACTATCGTCCGGTGGTGCAACGAGGAACTGCCGGAGGACAAGCCGCGCCACCTGCTGGGCATTTCCGAGCCGGACGACATTTTCACCGCCATTGAGAACGGCGCCGACACCTTCGACTGCGTCTCCCCCACCCGGGTTGCGCGGAACTCCGCTTTCTACACCCCGCACGGGAGGTTCAACCTGTCCGGAGCGAAATACAAGCGCGACTTCGGGCCGCTGCAGGAGGGCTGCGACTGCTATGCCTGCACCCATTACTCCCGGGCGTACATCCACCACCTGTTCAAGGCCAAGGAGATGCTGTCCGCCACCCTGATCTCCATCCATAACGAGCGGTTCGTGGTGAAGATGGTGGACGACGCCCGGCTGGCGATCGAGGCCGGGACGTTCTTCGACTTCAAGGCCGAAACCCTGGCCCGGTACTACTCCTAGCCCTCGCAGCTTAGCGGGAGCGGCCCCTCCCGCTTTTCCCGCATCGAGATCGCCGGAACGCTGCCATCCCGCTGGAGCGCTCCGGCGACCTGGATCCGTTCCAGCGAGCAGGGTTTTCCACATGGCGACCACGGCGCCTGCCAGAACCAGCCACGGCCCAGCAGTCTGGATGGATGATGCAGTCCCAGCCAGTCCCGCTTCCTGCGCTTCCGAGCACCGGAAACATGTGGCGCACGGCCCAGTTGCAGGAAAAGGGCCTCAATTCGCGGGCCATCAAACTATTACTGAAACACGGGAAGCTGGTCCGGCTTCGTTATGGCTGCTATATCCGCGGAGAGCTGTGGGACAGGCAGTCGGCCCCGCTGCGCAGCCTGCAGTTGATCTACGCCCACGCGCACGGAACGCTCACGACGTCCTCGGGAGACTATGTCTACAGCCACACATCGGCCGCGCGACTCCACCGTTTATTCCTCTGGAACGTCAGCGATGTGGTCCATATCCTGCTGCGGGTCCAGCCTTCCAGCGAACGCCTCGGTCCAGATGTCCGCGGGCACACCATGCCTTACACGGACGCCGACGTTACGGTCATGGAGAATCTGCGGGTCACGTCGCTCGAACGGACCGTGGTGGACTGCGCGATGATGTTGAACTATCAGCAGGCCCTGGTGCTCATGGATCACGCCCTGAGGCTAGGCGCGGATCTGTCGCTAATCCATGGCATGGCAGAGGGATTCCATGGGCGCCGCGGTATAAGGAACCTCCGTAAGGCACTGGCCAACGCCGATCCTAGGTCCGAATCGGCTGGTGAAACGCTTACCCGCGAACTCATTTCCCGTCTGAAACTGCCTGCTCCCGAACCGCAGGTTGAGGTCAGTACCCGGGCAGGCCGGTACCGTCTGGACTTCGCGTGGAAGGAGAAGAAAGTTGCCCTCGAATTTGACGGAAAAACCAAGTACTTCGATTACAAGCCGACGGCCGATGTGTTGTTCCTGGAGCGGCAGCGGGAGAATGCCCTGACGGAGGACGGCTGGAAATTCGTGCGCGTGAAATGGCAAGACCTCTTTCGCGAGCAGGAGTTCAAAGTCCGGATCCTGACCGCGCTCCGGCGATAGCCCCATCGTCGAAATCGCCGGATTGCCACGAGCCCGCCGGAGCCGCCCGGCGGGCTGGGCGCGTTCCGGCTAGCCGAATCAGGGGGCGGAGGGCTTACGCGACGATCTTGGCCGCCCCGTAGCTGGGTTCCCGCTTCTTGATCCAGCCGATCACCAGCGATGTGACCGGGACCAGGATGAACTCCACCAGGGTCTTGTACACGAAGCCCGCCACTACGTAATTCACGAACATTCCGAAGTCGGTGATTCCGATGACCGACGCTGCGATGCTGCAGAAGATCAAGGTGTCCACGAACTCGCCCGCCACCGAGGAGCCCATGATCCGGGCCCAGAGGGACTTCTCCCCCGTACGGGCCTTCATCCGCACCAGGATCCACGAGTTGATGGTCTGGCCGGCAAGGAACGCCAGCAGCGAGGCCAGCACGATCTGCGGCACCGGACCCAAGGCACCCTCAAGGGCGGCCTGCTTGGAGGCGCCGAACTCGTCGTCGAATCCGGGAAGGGCGATGATCACCCAGTAGCAAAGCGAGGCGAACACCGAGAGCGCAAACGTGGTGACGATGGCTTTCCGCGCCACCCTGAAGCCGTAAACCTCGCTGATGACATCGCCGAGGATGTACGCCAGCGGGAAGAGGAAGAAGCCGCCGTCCGTGATGATCGGCCCAAGGACCACCCCTTTGGAGGCGCCGATGTTGGACAGGATCAGCACCACCGCCATGATTGCCAGCATGACGCCGAAGTACGGGGACCCGATGGAGGCGAAGCGCGCGGCGCCTGAAGCGGCGGAGGTTTCGGGCAGGGCATTCTGGCCGGAGGCAGATGGCATGGGAAGTCCGTTTCGTAGTGGTTCGCTCGGCGTCCGGAACTGCTAGCGGGACACCGGCTGTATTAGCACTGTCGCCCCATTCTCCCACCTGCACGCATGCAGGTTCGAGCCGAACTTACCCTCTGTTCGAGGCTCGGGCAGGCCGGCTCCCCTTGTGGCCCTGAACACCCCCGGTCAGCCGCCGCTGTACTGCCACACAAGGAAAACGGCCGACGCCGGATGGCAGGATGGGTGCATGACTTCCGTTTCCGCTGATGCAATGCCGCACGTCACCAGCCCGGCCGTGGTGCTCACCATCGCCGGCTCCGAAGCAACCGGCGGTGCCGGTGCGCAGGCCGACCTCAAGACCTTCCAGGAGCTGGGCGTCTTCGGCATCGCCAACCTGACCTGCATCGTCTCGTTCAATCCCGCCGACAGCTGGAACCACCGCTTCGTGCCTGTGGACCAGCAGGTGATCTCCGACCAGCTGGAGGCAACCACCGCGGCCTACGGGCCGGCCTCGGGCGCGCCGTCCGTGCTGGACACGGTGAAGATCGGGATGCTCGGCAGCCCTGCCACCATCGCCACTGTTGCCGGTGCACTGAAGGACAACGACTTTGGGAATGTGGTCCTGGACCCGGTCCTGATCTGCAAGGGCCAGGAGCCAGGCCACGCCCTGGACACGGACCAGGCCCTGAAGGCGCAGATCCTGCCGCTGGCCACGTTCGTGACGCCGAACCACTTCGAGGCGGAGTCGCTGTCCGGACTGGAAATCACCGACGTCGAATCCCTCAAGGCAGCCGCCGTGCGCATCCATGAGCTCAGCGGCGCGGCAGTGCTGGCCAAGGGCGGGGTGCGGCTGGCTGGCCCGGACGCCGTCGACGTCTTTCATGACGGCCAGACGCTGGAAGTCCTGAGGGCGCCGAAGGTGGGCGATGTGGCCGTCTCCGGTGCGGGCTGCTCGCTTGCCGCCGCCGTCACAGCAGAACTGGCCAAGGGTTCGTCACCGCTGGAAGCCGCCCGTACCGCCAAGGAATTCGTGACGGCCGGGATCCAGAACCGCGTGGCGTCCGGCGCGCCGTTTGACGCACTCTGGCAGGGCGGCCCGCGCTAACCGCCCGCCCGGCCCGGTCACGAACGCGGGTCGGTCACCTTCCCCATGAAGAGCGGCAGCCCCGTTCCGCCGTGGACGATCTGGTAGTGGAACGGCCGGTCGAAGGCGATCGACACGGCGGGCTCGGGCGGTGCACTGACGGCCCGTCCATTCAGCTGCGTGACGGCGGCCGCCACAGTCCCCTTCTCCGCCACGGTGATGTTGGCGGCCTGGGCGGCCTGCGTCAGCTTCAGCCCGGGCTGAATCGCGTCGAAGTCCGTCTCCGTGGTGAGCGTGCGGGACAGGCCCATGGCTTCCAGGACCTTCCGAAGGTCGAAGCTGCTCTTGTGGTCCCAGCGGGGCAGCGTGATGCGGACGGGCTGGACCGGGGCGGACTCCAGCACCTCGCCGATCCGGGCCAGCTCGTGCGCAGACAGTGTGGCGGGGGTGCCGGCCGCCGGCAGCACCAGGCGCATCACGGCTCCCTCCGCATAGGGGAGGTCCACCGCCCGCCACCGCTCGCTCTCGGCGTACTTCATCCCCACTGCCTGGCTCATTGTTGGAACACTCGCCACGTCGCCGTTTCCGGTGGTGAAAGGCCTGTCCGTGGTGTCGGCAGGGTCGAAGGGGGTGTTCCAGGCCGCGGCGAAATAGATGGCATTGAGGAGGCTGAAGGTGTTCCTGGGGTCGAACTTGGCCGGGGCTTTCTTGATGCGCCCGCCCGTGTTCCTGTCCACCCACGCGTCGATGGCGGGTTCAGTTGCGGTCCGGTCACGGAAGTCGACCATGTGGACGCCCGCACCGTAGTGCCGGGCCAGGCCGGCCAGGTAGCCCTCGCTCACCGGGGTGTGCCTGTCCAGGAAGAGCCCGTTGGCAAGGTGGATGACGGGGTTCCGTGGCGGATTGTCTTCGTCAACGGCGCCGGGATTGCCGTCATATATTTCGACGGCGGCGAGCAAGGCGTTCGCTGCCTCGTCGCGGCGTGCTCCGGGAAGGGCGAGGACGCGGTCAAGTTCCGCGGCCGCCTCGCCGCCCGCTCCGGACCGAAGCATCAGCAGCGCTGTAAGCAGGCTTCCGGGTGCTGCGACGACGTTACCGGCGGCGCCGTCCCCGCCGTCGGCAAGGAGGGCCGCACCCAGCGTGTAGGCGGAGGTGCGCAGGGCACCAATTTCAGCAGGATAGGCAGCGGCGTCCAGCGAGACCCGCTCCACCCCAGGTGCCGTCACCAGCTCCGGGGGCGCGGCCGCGCAAGCGGGAAGCACAGCCACAAGCCCCAGCATTGCCAGCACCGCACGCCGTGGAACGTTCATGTCTTCCCCTGTGCTTCCCAGGCAGGTAGGCCGCGGCAGTACCGCCGCCAAGGACCGGATGGTTCCAGTAGAGCAGGGGGCGGGCTGCCGGACGATGCCGGAAGGGTTACGGTTTGCGGTCGTTTCGGTCACGCCCCGACGCCGGACGGCCCCCTGCGCATCACTCCGGCCGGGCGCGTTCGACGGCGGCACGCGGCGCCGGCGTCGAACACCACCGGCGCCGCGCCTTACCTAGCGGTGGGCACCTGCCAGGGTGCCGGCGTCGTCCGTCTTTGCGGCGGCCCAGGCGTCGCCCTGTTCCCTGTCCAGGTGCGTGGCCTTCTTGTTCTTGAGGGCGAAGATGTAGACGACCAGCGAAATGGCGATGGCGGCGGTGACGTAGGTGAAGAAGAGCTCCACCTGGCCTGCCTTCTGCAACGCCGCGCCGATCAGCGGGACCGTGCCGCCAAAGAGCGAGTTGGCAATCGCGTAGCCCAGGCCCACGCCCAGGGCACGGATGGAGGCCGGGAACAGCTCCGCCTTCACCAGCGCGTTGATGGAGGTGTAGCCGCCCACGATCAGCAGTCCGCCCATCATCAGCAGGAACGCGGTGAAGGGGTCCTTGGTGCCGGAGAGCGTGGAGAGCAGTGGCCAGGTGAAAAGGACGCCGGTGATGCCGAACCAGACGAGCAGCGGCTTGCGCCCGATCTTGTCCGAGATCAGGCCATAGACGGGCTGCAGCAGCATGAAGATGAACAGTGCCCAGAAGTTGATCACTGAGGTGTCGGTCTTGGCGATGCCGGACGTATCGTTCATGAACTTCAGGATGAAGTTGGTGTACGTGTAGAACGCCACGGTTCCGCCCAGCGTGACGCCGATGCAAATCAGCAGCGGCCGCCAGTGGCTGGTGAACAGCAGCTTGAGCGTTCCCGGCTGGGCTTCGCCCGGAGCCTGGACGTGAGCCGCACGGATCTGGTCCGCGGAGACGGTTTCCTCCATGGACCGGCGGAGCCACAGCACCACCAAGGCTGCCACGCCGCCCAGTGCGAACGGAATCCGCCAGGCCCACTCGTTGAGCGCTTCACCGCCGACGGTGTTTTGCAGGATCACCAGGACCAGCAGGGCCAGCATCTGGCCGCCCACCAGGGTCACGTACTGGAAGCTTGAGAAGAAGCCGCGGCGGCGCGACGTGGCGGCTTCGGACATGTAGGTGGCGCTGGTGCCGTACTCGCCGCCCACAGAGAAGCCCTGCAGCAGGCGGACCAGCACCAGCAGCACCATGGCCCAGATACCGATGACATCCTGGGTGGGCAGCACGGCGATGGCGAACGAGCCCGCGGACATCAGTGTCACGCTGAGGGTCAGGGCTGCCTTGCGGCCGTTGCGGTCGGCGTACCGGCCGAAGAACCAGGCGCCGATGGGCCGCATGAGGAACGACGTCGAGAAGACAGCCATTGCCTCCAGCCCGGCCTGCAGGTCGTCCTTGGAATTGAAGAAGTGGGCCTGGAAGTAGGCTGCGAAGACGGTGTAGACGTAGAGGTCGTACCACTCCACCAGGTTGCCGGCGGAGCCTTTGAGGATGTTGCCCACGGCCCGGCGGGTCTGCGCTGCTTCGGTGAGGGGTGCCCCAGGGTGGGCCGCACTGTTCGGCGGCGCTGCTTGTTCGGTGCTCATCAATGAACCTTCCTTGCGTGAACAGTCTTCCGAAAGCGCGGAGGACCCCCACCAAACTATGGGTGACGCACGGCACAACCAACGCGGCGGCTGCTTTCCTAACACTTCCTTAGGATTCAGGCCCGCCCGGGAAAAAACGCCCGCCAGAAGGTAGTCTCCAAAGGCGGGGACGGCTCAACCCCGGCAAAGGACAAGGAAGATGGCAATGGACGTGTTGATCGTCGAGGACGACGACGCCATGGCCGGCGCCCTCACGGCCGGTGTGGCGACGGCGGGCCTGAAAGCGACCAGGGTGTCGCGTGGCGCGGACGCCCTGCTGGCCCACCGGAACTTCCACGTGATCCTCCTGGACCTGGGCCTTCCGGACATGGACGGGCTGGAGGTGCTGCGGAAGCTCCGCCAGGTTACCGACTGCCCCATCCTGATCCTGACAGCGCGCGACGACGAGCGCAGCGTGGTGCTCGGCCTTCGTTCCGGCGCTGACGACTACCTGGTCAAACCGGTCAAGCTCGTGGAACTGCTGGCACGGATCGAAGCAGTGACCAGGCGTATGCGGCGTGGCAGCGGAAGCACCCCGCACACCATTGTCCTGGATGACGTGGAGGTGGACCTGGACCGGCGGACCGCTGCGAAGGACGGGGCCCTGCTGCCGCTGACGGCTACCGAATTCGGCCTGCTGGCTCTCTTGGCCCGGAATGCGGGGTCAGTGGTGACCCGGGAGCAAATCCTTGACGCCCTGTGGGGCGACGCGTTCCTGGCTTCCTCCCGGTCGCTCGATGTCCACCTCACCGGGCTCCGCGCCAAGCTGCAGAAGCCCGGGTTCATCATCAATGTCCGCGGCGTCGGCTACCGGGTGGAAGCGGAGAGCCGGTGAGGCTGCGCGTTCTCGGCGTCCTCAGCGTGCTGTGCCTGATGGTGGTCTTCCTGGTCTCGGGCACCATCCTGGGAAGCGCCGCCCGCGAACTCACCCAGGAAGTCCAGATCAACAGGGCCGCATCCCTGAACCGGCTGGCGCAGGTGGCCTTCGACGCTGCCGCCGACGGGGACACAGTGCGGCTGCAACGGGAGATGGACACCTACTCCGGCCTTTACGGGGAGGGGGTTGTGGTGCGGCTGCAGCAGGGCATCCTGGCGTCAGGCGGGCTGGCAGGAGACCGGGCAGATGTTCAGGACGCGCTGTCCCGGGCCGGTCTCAATGTCACCGATACGGCCCTTGCCCCGCTGGGGCCCTTCGGGTCCGGCTCCGAACTGATCTTCCGGCCGTTCGGCAGCGCCAGCCAGGTCCTGGGCGGTGTGGTCCTGGACGTCCACCTGGATACGGCGCGCCAGAAGCTCCGTGAGCGTTGGCTCCTGGTGGGGGCTGCCGCCGTCGCGGTGGCCGCGGTCCTCCTGCTGGCTGCCGCACGGGTCACCTCCTGGGTGCTGCGGCCGGTCCTCCGGCTGAACTCGGCAGTGACCGAGCTGGCACTGACAGGGCGTGCGGGCCGCCTGCCGGAGGACGGTCCGCCCGAACTGCGCGAACTGAGCCGGTCCTTCAGCGCCATGGCGCGCACGGTCGGCGCCAGCATCGAGTCGCAACGCCAACTGATTGCGGACACCTCACACCAGCTGCGGAACCCCATAGGGGCACTGCGGCTGCGGCTGGATGTGCTGCAGCTAGAACTCCAGACAGCCCGCGAGCGGGAAGCCGCAGAGAATGTGATGGCGGAACTGGAGCGGGTGGAGGACATCCTGGACGGGGTGCTGAAGCTTGCGGCCGCGGAACACCGGGCTTCCGAGGATTCGGCGCGGCCCTTCAGCGCTGGTTCCCGGCCGGCCCTCGAACCGTCCGACCCCTTCCAGGTCCTGCAGGGGGAAGTTGAGCGCGCCGCTCCTGCCGCAGGGCGTGCGGGGTGCCGGCTGGTCCTGGCCGAGGCGCCCGCGCCGCCGGTGGAGGTTGCCTGCCGCCCGGCGGAACTGGGCCAGATGGTGGGGGAACTGCTTACCAACGCCATCAAATATGCCGCCGGGGCCACGGTCACCGCTGCGGTCCGCCGGCAGCGGGACCGGGTCATAGTGGAAATTTCCGACGACGGCCCGGGCCTTTCCGAGCAGGAACGAACCCATGCCGCAACGAGGTTCTGGCGCGCACCACGCCATGCACCGGTACCAGGGACGGGATTGGGGATGACCATTGTGGGCGAGCTCGCCGCAGCCAACGGCGGCCGGCTGGTGCTCGCTGAGGCGGCGCCCCACGGCCTGTCCGCCCGGCTGGAATTCCCGGCAGCTCCTTCGGTTGCTGCCCGCCCGGCTTCCGGCCCGGAAAAAGGGCTGGCCGATGGATGACTGCTTTCCCGCGCTGGTTCCTTCCCGGCGGGTGCTCTTCAAGACCGTCCTGGCAGCGGCGGCGGCCGCCGTGCTGCCGGCAGCCCTGGCCGCCTGCTCGGGACAACGTCCCGGCCTGCTGACCGTGGCCGGCGGCGAGCCGGGCGGGTTCTACCTTGAGTTCTCCACCCTCCTGGCTGCGTCCCTGGAGCGCCATGGCGTGGCGGACAAGGCTGAGGCGGTGTCCACCGGCGGCAGCCTGGACAACCTGGCCGAGCTCCGTGGCGGCAGGGCCACGTTCGGGGTCGCTCTTGCGGATGCGGCAGCCGCAGCCCCGGAACCCGGCACGGAGGCGGTACCGTTGGCGGCCCTGGGCAAGGTCTACGAAAACTACGTCCATTGTGTGGTGCGCGGGGACAGCGGAATTGTGGATCTGTCCCAGCTGGCCGGCCGGACCGTGGCTGTCGGCCAGCCGGGATCCGGAACTTCCCTAACCACCCCGCGGATCCTTGCGGCAGCAGGCCTGGATGCCCGGACGGCGGGTGGCGCAACCGCGGACGGGACGGTCACCGTCGTAAGCCTTGGGCTGAACGACGGCCTGGCCGCCCTGAAGGCGGGCACGGTGGATGCCCTGTTCTGGTCCGGCGGCGTGCCCACCGCCGCGGTTGCCGCCGCCCAGCAGGAGGTGCCGCTGGCACTGCTGGACCTTTCGGCGCTGCTGCCGGAGCTGCGCAAGCGGCACGGGGCGCAGTATGACCGCGTGCTCATTCCCGAGGGCAGCTATCCCGGCGTGCCGGCGGTCTGGACGGTGGGCGCCGCGAACCTGCTGCTGTGCCGGGCGGATCTGGATGCCGCCACGGTGGAACGGACCGTCCAGCTGCTGGTGCACCACGCCGGCGAACTGATCCCGCAATCCAGCCTGGGCGTCCAGTTCCTCAGCCCGGAAACCTTGATCAACACGGCCGGCATCCCGCTCCATCCGGCCGCGGTTGACGCCTACCGGGCGCTGCACGGATAAAGGGCGCCATCAGCTTCCGGAGTGGGCCTGCAGGAAGCTGTATACCTCCGTCTCGTCCACGCCGGGAAAGGCTCCCGGCGGCATCGCGGCCAGGAGGTGCGAGTGGGCGCGGGCTGAAGGCCAGGCATTACCGGCCCATTCGGCGGTGAGGGCCTCCGGCGGGCGCTTGCAGCACGTGGGGTCGGGGCAGTTGGAGGTGGCCCGGGCGGTGGTTTCGCGCCCGCGGAACCACTTCACGTGCTGGTAGGGCACCCCGATGCTCAGCGAGAACTCGCCGGTGGCCGAGCGTTCCGTGCGGGCCGTGCACCAGTAGGTGCCCGAGGGGGTGTCCGTGTACTGGCTGTAGGCGCTGAATTTGTCCGGCACATCGAACACGGCGCGCGACGTCCACGCCTTGCAGGACGGCTGGCCCTCGATGGCGCCGGTATGGTCCTGCGGGAAGTTCACGCCGTCGTTCTCGTAGGCCTTGTAGATGATGCCGCTCTGGTGCGTCTTCTGGAAATGGGTGGTGATACCCAGGTGTTTGGTGGCGAGGTTGGTGAATCGGTGGGCAGCGGTCTCGTAGGAAACGGCGAAGGCGTCGCGGATGTCCTCCACGGCGATTTCCTTGGCAGCTTTGGCTTTTTGCAGAAATTCCACCGTTGCCTGCTCGGGCAGGAGCAGGGCGGCGGCGAAATAGTTGGTTGCCACCCGCTGGGCCAGGAAATCCCCGTAGTTGCGGGGTGTCTCATGGCCCAGAACGTAGTGGCCCAGAGCCTGGAGCAGGACCGAGCGCGGATCGTGGTCCTGCCGCTGGCTCTGCGTCAGGTAAATTTTGCGGTTCTTCAAATCAGTCACGGAGCGCGTGGAATGGGGCAGGTCGCCGACGTGGTGCAGGGTGAAACCAAGGTGCGCGGCAATGTCGGCAATGACGTGCTGGCTCAGCGGGCCGGTGGTGTAGCCCACCTCCTTGAGGACCTTCTGCGCCTCGGCTTCATACTCCGGAAAGTAGTTGCCGCGCTCCCGCATCATCGCCCGCAGTTCCCCGTTCGCGCGGCGCGCTTCTTCCGGGGTTGCCACCTGCTCGTTCATCTTGCGCTCGAGCTCCTGCAACAGGCCCACCTGGGCTTCCAGGACATCCAGCGGCAGCCGCGAACTGATGCGGATTTTGGGCAGGTTCAGGGACTCATAGAGGGGGCCGCGCTGGTACCGTTCCAGCTCGATTTCCAACGCTGCGCGGCGGCTCGGCGGCTCCGCTCCGAGCAGCTGGTCAATGCTCACGCCGAGGGCGCCGGCAAGGTGCTGGAGCAGGCTGAGTTTGGGCTCGCGCTTTCCGTTCTCGATCAGGCTTAGCTGGCTGGGCGCGGTCCCGACGGCGGCGCTCAGGTCATCGAGCGTCAGCCCGGCCTGTTTGCGCAGATGGCGGACGCGGCGGCCCAGGGAAATGACATCAAGGTCGGTGGATGGGACGGACGACGGCTGGGAAACGTCCCTGTTCCAGCTTGAAGGCGACATTTCTGCAGGATACGCGAAGAAGTGCATTTCTTTCCACTCTTTTTAGCTAGAAAGGGGGTTGAAAGTGCTGAAAAGTAGTTCACACGGAAAGAACACCGCACCGGAAAACCGGTGGGAACCTCAACGACGAGGTTCCCACCCACCGAATTCCGGAGCTCAATCTAGGAGATCAATGATGACTGCAGCATTTGAGCCCACCCAGCAGCCGTCCGCCCAGGACACTGCAAGCGCGCAGGCCGCCGCCCTGGAGCTCGAGTGGGCCGCCAACCCCCGCTGGGAAGGTGTGACCCGGGACTACTCAGCCTCCGACGTCGTCCGTCTCCGCGGCCGCGTCTCCGAAGAGCACACCCTGGCCCGGCGCGGCGCCCAGAAGCTGTGGAAGCAGCTCACCGAAGAGCACAAGACCGGCGGCTACACCAACGCCCTGGGCGCCCTGACCGGGAACCAGGCAGTGCAGCAGGTCAAGGCCGGCCTGCGGGCCATCTACCTGTCCGGCTGGCAGGTCGCCGCAGACGCGAACAACTCGGGCCACACCTACCCGGACCAGTCCCTTTACCCGGCCAACTCGGTTCCCACCGTGGTCCGCCGGATCAACAACGCCCTGCTCCGCGCCGACCAGATCGAGTTCGCCGAAGGCGTCCAGAGCGTCGAGGACTGGCTGGTCCCGATCGTCGCCGACGCCGAGGCCGGCTTCGGCGGCCCGCTGAACGCGTACGAGCTGATGAAGTCCATGATCCAGGCCGGCGCCTCCGGCGTGCACTGGGAGGACCAGCTCGCGTCGGAGAAGAAGTGCGGCCACTTGGGCGGGAAGGTCCTGATCCCCACCCAGCAGCACGTCCGCACCCTGAACGCAGCCCGCCTGGCCGCTGACGTCGCCGGTACCCCCACCGTGGTCATCGCCCGCACCGACGCCGAAGCAGCCACCCTCATCACCTCCGACGTGGACGAACGCGACCGTGAGTTCATCACCGGTGAACGCACCGCCGAGGGCTTCTACAAGGTCCGCAACGGCATCGAACCCTGCATCGCCCGCGCCAAGGCCTACGCCCCCTACTCCGACCTGATCTGGATGGAGACCGGCACCCCGGACCTGGAACTGGCCCGCAAGTTCGCCGAAGCTGTCAAGGCCGAGTTCCCGGACCAGATGCTGTCCTACAACTGCTCGCCGTCGTTCAACTGGCGCAAGCACCTGGACGACGACACCATCGCCAAGTTCCAGCGCGAACTCGGCGCCATGGGCTTCACGTTCCAGTTCATCACCCTGGCCGGCTTCCACGCCCTGAACTACTCGATGTTCGACCTCGCCCACGGCTACGCCCGGGAAGGCATGAGCGCCTACGTCGAACTCCAGGAAAAGGAATTCGCTTCCGAGTCCCGCGGCTACACCGCAACCAAGCACCAGCGCGAAGTCGGCACCGGCTACTTCGACACCATCTCCACCGCGCTCAACCCGAACGCGTCCACCCTCGCCCTCGTGGGATCCACCGAAGAGGGCCAATTCCACTAACTTCCAACCCTCGACGGCGGTTGTCGCCTCCGGCCTTCGGACCGGCATCGCTCTGCCTGCTATTCCCCACGTCCCGGTCCGACCTCGCTGAGCGAGGATGGACCGGGACGCAGGGCCCCTTTTACGCAGGCTGCCGCGACACCGGCTCCTCGCCCTCGTGCATATGTCGCCACAGTGCCGCCAGCCGCCGTCGAACTTCCCTTTTCGCCTTTAAGGAGACTTGAAATGAACAGCTTCACCGACTCTTTCACCATCAATGGGATCACCCTGACCGCGCAGCCCATTTGCCGGCAGAACGAGGTGCTGACTCCGGACGCGCTCGAGTTCATTGCGAAGCTGCACCGGGCAACGGCTGAGCGGCGCAAGGAACTGCTGCAGGCGCGGCGGGCACGGCGCGCCGAAATTGCTGCCGGCGCGGATCCCCGGTTCCTGCGGGAGACCGAGCACATCCGCGACGACCCGTCCTGGCGGGTCGCTCCCCCGGCCCCGGGCCTGGAGGACCGCCGCGTAGAAATCACCGGTCCGGTGGACAAGAAGATGACCATCAACGCCCTGAACTCCGGCGCCAAGGTCTGGCTCGCGGACATGGAAGACTCCTCCACCCCCACCTGGCGCAACGTCATCAAGGGCCAGCTGAACCTCACCGACGCCCTGGAACTCCGGATCGACTTCACCACCGAGGAAGGCAAGGAATACAAGCTGCGCCCTGCCGGGGACCTTCCCACCATCGTGGTCCGCCCCCGCGGCTGGCACCTGCCCGAAAAGCACATGCTCATCGACGGCGAACCCGTCGCCGGCGGCATCGTGGACTTCGGCCTCTACTTCTTCCACAACGCCCACCGCCTCCTGGCCCAGGGCAAGGGCCCGTACTTCTACCTGCCGAAAATCGAAAACCACCTCGAAGCCCGGCTCTGGAACGACATCTTCATCCTCGCCCAGGACCTGCTCGGCATAGACCAGGGCACCATTCGCGCCACCGTTCTGATCGAGACCATCACCGCAGCGTTCGAAATGGAGGAGATCCTCTACGAACTGCGGGACCACGCTGCCGGCCTGAACGCCGGCCGCTGGGACTACATCTTCTCCATCATCAAGAACTTCCGCACCCGCGGCCCCCGCTTCGTCCTTCCCGACCGCGGCCAGGTGACCATGACCGCACCCTTCATGCGCGCCTACACCGAACAACTCGTCCGGGCCTGCCACAAGCGCGGCGCCATGGCCATCGGCGGCATGGCCGCTGCAGTGCCCAACCGCAAGGACCCCGAGGCGAACGCCAACGCCTTCGGCAAGGTCCGTGCGGACAAGACCCGCGAGGCCAACGACGGCTTCGACGGCTCCTGGGTGGCCCACCCCGACCTCGTCCCGGCATGCCGCGAGGTGTTCGACACCGTCCTCGGCGACAAGCCCAACCAGCTCGACAAGCTCCGCAATGACGTCACCCCGGACGACCGCGCCCTGATCAACATCGCCTCACTCCACGGCACCATCACCGAACAGGGCATCCGGAACAACATCGAAGTCGGGATCCGCTACATCGAATCCTGGCTCCGCGGCAACGGCGCAGTAGCGATCCACAACCTCATGGAAGACGCCGCCACCGCCGAAATCTCCCGCTCCCAGCTCTGGCAGTGGATCTACGCCCGCGCCATCACCGACCACGGCGAGATCATCACGAAGGAATGGGTGGAGCAGTTGCTCGACGAGGAATTCGCCCGGCTCGAGCGCTTCGACGGCGACCGCTTCGAAGACGCCCGCGACATCTTCGAAGAAGTCACCCTCGCCCAGGACTTCCCGTCCTTCCTCACCCTGCCCGCCTACGCCCGCTACCTCACCGAGACCCGCGAAAAGGCGACCGTTGAGGAACTCGCCGCGGCCTGACAGAGTTTCCGTCCGCCGGGCCGGCACGCCCTATCGCAACAGGCACCTCCGAAATCCGGAGGGCGGGCCCGGCGGCGGAGCAACCACGCACGCCCGCTCACTTGCTGCGCGACTATTCCGGACGCTCGCTCACTTCCTTCAAGAAAGTGAGCGGGCGTTTCTGGTTTAGGCACATCATCTGAGCGGGCGTCCCTGCTTTAAGCGGGTCAAGTGAGAGGGCGTCCTGGGAGGGGAGAAAGAACGACGACGGCGGGACCTCGCTACCGGCCTTTCGGCACCTTCCGCACGGAGAGCGTGGTCCCAAAGCAGAAGGCCAGCACCGAGGCCAGAATGACCAGCAGCGCCGGAGTCCAGGAACCCGAAACGTCGTGGACGAAACCCAGCAGGGGCGGCGCCACGGCGGCGAGCGCGTAGCCCAGGCCCTGGACCGTGGCGGACATCTTGCCCGCGGAGGCCTGGTCGCGTGCCAGCCGGATGATGGCGATGAAGATGACCGTGATGCCTCCGCCCTGGGCGATGCCGCCGAAGACGGACCACAGCCACCACAGCTGTGGCGCCAGCAGCAGCCCCACCGGAACGGTCAGCCATAAGGCACCCACGGTGACCGCCACCGCCGTCGGGCCCCAATATTTGGCGGCAAACGGGACGCCCAGCGCGCCCACGATGGCGAGGATCTGGAAGATGGAGGAGGCGGCGCCGGCCTCGGCCACGGACATGCCAAGCTCGTCGTGCAGGTAGCTGGGGAGCCACGCGGTGACGCCGAAGTAGGAGAAGGCCTGGCCGCCGAATCCGGCCGTCAGTCCGGCGGTAATCCAGCCGAGTCCGCTGACGGGCGGCCGCCTGGTGTCAGTGCCGTCCGCGCCGGAAACCAGGAAGGCGTTGCGGGGCCCGACGGCAAGGGTCCAGACGACAATGGCCGCCACGGCCAGGACGGCCACCGCGCCCAGCGCAAACCGCCACCCGGCCAGGTCCGCGAGCGGTGCAGTCACCACGGAGGTGAGGAACGAGCCGACGTTCAGCGCCGCCGTGTAGATCCCCATCGCGGTTCCCTGCCGGGCCGGGGCAAAGTCCCGCCGGATGATCAGGGGCGCCGCAATGTTCCCCACGGTGATGGCGGCGCCGATCAGCACCGTTCCGGCCACCACCAGTGCCGGGCCGCCGGCCGAGCGGACCAGGACGCCTGCCAGGACCCCGAGGATGGTCAGCGTCACCGCGAATTCGGCACCGAACTTCCTCGCCGCGAGGGAAGCCAGCGGCGCGGCCAGCGAGAAGCAGAGGACGGGGATGCTGGTCAGAAGCCCCAGCATGACCGGTGAAAATGCCAGTTCTGCCTGCATCAGCCCGACCACCGGGGCGACCGCCACGAAGGGGCCCCGCAGATTCAAGGCGAGGAGACCGATGCAGGCGAGCAGGATCCAGCTGGCGGGAATGCGGGCGAGGGACCGGCCGCTCATGCGGCAAAGTGCTGGGTAACCGGGGGTTTCATCACTCCCATTGCTATCACGCCCCACCGGTGCGGGGTTTCGGGCCGTGCCGAGGGCGCCCTGCCATACGATGAACATCACGCCAGGAAATTCGGGATTAAGGACACCGCCATGCAGCACCGCCTTGCCATCCTTGACGACTACCAGGACGTGGCGCACGGCTTCGCGGACTGGGCAGCGCTTGAAGCCGAGGGCGTCTCCGTTACCACGTTCCGGGAGCCCTTTGCCTCGCGCGACGCCCTGGTCTCGGCGCTGGCTGACGTGAGCATTGTGGTTGCCATGCGTGAGCGGACGGCATTCCCGCGTGAGGTGTTCGAGAAACTGCCGGCCCTCCAGCTCCTGGTGACCACGGGGATGGCCAACGCGTCCATTGACGTTGCCGCCGCCACGGACCACGGGGTAACGGTGTGCGGCACGCCCGGCTCGCCCACCGCCGCCCCCGAACTGACGTGGGCCCTGCTGCTCGCCGCCGCACGGCACCTGCCGGCGGAGGAAAACTCGCTGCGGGCCGGAACCTGGCAGTCAACCGTGGGGTTTGAGCTGGCCGGCAAAACCCTGGGCATTGTGGGGCTGGGGAAGATCGGGCGCCGGGTGGCCGGGTACGGGCGGGCGTTCGGGATGGACGTCGTGGCGTGGAGCCAGAACCTCACCGCCGGGGCGGCGGAAGAGGCCGGGGCGCGACTGGTGTCCAAGGAAGAGCTTTTCCGCGCCTCGGATGTGGTGACGCTCCATCTGCGGTTGTCCCCGCGCTCCGAGAAAACGGTTGGAGAAGCGGAACTGCGGCTGCTGGGCCCCGAGGGGATCCTGGTGAACACCGCCCGCGGTCCGCTGGTGGACCAGGATGCATTGATCCGGGCGCTCAGCCAGGGCTGGATCCGCGGTGCGGCCCTGGACGTGTTCGACGAGGAACCGCTGCCCGCGGGGCATCCGCTGCTGGCTGCCCCCAACACCGCCCTCTCGCCACACCTTGGGTACGTCACCCAGGAGAGCTACCGGGAGTTTTACGGCGGAGCGTTCGAGGATGTGACCGCCTGGCTGGCCGGCTCCCCCGTCCGCACCATCAGCGGCTGACGCTGAAGTACCTCGTACGACGAGGGCCGGGCGGGGATCCACACCTCGACGCTGTCGGTGCCGCGGGAGGCCAAGCGGTTCCGGCGTATCCTGCCAGCCAGCAGACGGGCCGCTCATCGACGTGCTGATGGCGCCGTAGCCGCTGCTCAGCCGGCAGCGGCTGTTCCGGCAAGCGTTGCCTCGATGGCCACCGGCGAGAGAACGTACTCGGTGACCATCCGGCTGGCACCCAATATTGCCGCCTGGTCGCCGGCGATTGAGACGGCGATCCGCAAGTGCGAGGTGGCCAGTGGCTGCGACCGCCGGTACACCACTTCCCGGATGCCGGCCACCAGGTGTTCCCCTGACACAGCGATGCTGCCGCCCACCACAACCACAGACGGATTGAGGAGGTTCACCACTGTGGCCAGCACCTCACCGACATCCCGGCCCGCCTGGCGCAGGGCCTGGATGGCCTGTAGGTTGCCGTCCGAGGCGAGCCGGAGGACATCAGAGCCCTTTGCCGCATCCAGCCCCTGTTCCCGCAAAGCGCGGGCAATGGCGGGGCCTGACGCCAGGGCTTCGAGGCAGCCATAATTCCCGCACGCGCATTGCACGTCTACGCCCCTCGCCAGCTGGACATGTCCCAGGTCTCCGGCCGTGCCGTTGGCGCCGCGCTGCAGTTCGCCGCTGCTGATAATTCCGGAGCCAATGCCCGTGGCCACCTTCACGAAAAAGAAGTTGCCATGCTCCGGCCAATGGGCGGTCCGCTCCCCCAAGGCCATGATGTTCACATCGTTGTCCACCAGTACAGGGACGCGGAGGGACTGCTGCACGTAGCCAACCACGTCGAAGCCGTCCCAACCCGGCATGATGGGAGGCTTTACCGGCTTTCCGGTATCGTGCTCCACCGGACCGGGCAGGCCGATGCCCACGCCCGCAAGCCCGCCGGCCTTCGGCCCTGCCGAGGCGAGCAGTTTCCTGCCCTGCCCCACCACCTGGTCCAGCACGGCTTCCGGGCCGTCCGACACCTGCCGGGCCAACCGTTGTTCGGCGAGGATCTTCCCGTCCAGGTCGGTGACGGCCACGATCACGTGGCTTGCCCCGACGTCGACGGCCAGGACCACGCGCGACGAGGGGTTGAAGGCAAAGCGCGACGGCGGCCTGCCGCCACTTGAGCTCGCCTCACCGGCGGGCCCAACCAGGCCGGACAGCATCAACGCTTCGATCCGGGATGCCACGGTGGAACGTGCAAGGCCGGTGCTTCCGGCAAGCTCAGCCCTGGTGCGTGCCTTGCCGTCCCGCAAAAGCTGGAAGAGGTCTCCGGCCCGCCCCTGGGACGCCGGGTACTCGAGGAGGGCAGCCCCTTCTCCATGGCTTTTGGTCATCAACCATAGATAACACGGCCACTTCGTGCTGTCACGTCAACAACTTTTGCTTGACGTCCGTCAAAAGTCCTTCTAGCTTTGCACTAGACCGCCCCGCCGCTTTTTATGCCGAATGCCCGCCACTAACGCCAGGAGCACCATGTCCTACGCACTACAGCTGTACACCGTCCGCGACGCAATCTCGAAGGACTTGCCGGGCACCATCAGAAGGGTTGCCGGGATCGGTTTTTCCCAGGTGGAGCCGTACAACTTCGTTGCCACCGCCAAGGAACTTCGCGCCGCCCTCAAGGAGAACGGCCTCACCGCGCCCTCCGGCCACGCACCGCTGCTGAGCCAGGACCAGGACGAAATCTTCGCAGCGGCCAGGGACCTCGGCATCCGAACGGTCATCGAACCCTACATTCCGGCGGAGCGGTGGCAGAAAGAGGCGGACATCCAGGAAACAGCAGCGCAGCTGAACGCCGCCGCCAGGAAAGGCGCGGAATACGGTGTTCGGGTGGGCTACCACAACCACGCCTGGGAGCTGGAGTCCATCATCGACGGCAGGACCGCACTGGAATACTTCGCGGACCTGCTCGATCCGGAACTGGTCCTGGAGGTGGACACCTACTGGGTGGCAGTCGGCGGCCAAGACCCGGTGGAGATCCTCACCAAACTCGGGGACCGGGTGAAATTCATCCACATCAAGGACGGACCCCTGACCACGGACACCAAGGCCCAGCAGCCCGCCGGGCAGGGGAAGGTCCCGGTCATAGATGTGATCGCCGCCGCAAAGTCCCTGGAGGTGGGCGTGGTGGAGTTCGACGACTACTCCGGCGACATCTTCGAAGGCATTAATGAAAGCCTGTCGTTCCTGCTGGCATCGGGCGAAGGGATCAAGGCATGAGCATCCCCGCAACCGCAGCCTCTTCCCGCCGGGGTCCGGTGGGTGTCGGCGTCATAGGCGCCGGCAACATCAGCAAGCAGTACCTGGACAACCTCACGGTTTTCCCGGACCTTAAAGTCCACGTCATCGCGGACTTGTTCGAGGAGGCCGCCGAGGCCCGGGCCAGGGAATACGGCATCCCCGAGTGGGGCGGCGTGGAGAAGGCGCTGAACCACCCCGGCGTCGAAATCATCGTCAACCTCACCATCCCGGCGGCCCACGTCGAGGTGGCAACGGCAGCCGTGAACGCAGGCAAGCACGTCTGGACCGAAAAGCCCATCAGCCTGGACCGGGACTCCGGGCTGGGCCTGCTCAAGGCCGCCGACGCTGCCGGGATCCGGCTCGGCTGCGCGCCCGACACGTTCCTGGGCGCCGGCCTGCAGACCGCACTCCGGCTGATCCAGCGCGGCGACATCGGCACCCCGTTGACCGCGATGACCACGTTCCAGACCCCGGGCCCGGAGTCCTGGCACCCCAACCCGGCCTTCCTCTTCCAGTCCGGGGCAGGCCCGCTGTTCGACATGGGCCCCTACTACCTCACCACCCTGGTCCAGGCCTTCGGCTCCATCCGCAAAGTTGCCGCCGTCGGTTCCAAGGCCAAGGAGGTCCGCGTCATCGGCTCCGGCCCGAAAGCCGGCGAGGAGTTCAGCGTGGAGGTGCCCACCCACGTCTCGGCCATGGCCCAGTTCGAGTCCGGCGCCTCCTCGCACAGCGTTTTCTCCTTCGAATCCCCCCGGGCCCGGATGGGGTTCGTTGAAATCACCGGTACCGAGGCCACCATCTCTTTGCCGGACCCCAACAACTTCGACGGCGACTCCAGGCTCTGGCGCGCCGGTGACGAGGACTGGACCACCATCCCGGCCACCGGTCCGGCCAACGGCCGTGGCATGGGAGTGCTGGACATGGCCCGCTCCCTCCGCGCCGGCATCCCCCACCGCGCCACCGGGCAGCTGGCGTACCACGTCCTGGACAGCATGGTCTCCATCTCCGAATCCATCGAATCCGGCACCTTTGTCGACGTCGAAAGCTCCGCCCCCACGTCCGCTCCCCTGCCCGAGGACTGGGCACCGGAAACCCAGACCCTTGGCGGCACCGCATGAGCCAGGCGTCAGGGACCATGGATCCAGGCACAAAGGGTCCGCTGGGCATCGCCGCCATCGGCTATGCCTTCATGGGGAAGGCCCACTCCAACGCTTGGCGGAACGTTGCCAGTTTCTTCGACGTCCCGGCAATCGAGCAGAAGGTCCTGGTGGGCCGGGATGCAGGGCAGGTGGCGGAGGCGGCCGCGAAGTACGGCTGGGAAGAGGCCGCCACGGACTGGCGCGACGTCATTGCCCGGGACGACATCCATATCGTTGACATCTGCGCACCGGGCTGGATGCACGCTGAGATCGCCATCGCTGCACTCGAGGCAGGCAAGCACGTCCTGGTCGAGAAGCCCCTTGCCAACACACTCGCCGAAGCCGAGGCCATGACCGCGGCTGCGGTGGCCGCACGCGCCCGGGGTGTGCAGTCGATGGTCGGCTTCAACTACCGGCGCGTGCCCGCCCTGGCCCTGGCCAGGGAACTCATCGCCGAAGGCCGGGTGGGCGCGGTACGGCACGTCCGTGCCGCCTACCTCCAGGACTGGCTGACCGATGAGAAGGCACCCATGACCTGGCGGCTCCGTAAGGAGACCGCAGGGTCCGGGGCCCTCGGTGACATCGCCTCCCACGCAGTGGACCAGGTCCTCTTCCTGCTGGGCGGCCAGGTCACCGAGGTCATTGGCCGGCTGCAGACCTTCGTGGATCGCCGCCCGGGCCCGGACGGCCCGGAGGACGTAACGGTCGACGACGCCGCCTGGGCAACGCTGACCCTCGCCTCCGGAGCCATCGCCTCGGTGGAGGCTTCCCGGGTGGCCACCGGTCAGAAGAACAGCTTGAAGATCGAAATCTACGGGGACAAAGGCAGCATCCACTTCGACCTGGAAAACCTGAACGAACTTGGCTTTCTTGACGCCACCGCCCCGGCACGCGAACAGGGCCTCCGGCGGATCCTGGTCAGCGAACCGGACCACCCCTACCTGGACGCGTGGTGGCCGCAGGGCCACATCATCGGCTGGGAGCACACCTTCACCCACCAGATCCGCGACTTCCTCACCGCCATCCAGGAGGGAACCCAGCCCTCGCCGTCGTTCGAGGAAGGGCTGAATGTCCAGTACATCCTCAACGCCGTGGAGGAATCCGCCGCCGCGAAAAGTGCCCTCGTCCATGTTCCCGCCAGAACCTCCGAAGGAGCCTGACATGCCCCGCCCATTCACCCTGTTCACCGGCCAGTGGGCCGACCTGCCCTTCGAGGAAGTCGCAAAACTGGCTTCCGGCTGGGGCTACGACGGCCTCGAAATCGCCGTCTCAGGCGACCACCTTGATGCCTGGCGCTGGGACGAACCCGGCTACGTCGCATCCAAGCTCGAGGTCCTGGACAAGTACAACCTCAAGGTCTGGGCCATCTCCAACCACCTCACCGGCCAGGCCGTCTGCGACGACCCCATCGACTTCCGCCACCAGGGCATCGTCCGGTCCAAAGTCTGGGGCGATGGCGATCCCGAGGGCGTCCGCACCCGCGCCGCCGAGGAAATGAAACACACCGCCCGGCTGGCCAAGGCACTGGACGTGGACACCGTGGTCGGCTTCACCGGCTCCTCTATCTGGCAGTTCGTAGCCATGTTCCCGCCCGTCCCGGAAAAGGTGATCGACGCCGGCTACCAGGACTTCGCAGACCGCTGGAACCCCATCCTGGACGTCTTTGACGAATGCGGCGTCCGCTTCGCCCACGAAGTCCACCCGTCCGAGATCGCCTACGACTACTGGACCACCGTCCGCACCCTCGAAGCGATCGGCCACCGCCCCGCGTTCGGGCTGAACTGGGACCCGTCCCACATGATGTGGCAGGGCATCGACCCCGTCTCCTTCATCTGGGACTTCAAGGACCGGATCTACCACGTGGACTGCAAGGACACCAAGATCCGCCAGACCGGCCGGAACACCGTCATGGGCTCCCACCTGGCCTGGGGCGACCCGCGCCGCGGCTGGGACTTCGTCTCCGCCGGCCGCGGCGACGTCCCCTGGGAAGCCTCCTTCCGCGCCCTCGCCGCGATCGGCTACGACGGCCCCATCAGCGTGGAATGGGAAGACGCCGGCATGGACCGCCTCCACGGCGCCCCCGAAGCCCTCGCCAACCTCAAGAAGTTCGACTTCCCCGCCTCCACGGCATCCTTCGACGCCGCCTTCAGCAGCAAGGACTAGGGCCGTGACGAACCACAGCAGCGGCACTTCCGACGGCCGGCTCCGCTGGGGAATCCTTGGCACCGGCTTCATCGCCGACCTGCAGGTCCGCGACCTCCTGGACAACGGGTTCGCGGTCCAGGCCGTGGGCTCCCGATCCGTGGAAACGAGCCGGGCGTTCGCGGCGCAGTTTGGCATTCCCACAGCCCACGGCAGCTACGAGGACCTGGCGGCCGACCCGGACGTCGACGTGGTGTACGTTGCCACTCCCCACGTGTTCCACCACGAAAACGCCCTGCTGGCCCTGAACGCGGGAAAGCACGTGCTGGTGGAAAAGGCATTCACCATCAACGCCCGGCAGGCACAGGAGATCGTGGACGTTGCCGCCGGAAAGGGACTGGTGGCGCTGGAGGCGATGTGGACCCGCTTCCTGCCTCACATGGCGCGGCTGCGCGATATCGTGGCCGACGGGACCCTCGGCGAGATCCGCAAGGTGGTGGCGAGCCACAACCAGGACCTTCCCAAGGACCCCGCGCACCGGCTCAATGATCCGGCCCTGGGCGGCGGCGCCCTCCTGGACCTGGGCATCTACCCCATCGCCTTTGCCTTCGACGTCCTCGGCGCACCGCAGCGGATCCTCGCGAGCGCTGCCATGACCGCAACAGGGGTGGACCGGCAGACGGCGGCCATCTTCGAGTATGCGGACGGGCAGCAGGCGATCGTTGACTGCGCGCTGGACACGGCGGGGAACAACCGGGCAGCCGTGATCGGAACCGGCGGCTGGGTAGAAATTGATTCCGTTTGGTACAACCCCACCCCGTTCACCCAGTACGACGTTTCGGGAAACATCGTGGAGCGCTTCGACGAACCCGTGCAGGGCCGGGGCATGCAGTACCAGGCCGCGGAACTGGAACGGCTCGTCAGCGACGGGCTGACCGCGGGCAGCCTGCTGCCGCCCGGGGAGAGCGTGGCCATCATGGCCGCCATGGACGAGATCCGGCGCCAGATCGGGCTCATCTACGACGCCGACCGGCAGCCTTAGGATAGGGCACCGTGAGCCACACCATCCGCAGGGCAACAACGGACGACGCCGGGGCGCTGGCTGCGCTGGCGGCGGTCACCTTTCCACTGGCCTGCCCGCCGTCGTCGTCACCCGAAGATATTTCGGCCCACCTGGCCAATACGCTCAGTGAGCGTCACTTCCGGGGCTACCTCGCCGACCCGGACATCATCATCCTGGTTCTGGACTCCGGAGGCCCGCTCGACGGGTACAGCCTGCTGGTCAACCGCCCGGCGGCTGACCCGGAGGTGGCCTCCGCGCTCACCCTGCTGCCGTCCGTGGAGCTCAGCAAGTGTTATGTCCACCCCGGGCACCATGGCCTGGGCGCGGCAGCCGAGCTGATGCACGCCAGCCTCCAGGCCGCCGCTGCCGCCGGCGGGGCCGGGGCCTGGCTGGGCGTCAACAGCCAGAACGCCAGGGCCATCCGCTTCTATGAGAAGTCAGGGTTCCGCAAGGTGGGCACCAAATCCTTCCAGCTGGGCAGCACCGTGGAACACGACTTCGTGCTGGAGCGCGAGGTCCCCTAGTTCCTCAGGTAGCCCTCCGGCGGGTAGGCCAGGGGCGGGCGGGGAACCGGCAGCAGCTTCACGCCCGGCGGCAGCCCGTCGATGCTGCCGTCAATCCCGCGGGCCTTGATGGTGATCCGGGACGTGTCCAGCAGCACGTTCTCGGCCCGGAACTCGCCCACGGATTCCGGCAGGATCGGCGACAGATGCACTACTCCACGGGTGTAGACGGGATCGAAGCGGAGCAGCACGCGGGCCAGCTGCACCGGCGCAGCCGCAGCCCAGGCCTGCGGCGAGCACGCAGTGGGATAGGGCACCGGCCCCGGGAACTCGCCCCGGTCAAAGCCGCAGAAGAGTTCGGGCAACCGGCCATCGAAGTGCTCAGCGGCGTCGAAAATCCCCTCGGCCACCCGTTTGGCCTCTTCCACGAAGCCGTAGCGCATCAGTCCGGTGGCAACCAACGCGGTGTCATGGGGCCAGACGGAGCCGTTGTGGTAGCTGACAGGGTTGTATGCCCCCATGTCGGAGGCCAGCGTCCGGATCCCCCAGCCGGTGAACATCTGCGGCGACATCAGGTGTTCGGCAACGGACGCCGCCTTGTCCTCGTCCACGATCCCGGTCCAGAGGCAGTGGCCCATGTTGGAGGTGCAGGCGTCCACTTGGCGCTTGTCCTTGTCCAGTGCCACGGCAAAGTATCCCTTGTCCGGCAGCCAGAACTTCTCGTTGAAGGCAGCTTTCAGCTCGGCTGCACGCTCCGCCCAGTGGTTTTCCAGCGCCACGTCCCCGTCCCAGCGGGCAAGCAGTGACCGGCCAATGTAGGCGGCGTAGACGTAGGCCTGGACTTCGCACAGTGCGATGGGGGCTTCCGCCATGATGCCGTTTGCGAAATTGATGCCGTCCCAGGAGTCTTTCCAGCCCTGGTTGGCCAGGCCGTGGTCATTGGGCCTGCAGTACTCCACAAACCCGTCGCCGTCCCGGTCTCCGTACTTCTCAATCCAATCCAGTGCCCGGTCCGCATGCGGCAGCAGCGGCCGGATGACATCGCGGGAGAGCCCCCAGCGGCTCAGTTCGCCCAAAAGGGCAACGAAGAGCGGGGTGGCATCGGCCGTTCCGTAATAGGCGGTGCCGCCCAGGGACAGTCCGGCGGTTACGCCAAGCCTGACCTCGTGGGGGATGCGTCCGGGTTCCTCCTCGGAGTCCGGGTCAACCTTCTTCCCCTGGATCCCCGCCAGGGTCTGGAGTGTGCCTGCGGCCAGGTTGGGGTTGACCAGCAGGCTCATGTAGGACGACAGCAGGGAGTCCCTGCCGAACAGGGCCATGAACCAGGGGGCGCCGGCGGCAACTGCCGCGCGTTCCGGATGGTGGGCGTCGAAGATGCGCAGTGCACCCAGGTCCCGCTGGCTCCGGTTGAGCAGTTCCTGCAGCTTGACGTCCTCGATGCTGAGCCGCGGTACGCCTTCTTCCCAGTCCAGGTGCCGGCGGACGCCCTCGCGGTGGTGCGGCAACTGCCCGTCGCGGAATGGTTTCTCAGGCGGCAACCCGTTCACCAGCGGCACAACGATGATGCTGACGGCCCATTTGCCCCGGGCCGGGATGGTGGCCCGGAAACGGAGCCCGTCGGTGCTGACGTCCGCGCCTTTGGCACCGACCACCGTTCCGCGCTGCTGGCCGTGCCGGGTGGCTTCGATGACCAGCCGGCCGTCCACCACTTCCCGGGTCGCGTCGTCAATGCCGGTGGTCCGTGCACCCTTCACGTCGAAGAGGTCGGCCTGGTCCGCAGCCACCAGGAGCTCGATGTCGCATTCCACCGGTTCGGCAGCAAAGTTCTCCAGCGTGATGTCGTCCTGGAGTCCCGGCCCGATGTGGCGGATCTGCCGGACCACCAAGGGGCTGTCAAACCGGCCGCCGGGCCAGGTTGCCCTGCCCACGAAGGTTGCTTCGAAAGGATGCGGCCGCTGCGCCACCAGGGGTTCGCGAAGGGCGCCGTTGATGCGCAGGACCCAGGCGGAAATGATGCGGGTGTCCTGGAAGAACACGCCGTTCGCGCTGCCGTCGGGGCTGATATCACCGCTTCCGGACGAGATGCAGAACGACGAGCCTTCCAGGATAGTTACGGAGCCGGAGCCGGACACGGATGCCTCATTGTCTTCGTTCCAGGCGGTCATGGAAGGACTCCCTATCTCCAGCGGCGGGTGCTGCCGGGACCGGTTGCCCGCCCGCCCTTAACGATTCTGGTGCAGCCTGATCGCATCCGGAACCCCCGCCAGCACCTTCCCTTCGAGAAGCTCTGTGAAAAGCATCAGGTGTTCGGCCACCATGCGTTCCATGCTGAACCGGTCCACAACAGCCTGGCGGCACTGGTCCCTGCTGATTTCTGCCGCGGCTTCCACGAACCCGGCCAAGTCGCGAGTGGGCCCCAGAAAACCGGTGCGGCCATGCTCAATGATTTCAGGGGCGGAACCAATCGGCGTACCAATCACCGGCGTGCCGGTCGCCAGAGCCTCGATCATCACCAGCCCGAATGGCTCCGGCCATTGGATCGGGTTGAGGAACGCCAGCGCCTCGCCCATCAGTTTGAACTTGGAGTCGTCGTTGACTTCCCCCACAAACTCCTCGTTCGGCCCGAGCATGGGTTCGATGACGTCCTGGAAGTAGCGGATCTCGTCCTGCTCCCGCATCTTCACTGCGATCTTAAGCGGCATTCCGGCCTGACGGGCAATCGTGATGGCTTCCACCAGTCCTTTGTCCGGGCAGGCTCGTCCCACAAAGCACAGGTAGTTACCCTGACCGCTGCCCACCGGCACAACCCCGACCTCCATGCCATGGTGTATCACACGTGTGACGGGGAGAGCGGGTGCGTGTGAGGTTTGGTCCCGGGAGATGGCGATAATGGAAGCGCGCTGGGCTATGGCCCTGTAGATATCCACCGCCTGACTGTGAAGCGGCCCGTGGATGGTGGTAACCAGTGGAATCCCGGCCGGCCGGTGCATGTACAGCGGACCTGCCAGCGTATGGTCGTGAATGATGTCCACGTCCTGCAGGCCCTCGTAGGCCCTGATCACGTGGCTGAGCTCGGAAATAGTAAGGCCCATATCCTCCCGGGCTGCCGGCTGCATCCCGGCGACCAGAGGAGCGGGGCAGGTGCTGTCCGACGGGGCAGCCAGCAGGACCTCATGCCCGGCTGCCGTGAAGCCCCTGGCCAGGGTGTCCACAACCCTTTCCGTGCCCCCGTATGCCGGCGGGGGAACCGGAATCCACGGCCCTGCAACAAGTCCAATCCGCATTCCTGGCCTCCAGGTGATGTGGCCGGGCTTCCCAGCTAAACCAGGCAGTTAGTGAGCACCGCGGGGACGCTCTAGCTATCCACCCGGCGGTGTTTGTACTATCGACGGCCTCTGCATGACCTACATCAGACTATTGCCCACGATCCGTCCTGCCACAAGACCTACTGTGGGGTATCTAACACGGCGGCACGGAATGGCTGGCACCGCCGGCTGGTTGTTCCGGGCATGAAGATTGAGATCTGGTCCGATGTCGCATGCCCTTGGTGTTTCATCGGCAAGCGCCGTTTCGAAGCCGCCCTGGCTGCCTTCCCCCACCGCGGCGCAGTGGAGGTCACGTGGCGGAGCTACCAGCTGGACCCCACCCTTCCGGAGCACTATGACGGCACGGAGCAGGAGTACCTGAGCACCCGCAAGGGCATCGCGCCGGAGCAGGTTTCGCAGATGTTCGACCATGTTGCGCAGCAGGCCAGGGGCGAGGGACTGGACTACCACTTCGACAAGGTGGTGGTGGCCAACAGTTTCGCGGCGCACCGCCTGATCCACCTCGCTGCCGCCCACGGCCGGCAGGATGAAGCCAAGGAGCGCCTGCTCAGCGACCATTTCGAGCACGGCAAGGACATCGGCAGCCGGGAGTACCTGGCAACGCTGGGCAAGGACCTGGGCATCCCCGCCGGCGAACTGGAGGAACTGTTCACCACGGACAAGTACGCCGACGACGTCCGCTTCGATATCCAGGAGGCACGGTCCCTGGGCATCAGCGGTGTCCCGTTCTTCGTCATCGACCGGAAGTTCGGCCTCTCCGGGGCCCAGCCCACAGCGACTTTCACGGCGGCGCTCAACCAGGCCTGGCAGGATGCCAACCCGCTGGTGCTTGTGAACTCCGGCGAAGGCGATGCATGCGGCCCGGACGGCTGCACGGTCTGAATCTGGGCACGTCCGGCACCAAGTTTACTGACACACAGCGGTAAAGTGTCTGTATGCCAAGGATTTCAGCGGCCAGCAACGCCGAGCAGCGGGCGGATACCCAGCGCCGCATCCTGACGGCCTTCGGTGAACTCCTCTTCTCGCACGGGCTCCCCGGCCTGACCATGACAGACGTGGCCCGGCACGCCGGCGTGGGGCGGACCGCCGTCTACAACTACTACGCGGACATCGAGGAACTGCTGATCTCGTACGCCCTTGACGAGACGGAGAAGTTCCTCACGGAACTGCGCGACGCCCTGGACCGGCTGGACAACCCAGTGGAACGGCTCGCTCTGTACGTGCGCGCCCAGGTGGTGGACCTCTCCCGCCGCCACCTGCCCCCGGGACCCGCTATGGGCGCCGTGCTGTCGCCGTCGTCCTTTGCAAAACTGGCCGACCATGTTGGCGAGCTGAGTGTGCTGCTGCAGGGCATCCTGCGCGACGGGATGGCACAGGGCTACCTGCCGGTGGCGGACATCGGGCAGCAGGCGCAGCTGATCCTGGGAACGCTCTCCTCCAGCGCAGCCCGGGGCAGCGACGAACCGGCGGAACTGGAGGCGTGCGTGGCCAGGACGGTGCGATTCATCCAGCTGGGCGCCGGGGCAAGGTTCGACGACGAAGGCCACCCGGTCCGGATCGCCCCACTGCCCGCCGTGGCCGGCTAAGTACCGGAAAGCGGAAGCTCAGGAAGCCGCGGTTCAGGAGGCCGGTGCGGCCGACGGCATGACCGGCCACCTGTCATCATCGGCAACGCGGCGGCTTTCCCGGGGGCAGCTGAGCTTTCCGGGCGTCTGGTCCACGAGGTCGGCCGGGGCCAGCGCCGTGTAATCCTGGGACAGAATCACATCCACGCTGCCGTCCGTCCTGCCGTCCTGGAAGTAGTCCGAACCCGGCAGGTTCCGCTGGACACTGAAAGCGGCCGCTTGTCCAGCTGCACCGGAGATCACTGCGGCTACACCCCGGTAGTCTGGGTCGACGTTGCCCACATCCCCCACCACGAACTTTCGCGCCAGGAACTCGTCCGCCACGGACCGGGCAAGGCCCGGCCTGCTGGTGGAGTTGTAGACATTCAGGTTGATCTGTTCCGGCAGTGTGTAGTCGAAAGTGGCCGCGGGGCATGTGGAGGCTTTTTCCTCGGCCGGTTCAGCCGTGGGTATGGTGAACCGGCCGTTGATGATCGCCAGGGCAGTGATGATGCCCGCGGCGATCACGCCAATGAGGAGCACCAGCACAATGCCGTGGAGCACCCTGCGACGCACCCTGGCCGTATCGTCCGCGTCCCGGGCCGCCGCGCCGAAGGTGGCCCGCAGTTCCGGGCCGCTCACCACGTGGTGGCCGTGCAGGATGCTGGCATCCTGCACCTTCCTCTTCCTAGCCATCAAGCACCAGGACCCGGGCATGGATCGCGGTGCGCTGGTGCAGTGCCGTCCGGACGGCCCGGTGCAGGCCGTCCTCCAGGTACAGGGTCCCCTGGTACTGCACCACGTGCGGAAAGAGGTCGCCGAAGAAAGTGGAGTCCTCGGCCAGCAGGGCCTCCAGGTCAAGGGTGCGCTTGGTAGTCACCAGTTCGTCCAGCCGCACCGGCCGCGGCGGCAGCGACGCCCACTCCTTGGGCGTGCTGTAACCATGGTCGGGGTAAGGGCGGCCCTCGCCCACAGCTTTGAATATCACCCTGCAACCCTAGGCATCCCGGCAAGCTGAGCGAAAGTGCCAGGCCGTGCCGCCGGCCGGTTGTAGCCAAACAGTGACCATGTCACAGCCGGTGATCTTCGACTGCCGGTTCAGGAACTGCCCGGCGCTGCTGAAAGAATGGGCCCCATGACAGCTTCCGAGTCCCCCGCCATGCCCGTGCCCGGTGTCCACGCGCCGTCCACCCCACCCCTGGCGCTCCTGCTCGACGTTGACGGCCCGGTGGCGAGTCCGCTCACGCGCGACGTCAAACCGGAGATCATCAGCGACCTGGTGGCGCTCGCCACCGCCGGTATCCCCGTTATCTTCAACACGGGCCGCTCGGACGCTTTCATTCGTGAACAGGTCATGGCACCCATGATCGAGGCCGGAATCCCCAGCGGCACCATCATCCACGCAGTCTGCGAAAAGGGTGCCGTCTGGTTCAGCTACACCTCGGCCGGTCCCGGCCCCATCCACGTGGACCGTGAGCTCGCCGTACCCGCGGCCTACGGGGACGACGTCCGCCGGCTGGTGGCCGAGGACTACGCGGCGCACATGTTCTTCGACGAGACCAAGCGGGCCATGGTGTCCGTGGAGCAGCACATCGAGGTCCCCGGCGCCGAGTACCTCGCGGAACAAAAGCTCTTCGACGCCGATGCCATGGACCTGATGGCACGGCACGGGCTGGGCGTGGTCCGGCTGGACCACCATGCCCCGAATTCCGACGACGAGGTGGACTACCGCGTGGATCCCACCATCATCTCCACGGACATCGAGTCCGTTCGCCTGGGCAAGGACCTCGGTGCCAGCCGGGCGGTGGAACTGCTGGCCGCGCAGGGCATCACCCCTGAGGCCTGGCGGACAGTGGGCGATTCCCGCACGGACTATGCGATGGCGGACTGGCTGCACCACAACGACCACGCAGTGAAGCACGTGGACGTCCGTCCCGCCGATGGTGTTCCGGCCAAGCCGTACGAGGTCCTCACTGCGGCCGACCTCGGGCTTGAGGCCACGGTCATCCATGACGACGCCGGCGGCGCTTTCCTGCGGAGCTGGCGGGAGGCGCTGGGCGTCTAGGGCCGTGGCCGGTGGCCGGCCGGAACCTGCCGTTTCCCGGGCGGGGCTATCATGCAGGTAGGAACGCATAATTCACCAGCACGGAGATAACCATTACAGAAGCACCGGTTCAGGACGAAATCTACTTCGGTGGCCAGGCGTCCGTAGAGGAACAATTTCACGAGGAGGCGACCTCCGCTGCTGCGGAGCGTCGCCTGAAGCACCGCCCCGACGTCATCAGGCACAAGGGCCGCTATGCCCTGATCAACTACAACAGGACCCACTACCAGGCCATGGTGGAGGACCTGCTGTTTCTGCGGAACGTCCTCGCGGATTCCGGCCTGGCCTACCTGCTGGTCCGCGGCAACAATGACCGCCCGGTCATAGCCCTGGACTGGAGGGACAGGAAGAAGCTGCGCGCCGCCCTGGTGGAGGCCTGCCGGGACGAGCCCTTCTACTCCATGACGGTGGATGCCAAAAAGAAGACCGCCGTCCTCGTAGCCGACGGCGAGCTTTCAACCAGCCGCCAGGCACGCATCTTCCGGTTGTACCGGCCGCGGGTTGAACCTGGGGGCGGCTTTGATTTCGGTGCCTCCGCCGGCGTGCAGATCGAGCTCTGGTCCTTCGAGGGCGAGGAGATCATCCTTCCCATCGAGAACTCCCTGACGCGCCGGACCCTGCTGCGCCAGGACGCGGTCCGTGGGACCGTTGAGCGCTACGGGCACACCTGGCCCACCATCGAGAACATGTTCGCGGACCACGCCAGCGACATCAGCTTCGACATCGACCTGGTGTTCTCCTGGGTGGACGGCAGTTCCCCGGAGTACATTGCCGCCCGGCGCGCCCAGCAGAAGGGCCATGTCCTGGGCGAGGGCGACGACCATGAGGCACGCTTCCGGCAGATCAATGAACTCAAGTACGCACTGCGGTCCGTGTACATGTTTGCGCCGTGGATCCGCCGCATCTTCATCGCCACGGACTCCCCGGCCCCGGCGTGGCTGGCGGACCATCCCTCCGTGACGATCGTCCGGAGCGAGGAGTTCTTCAGCGATCCGTCGGTGCTGCCCACGCACAACTCGCAGGCTGTGGAATGCCAGCTGCACCACATTGAGGGGCTCTCGGAGCACTTCCTCTACTCCAACGACGACATGTTCTTTGGCAGGCCCGTCAGCCCGGACCTGTTCTTCACCCCGGGCGGGATCACCAAGTTCATTGAGGCGGAAACCCGCATCGGCCTGGGCGAGAACGCTGCCGAGCGCAGCGGCTTCGAGAACGCCGCCCGGGTTAACCGCAAGCTGCTGTGGAACCGGTTCGGCCGGATCACCACGCGGCACCTGGAGCACTGTGCTGCACCGCTCCGGCGGAGCGTGGTGGCCACCATGGAAGAGGAGTTCCCCGAGGAGTTCCGGAAGACTGCGGCCAGCCGGTTCCGTGCCGCGGACAACATCTCCGTCACGAACTCCTTTTACCACTACTACGCGCTGCTGACCGGCCGTGCAGTCACCCAGACGGCCGCAAAGGTCCGCTACGTGGATACCACCATGCGCGCAGGCCTGACTTACCTTCCCAAGCTGCTGGCCAAGCGGAACATGGACTTCTTCTGCCTCAATGACGGCAGCTTCCCCGAGGTGGATGCTGACGAGCGGGCCGAAGTGGTGACCGACTTCCTGGAGAAGTACTTCCCTGTCAAGGCGCCCTGGGAGAAGTAGCATCCCAGACGCCCAACACGGCGGCAAAAGCAGGAGGCCGGTCCAGACGGGACCGGCCTCCTGCTTTTGCTTTTTTAGCTATTGGAAGGCACGCCCAGCCGGGACCCGCTGCGCTGCTTGGTGGTCTCGGGAATCCGGACCCCTGCTGCCTCGAGCCGCCTCGCGGTCTCTTCGGGGGGCACGTACTCGCCCACCGTCGTCGACCTGCCCAGCGGAACCACCGAGTGGACAATGGTGTGCTCATAGACGTGCACCAGGTTGAAGGCCTGCCCGCCGTCCTGCCCGCGGGTGCCGCCCACCGGGACGTTGAGGTCCTGGGTGTAGCAACTTGCCGAGGCCACCGAGACAGGGATGCCGGCAAACGTTGCCGTAGTGGAGTAATGCAGGTGGCCGGCCAGGATGGTCCGGACGTCCGAGTTGCGCACCACGGCCGCCAGCGAGGTCTGATCCCGCAGTTCCACCAGCACTGAGAGGTCCAGGACCGACGGGACCGGCGGATGGTGCAGTGCCAGGATGGTGCCGTCAGGAGCGGGGGTCACCAGTTCGCGGGCCAGCCACTCCAGCTGCGACCCGCTCAGCTCGCCGTGATGGAACCCGGGAACCGAGGTGTCCAGGGTGATGACGCGCAGGCCGTTGATGAAGTAGCTGTGGTCCACGGGGGCATCGTTGCCTGGCTGGTCCAGCAGGCCCTTCCGGAAGTTCGCCCGGTTGTCGTGGTTGCCCATGGCCCAGATAACCTGCGAACCCATCTCCTGACATGCGGGCTCTGCGATGGCGCGCAGCTTCCGGTACGCCTCGGGATGGCCTTTGTCAGCGAGGTCACCGGTGAAAATGACAGCCTCAGGCCGCGCCCCGGACGCCTTGACCTCGTCAAAGAGTTGGATGAGGCGGGCTTCGCTGTCAACAACGCCGTACAGGGGATCCGGACCCCCCAACAGGTGGGGATCGCTCAAGTGGAGTAGGAAGTGGCGTGGCCGGGGATGTTCGGCCTCGATGTGCTCCATTGCTACCTCTGTGGTCGGTGGGAAGCCGCTCTTCCCTTGTACCCTTCAGTAATATTTATCCAACCAGACATTTGGCAAACTTTGGGCAAATCGCCGTAGCCGATGTGGAAAAAGATAAAAGAACTGCGCTTCTGCGCACTTTCTTCGCCCCGGGGCCGGTCAATCGCCCATAGCCTTCCCGATCGCATCGATAATCACCGCCGAGTCCGGTTCAACAGTGGGCGCAAACCGGTCCACCACCTCGCCGTCGCGGTTCACCAGGAACTTCTCGAAGTTCCATTTCACCAGCCCCGGCAGCAGTCCGGTCTTGAACTTGGTGAGCTCCGCATACAGCGGGTGCTGGCCTTTGCCGCGCACCCGGGCCTTCTCCGTCAGAGGAAAGGTCACGCTGGTCAAACCGTGTACGGGTGGCGCCTCGAATTCTCCCGCAGGCCTGCCCGGCCCTACGGGGTTGATGTCGCGGTTTGCTCCGGCGTCGCTGTTTCCACCGTTGCGGGCTCGGTGGTTGAAGGTGCCGGCTCAACCGGAACCGGCACCGGTTCGGTTGGCGTCGGCTCAATCGGGGCTGGCGCCGGTTCAACCGGTGTCGGCACAGGTTCGGTTGGCGTCGGCTCAATGGGGGCTGGCGCCGGCTCAACCGGAACCGGCACAGGTTCAGTCGGCACCGGCTCAACCGGCAATGGCGCAGGCTCAATAGGGGCCGGCTCAACCGGAGCAGGCGCAGGCTCAGTCGGCGCCGGCTGCACAGGTGTCGGCGCAGGCTCCGTCGGTGGTGCGGTTGGCTCAACGGGGACTGGCGAAGGCTCGCTCGGGGAGGGCAGAGGCTCAGTTGGCGACGGCGGAGGCTCGGTAGGTGACGGCGCAGGCTCAGTCGGCGAAGCCGACGGCTCGGTCGGCGAGGGCGACGGCTCGGTCGGCGAGGGTGACGGCTCAGTGGGGGACGTCGTCGGCCCGCTTGGGGACGCTGACGGATCGGTGGCAGACGGTGAGGGATCGGTGGCAGACAGTGAGGGCTGGGTGGACGACGGCGATGAAGCGCTGGGCGACGGCGACGAGCCAGTGGGCGAAGACTTCGCCGCGACGAATTGCGTCGTCGGCGAACCTGCCTCTGCTGTGTGCAATTTCGGTTCGGTGTCCTTGATTCCAGGGAGAGTCCAGTTGAGCCATTCAGCCGGTGAACCAGAGCCCGGGGTATATGACAACGACTCCTCCAAGCCATCACCAGCGAGCGCCGCAAGGCCCACGAACTGCCACTTCAAGGGGCTTATGTGCCAGCCATTCAATATGGTTTCAAAGTGTAGATGGCAGCCGGTTGACCATCCTGTGCTGCCCACCCGCCCAACAACCTGGCCCACCTGCACCGTATCGCCCCTGCGGACGGTCACCGATTCGAGGTGGTTATACGTGGTCACCAGGCCATTGCCGTGGTCAATTTCCACCCGGTTGCCACCGCCCCAAGGGTGCCAGCCCGCTGCCCGGACGACGCCCGAATCTGCAGCATAAACCCTGGTTCCGCAGGGGGCAGCATAATCCTGTCCCAGATGGAAGTCACCGGCCGTCCCGGTCAATGGACTGATCCGGAACCCGAAGGGTGAGCTGGGATTCAAGAACTCCAGGGGTGCCATGAGGTATCCGGCAGCAGGCCTTCCAACCCCTTTAAAGCCAACTGCCACCGGCACCGGTCCTTCCGGCCCTGAACCGCCCACCACCGGCCGCGGAAACGGCACCACAGCCGGTGGGCTCCCGGGTATGGAATGCGGCAGGGAGTCAAGGTCCAAGCCTTCCGCTCCCCGGAGCACCACCCCCGCGGGCTCGGCGGCCTGCCTTCCAGGACCGGGAGTGGCCCGCTTCCCGACCGGATCCGGAAGGCGTTCCGCAGGGGTCTCGGAAATTGACGACAACAGCTGCGCCTCATGCCCGTCGGACAGATTCAGGACGGAGAAGGAAACGGCCAACGCGCCGGCAGCCGTCAGGACGCGGACTGTGGGAGGGCGCGTACCCGGGGGTTTTTTGCCCGCACCGGATCCCCGATTCTTACCCATGGATCGACTCCCGGAGATGTCCCACCCGCACGCTGTCTTGACGGTAGACCCATGTGACCATACGGCCGGTGCCCTGTGAACCCCGAACAATGAAATAGGGGGTTTTTGCCGATTATCTTCGGAGTCTTACCCAAGGCAGCCGCGGTGGCTTGCAGTGGGCAACAATGGGATATGCGCAATTTCCTCCGGAAATGGCAGGACGAACTCAAGAAGACGTTCACGGGAAAGTCGGACGCCCCGCCGGACTGGGCACTGCGGTTGTCAGAGGGAGACGACCCCGGCTACCATCTCCCGGGTTCCGCGGTGTGGGCGGTGCATGGTTCCATGTCCCCCATCGTGGCCGGAATACGGACTCTGCTAATGCAGTCCCTGCACCCGGGCGCCTTGGCGGGGGTCCACGAACACTCGAATTTCCGGGACGATCCGCTGGGCCGGCTGGCCCATACCATCCGCTGGATCTTCACCGTGACGTATGGCTCCAGGGCCGCTGCCGAGGAGGCTTCGCGCAAGGTCCGCCGCCTGCATGAACCGGTGCAGGGCAGCTACAGCGACAACCTGGGGACACTGCGCAGCTACAGTGCCAACGATCCGGAACTGGCCGCATGGATCCATATCGCCTTCACTGATGCCTTCCTGACGGCCCACAAAATCTGGGGCGGCAGCATCCCCGGCGGACCTGACGCATACGTCAGGGAGTGGGCACAGGCCGGCAGGTTGATGGGCGTGGACAATCCGCCGCTGACCGAAGCGGAGATGCGGCATCAACTGGACCGCTGGTACGAGAGCAACGAACTGCGTGTGGACGCTCGGGTGGCTGAAACCGTGGACTTCATCCGCAACGCACCGCTGCATCCGATGCTGCGCCCCGGCTACCGCATCCTGTTCGCCGGTGCGGTGTACAGCCTGGAGCCAAGGTACCGGGAGATGCTCGCGCTGGAAGTACCCCGGCTGGGCCCGTTCCCCCTTCCGGTAAGGCTGGCCACCAAGGCCGTCCTCGGCGTCGTCCGCCTGGCCCTGGGACGCAGGGGCCCAAGCGAAATGGCCGCCCGGGCCCGGCTGCGGCGGCTGGGGTGTCCGGAAGCCGATCTGTAACAGCTCGGCCAAGCCCTGCAATAGAGCGGATAAACGCAAGAACCCGGCCCCGCGGAGGCGGGACCGGGTTCTCGACCGGCGGAGAATGGGGGATTTGAACCCCCGAGGGCGTTAACCCAACACGCGTTCCAGGCGTGCGCCATAGGCCGCTAGGCGAATTCTCCAACTGCTTCTGAATCAAAAGCAGGTACTAGACTACCTGACGTTTTGCGCATCCCCCAAATTGGTGTCCGGAACGCTTCCGGCACCCAGCCAACCGGGGGAATCGTTCCGTGAATTCCAGGGGTTCCGCCTTAACCGGAAATGGACGCCCCCAACGCGCCCATTCCTCTGGTATGCCGTTGAGCTGCCGGGTCCGGCCCCGTTCAGCCAGGCCACACAGCTCACAATCTGGAGATTGCCCCAATCGGTGTACATACCCATGATCACGGGTGCCGGAGGGATAAGCAATGAAATCAGGGCAATCAGCGGAACTTGGGGCACAGTGGAACCATGACCGAGCTGCATGCCCTGGTGATCTACTCGCCCAGAACCCACACGGAAATGGTCCTGGCGGCCATCGGCAACGCCGGCGCAGGAAGGATCGGAAACTACTCCCACTGCTCCTTCACAACCCCCGGAACCGGCCGCTTCACCCCGGAAGCAGGCGCGCGCCCCTTCCTTGGCGAAAAGGGGATGCCGGAGGAGGTGGCGGAGGACCGGATCGAGTGCGTGGTCGAGGAACGGCTGCTGCCACAGGTCGTGGCCGCATTGCGCGCTGCCCACCCCTACGAAGAACCCGCATTCATGAGCTGGCGGGTGGAAAGCTGGCGGCCCGGGCCCGATTCGAACCGTGCCGGATGATCGGGTAAAGTATCTGACGGCCCCTCATGTGGCGTCATCCTGTTGAACTCCCCCAGGACCGGAAGGTAGCAAGGGTAGGCGGGCTCTGGCGGGTGCATGGGGGGTCTTTACTATTCCCCCACAGGGCGGCAGGATGTCGGCCCGGATTGGTAGGGTTTTCTCTGTGACAGTTACTACCGCCCTCTACCGCAGATACCGTCCCGACTCGTTCGCCGACGTCATCGGTCAGGAGCATGTCACCGAGCCGCTCATGACGGCTTTGCGGAAAAACCGCGTCAACCACGCCTACCTTTTTTCCGGTCCCAGGGGCTGCGGCAAGACCACTTCCGCCCGCATCCTGGCCCGCTGCCTTAATTGCGCCCAAGGCCCCACAGACACCCCTTGCGGTCAATGCCCCAGCTGTGTTGAACTGGCCCGCGGCGGCTCCGGCTCGCTGGATGTCATCGAGATCGACGCCGCCAGCCACGGCGGTGTTGACGATGCCCGTGACCTCCGTGAGCGGGCCACCTTTGCCCCTGTCCGGGACCGCTACAAGATCTTCATCATTGACGAGGCCCATATGGTCACGTCTGCAGGCTTCAACGCGCTGCTGAAAATCGTTGAAGAACCGCCGGAACACATCAAGTTCATCTTTGCCACCACCGAGCCGGACAAGGTCATCGGCACCATCCGCTCCCGCACGCACCACTATCCCTTCCGGCTGGTACCGCCCGAACCCCTGATGGCGTACCTGGAAATGCTGTGCAGCCAGGAGAATGTCCCCGTGGCCCCCGGGGTCCTGTCGCTGGTGATTCGTGCCGGAGGCGGGTCGGTCCGTGACTCGCTGTCCGTCCTGGACCAGTTGATGGCGGGGGCCGGTCCCAACGGGCTCGATTACGAACTCGCGGTGGCGTTGCTTGGCTACACCCACGCCTCGCTCCTGGATGACGTTGTGGAGGCCGTGGCCGCCTCCGATGCCGCCACCGTTTTCCGGGCAGTGGACCGCGTCATCCAGACCGGCCACGATCCCCGCCGTTTCGTTGAGGACCTGCTGGAGCGCTTCCGTGACCTGATCATCGTCAAGGCCATGCCGGAGAGCGCCCAGACCATCCTGCGCGGGATGCCCGCGGACCAGATTGCCAGGCTGCAGAACCAGGCGCACAACCTTGGTTCGGCAGAGCTGTCGCGGGCCGCGGACGTTACCAACACGGCACTCACGGAGATGACCGGGGCCACGTCCCCGCGACTGCACCTTGAGCTGCTCTGCGCTCGGATCCTGCTGCCCACATCCGACCAGAACGAACGCGGCCTGGCGGCCCGGATTGAGCGGGTTGAACGCCGCCTCAGCTACGCCGGGAACGACGTCGATGCTCCCGCCGCCGCAGGCGCAACCGGCACCCCCGCAGCCGCACCCGTTGCCGCCGCACCTGCCCCTGCCCCTGCCCCTGCCCCGAGCGTCGCACCACCGCCACGGCGCGAGGAGCCTCAGCCGGTCGCTACCGTCCAGCCGGCAGGGCCGGAATCCACTCCCATCGAACCGCGTCCTGCCGTTCCAGCATCCGGTGGCCAGGGATCTCCGGAAGCAGGTCCCAGGGCTCCCCTGACCCCTCCCCGCGTGAGCACCAACGACTGGCCGGTTGAAGGACCGGGCCAGCAATTGCCTCGAGACCAGGTGTCGGAACGCCCGGTACCCCGGGGCCCAGTGGCCGAACGGGCTGCGCCCGAACGCCCGACTCCTGTCCGGCCCGGGCCGGAGCGTCCGGCACCGGAAAGCCCGGCACTGGAAAGCCCGGCAGCGGACCGTGTTCCGGCAGCTGCCACAGCGGCTCCGCGCGACGCTGCTTCTCAAAAGACTGCCCCGGCCAATCCCCCTGCCATGGGCGACGTGGAGGTTCTGCGCCGCGCCTGGCCCGATGTGCTCCAGACGTTGTCCAGGATCAAGCGCAGCACCTGGGCACTTGTGGAGCCCAACGCCCAGGTCAGCGCTTTTGACGGTGCCGTCCTGACCCTGTCTTTTACCACCTCAGGTCTCGCCGGCGCTTTCGGGCGGGCCGACCATTCAGAGAACCTCCGCCAGGCCATCCACAAGACGGTGGGGATCGACTGCCAGATCAATGCAGTTGCCGGTGGCGCCAGCCAGACGAGCTCTGAACCAAACCCAAAAGCACCATCCCGTCAGGCGGCCGCCCCCACTTCAGCTGATGTGGCGTGGGGCCTGGCCCCCGCGCCTGCCCTGGCGCCTGCACCGGCAGCGGCAAAGCCTGCCGCGCAGGCGGCGGCTTCCGCTCCGGCGGTCGCTGAAGAGGGAACGCCCGTACCCCTGCCCACACGGCAACCGGCTCCCACGTCTTCCGTCCCGGTGACGGGAACCGGCAGCCCTGCACCCGGCCCCGTCAAACCGACATCCGGGCGGGGCAGCGCGGCCCCTGAGGCAAGCGGGCCTCAGGCAGTGGCGCCGTCCCGGCAGACTGCTGCCCGCGCTGGATCCGGCCAGAATTCCTACCCTCCGCTGGAGGGCGACTACTCGTACTCAGATGACGACTGGGGCCCGCCCCGGGATGAAGACGCTCCCCCGCTGGATGAAGAACCTCCGGCGGACTGGGAGCCTTCGGCTGCACATACGGGCAGCCGCACAGCTGCATCTGCAGCGGCAGCCAGCTCCGCCAGGGGACCGGGCACTGACGGAGGAACCAGCACCGAAGGAACCGGCACCGGCGGAACCCCTCCCCCCGGATCCCCCGTCCAGCTTGCCGCGGGAACGTCCCCTGCCGCCGCAGCGCCGGCATCCGCACACAAGGCGGCAGCGGATACACCCGTCCAGGATCCCTGGGCCCGGGCAGTGGAGCAGGCCCCGGGTGTGTGGGTGGTCGGAAATGAAAGCAACCTAGGACGCTTCCCCGCCTCCGCTGGGGAAACCCCATCAGGGCAGACGGCTGCTCCCCGCTACGAGCCGGCCACAGCCCAGGTTCCCCCGTCCATTCCGGTCTCCTCGGCGGGTGCAGCCAGCGAACCGGACTGGGGTCTTGCCACAGCTCCTGCCCACGCACCTGCAGACCAGGTACCGCCCATCCAGCAGGGGCGCGAATTTGGCGCGCCGTCCGCATCGGAGCCCGAAGCCGTCCGTGCACCGGAGTACGCGATGGCCGCTACTGCACCCGGCGCCGGCCCGGCCAACACCCTTGCCCCGGCGCGGCAGGCTCCTTCGGCTGCTCCCGCCGCCGTCCCGTCCAGGGCCGGCGCACCATCTCCTGCCGTTTCCCCTGCACCGGGAACCGGTAGCCGGCAAAGCCTGTACCAGCGGCTGTCCAACAGCCCCGAAGCTGAGGCCGGGCGGGCCAAGGCCCCGGCACGTGCAGCCGTGGCAGCGGCCACCTACGTCCAGGACATTCCGAGCGCCGACGATGAGACCATCGAGGAGTCCGGGGTGTTCGGCCGTGCAGCAGTGGAGCGTATTCTGGGCGGAAAGCTGATCGAGGAGCGCTCCGCGGACGGAAGCCCCCTCCCGCCCCGGTACTGACCCCGTTGTCCGGCGTGAACCGGATGGAACCGCTGTTGCATGACCCGCTGTCCATTCCAAGCTAAAGAGGAAACTGTGTACGAAGGTGCTGTCCAGGAGCTGATCGATGAGCTTGGACGCCTTCCAGGCGTGGGTCCCAAGTCCGCACAGCGGCTGGCGTTCCACATCCTTGAAGCGGATCCCCAGGATATGAAACGGCTGGTGGACGCTATCACCACCGTCAAGGACCGGGTCAAGTTCTGCACCGTGTGCGGAAACGTCACCGAGCAGGAGCTCTGCAATATCTGCCGGGACCCGCGCCGGGATCCCGCCGTCATCTGCGTGGTGGAGGAGTCCAAGGACGTACTGGCGGTGGAGCGCACGCGTTCGTTCCGCGGCCGCTACCACGTGCTGGGCGGGGCCATCAACCCCATCGCCGGCATCGGCCCGGAGCAACTCCGGATCCGTGAGCTGCTGACCCGGCTGAACGACGGCGCCATCCAGGAAGTCATCATCGCCACCGACCCCAACCTCGAGGGAGAGGCGACGGCCACCTATCTGGCGCGAATGCTCAAGACCATCGGCATCACGGTCACCAGGCTGGCATCCGGCCTTCCCGTGGGCGGAGACCTTGAGTACGCGGATGAGGTCACCCTGGGACGTGCTTTCGAAGGCCGCCGCAACGCACTGACCTGATTCGCGAGCGGCCCGCCAGCGCCGCTAGGCCCCTTGCGGCGCGTTTCGACGGCGGGCCGCAGCAGCCGCGCGGGCAGCGGCCAGCAGGGCGGCTGTCACGCCTGCCTGCAGGAGAAGGCCCAGCGCTGCCAACGGCAACCGCGGGGAATCCTGGCTTCGCGGTTCACCATTGACACAGGGAACCGCGGTACCGTCCGCCGCTTCCTGCAGCGCCGCCGAAAGCCATCCGAGCAGCTCGGCGCCGGCGCCCGGCTGGCCGGCCAGTGCAACGAACACCACGGTTGGGCTGGCAGTGGCCAGCCAGGTGATCCGTTCCGTCCGGTGCACCTCGACGGTCCCGGCCGGAATACCGCTGCACTCATAGGCCACGGGAGTTCCGTCCGCTGCCCGCACCACGTTGAGGGCCACAGTCACCGGCTCCTCTGACCGCACGGCCGGGACCAGGAGGGAGGTGGCCGCAACTGTCCCCGCAACCAGGAACAAAGCCAGCGACCACCCCGCAAGCCGGCTCACGAACCTGTGGCGCGCCAGTGCTGCAACCGCCACCCCCATGCCAACGAAGATGGCACCTTCGACCGCTGCCAGGCAGGCCGAAATGGCCGCCACGTTTCCTGGCAGGCCGGCGGCAGCCGCTTGCATCAGCAGCGTCAACAGAACGAGCAGGGCGAATACCAGGCTGCGCAGCGCACCGGCGAGCACTGCCGTGGAAAGGCTGCGGCCGTGTTCCGGGCCGGTTGCCCCTCCTTGGGCGGACATTCCCCAATGAACTGCCGTCAGCGCGGCCGAGGCCGGAAGCAACGACGACGCCAGCACGTAGGTGAGCATCGGGACGGGCATCCATTCAGCTGAATCCCCGTCAGGTCCGGGCAGGAGGACCAGGCTAGCGACGACGACCCAGGTTGCGCAAAGCGACCCAACTGCCACTGCCCAGAAACGCAGGGTCCCCAGGCTTGCGGCCCAGTCGGCTGCAGCCGCAAGTACCGTCGCCCCGAGGCCAGGCCCCCGGCGCCGGGGCTCGCCGTCGTCGTCGTCATCTGCGGGCTGGAACCACTCGTCGGACCGCGGCCCTATCGGCTCGAAGTAGGGCTCAGGCGTGGATTTGGCGCCATCCTGCTGGTCATCGGCCACGGGAAGCCCACCTTTCGAAGGACAGCCCCAGCCCCGGCTGTGGCCGGGAGGTACCGGCCACCTGAATAGCAACTGCCTCCATGGTGGTCCAGCGACAGTGGGCTGTCCAGATCCACGCCCCGCCGCGGCTTGCCGGCAGACTCCTAGGCGATCCGCGTGCCGCGGGCCAGCCGGTGGGCAGGCGTCCGGAGGGCACGCCACCCAAGCCACATCAGGAGCCCTGACAGCACAAGCTGCAGCCCCAGGCCCAGCGGCCACAGAGGTGTCTTCTGGTTCAGGTAGGCGGGCTGGACAACCCCATTGGCGCACGGGTAGGTGCCCTCAGGTCCGGCGAGTGCGTAGCGGGCGCCCTGGCTGATGCCCTCGATGGCACCCGATGTGGGGAAGCCTTGCTGCATGCTGCGGTCCGGGTAAGGGATCGCATCCGCCACCACCACGTAGGGGTTCATTGCCAGGAGCCAGGCCACCCGTTCGGTCCGGGTGGCAGGCTGCTCCCGCATCGGGCCGACGCAGGTGTACTCCGGCTGGACCGGTTCGTTGGCCAGCGGCTCGTAAGTCCGGTACTGCGCATTGTTGGCCATAACCGTCCCCTGGGCGAGCCCGGCCCCCAGCCCGAAGGCAATCAGCGTTCCCACCGCCAGCCCGGCCACCGCAAGGTAGGTCACCACGATGGAAAACAGCGGCCGGCCGGCGAGGGCCGAAATGCCGACACCCAAGGCGCAGACAACACCCACTTCCACGGCGAGCATCAGCAGGGACACCAGCACGTGGCCCGGTGTCAGCCCGCCGAGCGCCACCCCTATGACCAGGAACGGCGTGCTGGCGACAAGGAACGCGAGGGCTGCCAGCCAGGCGGCAAAGAACTTTCCCCACAGGATCTGGCCGGGTTCCAGCAGCGTCACCTGCAGTATGGCCAGCGTTCCGCCGGCACGGTCACCGTTCACGGCGTTGGCAGACAAGGCCGGGGCCACCAGCAAGGCAAAGAGCAGGACGAACGCCAGCACTACCTCGAAAATCATTGATCCAGGGCCTGCTGATTCCGGCGGGATGGAGCTGCCGTAGGCCCGCTGGGCCGCCTGCTGTGCGTTCCAGCTGGCCCAGGTCAGCCACGTGACCAGTGCCGTCAGGACGAACCAGATGGCAAGCATGATGTACCAGCCGCGAGAGCGCAGGCGCTGTTTGAGTTCGAGGGCCACCACATGGCCGATGCCTGCCAGGTAGGCCCCGGTGTTGCCGGACAGTGATGTGTCCTGCCGCTTCTGCGCCACCGTGCTCACTGCCGCTCCCCCTCAAGGTTCATGTAGGTCTCTTCCAGGGCACCGGAGGCCGGGGCGAAGGACGTGATTCCGACGCCGGCAAGCACCAGGTCGCGCAGCAGCCGTTCCGCATCGGCGTCGTTCAGGAGCAGCAGGCTCACGCCCGGCCGGCGCCCGTCCTCCTGCCGGAACACCAGCCCCAGTTCGGTGAGCTTGGCGGCGAGCGCAGCCATATCCGACGCAGAGATCGAGTACCGCCGGCCGGACGCCGCAGCTTCCTCGGTGGTCTGCTGCCGCACGGTCCTCCCGTTGTTGACGAAGACGGCACCGTCCGCAATCTCGTCAAGCTCACTGAGGACGTGGGAGGAAACCACCACGGCCTTGCCCTCGGCCGCAAGCTGCCTCAGCATTGTCCGCAGCTCCACGCGGGACCCCGGGTCCAGGCCTGAGGCAGGTTCATCGAGGAGCAGGACAGAGGGATCGTGGATCAGTGCCCGCGCCAGGCTGAGCCGCTGCTGCTGGCCCCGGGACAGGACCCGGGCAGGCTGGTCGGCGAGGTCGGACAACCGGACGCGTTGCAGCATGTCCGCCACCCGCTCCCCGATCCCGGGAGCGGGAAGCCGGTAGAAACGCGCCATCTGGGTCAGGATTTCGCGGGCGGTCAGGGACTCCCAGACGCCCAGGGTGTCCGGCATCCAGCCGAGCCGGCTCCGGACCTCCGCGCGGTGCCGGGCCGGATCCAGCCCGCCCACGCTGATGGTGCCGCCGTCCGGCGCCAGCAGCGATGCCAGCATCAGCAGCAGCGTGGTCTTGCCCGCGCCGTTGGGGCCGATCAAGGCCGTCACCTTGCCGGCCGGGGCGTGGAAGTCCATATGCTCGACGGCACGTACCGCCCCGAAGCTCCTGCTCACCGCCCGGGCTGTAATACCGCCAAAGGAAGCCTGGCTGTCCGGCTGTTCTGATTTTTCCGGCGCTATTGCCATGTTTTGCGCACCTGTCCCCCACAGTCCTGAGCACGTTGACCCCTTGAGCGTACGCCTGCGGCCCCTTCGCGGCGCTCCTCCTGCGGGCTGAGATTCGGTCACAATTCAACGCCTCACTGCAGGCGGCGATAAACTGTCCCGGGAAAGTCGCGCCGTCCCGGCGTCAGGCTGCCTGGCCTCAAGAACCGATCCAACGAAGGTACGCGCATGAGTACGCCCACTACCGAAGTGCACAACGCAACACAGCCGCATGGGCTGTCCGCTGGCGGTGCGGTGACCAAACAGCTCATCGTGCAGAAATTCGGTGGCTCCTCCGTGGCTGACGCCGACGGCATCAAACGTGTTGCCAAGCGCGTGGTTGACGCGCAGGAAGCCGGCAACGAAGTTGTGGTTGTGGTGTCCGCCATGGGTGACACCACCGACGAACTCCTGGACCTTGCCGCGCAGGTGACCGATTCCGCTCCCGCCCGGGAGATGGACATGCTGCTCTCCGCCGGCGAGCGCATTTCCATGGCACTGCTGGCAATGGCCATCAACAAGCTCGGCGCCTCTGCCCAGTCCTTCACGGGTTCCCAGGCCGGCATGATCACCGATGGCATCCACGGCAAGGCCCGGATCATCGACGTCGATCCGCACCGCATCCGGACAGCCCTCGACAAGGGCAACATCGCCATCGTGGCGGGCTTCCAGGGCATGAGCCGCACCACCAACGAGATCACCACGCTGGGACGCGGCGGCTCCGACACCACCGCCGTGGCGCTGGCTGCGGCGCTCGAGGCCGACGTCTGCGAGATCTACACCGACGTGGACGGCGTCTACACCGCGGACCCCCGGGTGGTGCCCTCGGCCCAGAAGATCGACACCATTTCCAGCGAGGAGATGCTCGAACTTGCCGCCTCGGGCGCAAAGATCCTGCACCTGCGCTGCGTGGAGTACGCCCGCCGGTTCGGGGTCCCGCTGCACGTCCGCTCCTCATTCAGCCAGCATGAAGGCACCTGGGTCATCCCCAGCGCCGAAGACAAGATCACCACTCAAGAGGGAGTTGCCTTGGAGCAGCCAATCATCTCCGGCGTTGCGCACGACCGTTCCGAAGCCAAGGTCACGGTTGTGGGCGTCCCGGACATCCCCGGCAAGGCCGCCGCCATTTTCCAGGTCATCGCCGACGCCCACTCGAACATCGACATGATCGTGCAGAACGTGTCCACGCACGGGACGGGCCGGACGGACATCTCGTTCACCCTGCCCATCGTGGAAGGCGCCGACGCCCTGGCCGCCCTGCACGCGGCGCAGGACCAGATCGGCTTCGAGAGCATCGAATACAACGAGCAGATCGGCAAGCTCTCCCTCATCGGTGCGGGCATGCGCTCCCACCCCGGCGTGTCCGCCACCTTCTTCAAGGCGCTGTCCAACGCCGGCATCAACATCAACATGATCTCCACCTCTGAAATCCGCATCTCCGTGGTCACCCACGCTGACCTGCTGGATGAAGCGGTACGCGTGATCCACAAGGCCTTCGACCTGGATGCCGACAACGAGGCCACCGTGTACGGCGGAACCGGCCGCTAACCCCGGACCTCCCTACGAGAAAAGCCGGGCCGGCCTCCGTTCATTCGGAGGCCGGCCCGGCTTTTCCGGTTACACACCTATTTCTCAGGTTTCCCGCTCAAGGTCCTCGCGGCGGACAGCGTAGTGATGGCCGGACGAATCCGTTTCGACCACGAAGTGCGAAAGCTCCTCTTCGGAGGCCTGCTCAAACGCATCATGTTTGTGCACTACCGGCGAATCGGCGTCCAGCTGCGTGGCAGGTCCGAAGAAGAAGCGGAGCCTGTCCGTCGCGTTCATGAATCCGCTCATTACACGAGCCACTGTTTTCCACCCCCTTCCCGGTTTTCGGGGCAAAGAGCTGCTGCCTCCTGCCGGAGCCAGTGCCCCCATTTTACGCCCGAAGCCGGGAAATGGAGCCGGGTAACGGAGCGGCAGGCATGGCCGCGGGTGCTACTGGGCGGGGCGCCCGGATACGAACTTTCAGCGCAGGGACTTGTCTTCCGGGTTCCTGGGAACCACGTAGGTGCTGCCGTCGGGCCGCGTGATGGTTTCCCACTGCCGGCTTTCGGCCTGGCGCTGTGCCAGCAGCCTCCGGTTCTCCTCTGTCATGTCGTGGACCAGGGAGGAGCGGTTCGCAGGCCCGAAGATGGCCCTCAGCTTGCCGGTGGCGCGCATGAAGCGCTGCGACGCGTTGTCCTTATTGCCCGGCTTGCCCTTGGCCATGTTCGGCTCCTTCCGCTGCCACTGGTTTTCTATCAATAGTAGCTAATAGTTAACGCACTAATAATTGGAGGACTTCATGGATGCCGCCGCTACGGCCGACGCCAGCCAGGATGACGACCTGCTCCTGGAACACCAGCTCTGTTTCGCGCTGACGGTTGCAGCCCGCAGCGTCGTTGGGGCGTACAAGCCGGTCCTGGAGAAGCTGAACCTGACCCACCCCCAGTACCTGGTGATGCTGAGCCTGTGGGAAACGAGCCCCAGGACGGTCCGGAACATCAGCGACGCCCTGGCCCAGGAACCTGCCACCATTTCGCCACTGCTCCGCCGGCTGGAGGCAGCCGGATACATCACCCGCCGCCGGGCGGACGGCAATGAGCGGGCACTCGCCGTCGAACTGACGCCTGAAGGGGCCGCGTTGAGGCAACAGGCTTTGGAGGTTCCCGGAACCATGATGGAACGGCTCGGCCTGACCCGGAGCCAGGTCACGGAACTGCATGCCTCCATGATGGGGCTCATTGCCGCCACGTCCGGCGGAACCGCGTAGCGGGCCTGCCCGCCCCGTTGGGACGGAACCACCGGGAAGGCACGGTATTGCAGCTAGAATCGAAGGGTGACTAGGGCGGTGCGCAGGACACGGCTGCAGATGGCAGGGCTGGCAATTGCTGCGCTGCTGATGTCCTCCTGCTCCCCCACTCCCGACGGCGGCAGCCCGGCCACATCGCCGGCACAGCCCACATCCCCGTCCCCAACGACTACCACCGCAACGGCCGAACCGTCCCCGGACACGGAAACCTCCGTTCCCGCGCCGCCGCCTGGCAGTTCCCGCCCGGCGGGCGGTCCAGGCCAGGGCAATGCAGAGTTGGCTATCACCGTGACTCCCGCTGAAGGCGAACCCGCCGTGAACTACACCCTGGTATGCCAGGCCGGCGTCCCTGCCGCCGAGAGCAGCCACCCGGCCGCCGAGGCCGCCTGCTCCGCCCTGAAGGAAAACACCGCGCTGCTGAGTCCCGAAATCGGCGGGACCGCCCAGGCGTGCACCGAACAGTACGGCGGGCCCCAGACGGCCACAGTCAGCGGGGTGCTTGACGGCGTGCCTGTGGAGGCCGAGTTTTCCCGCACCAACGGGTGCGAAATCAGCGCCTGGGATGCTGCGAAGGATGTCCTGGGTGCCTCCGGTGGAGCAGCTTAGGCTGCTGGCGGCCGACGAATGGCGGGCACTGGAGGATGCCCACCAGCAGCGCGTCAGCCGCTACGCCGACCCCTACCTGGCGCGACGTTCCGCCGGCCAAAAGCACCCGGTTGAAGACTTCCTCTTCACGTACTACACGCAGAAGCCCGGGCAGTTGCGGCGCTGGCATCCCGGCGCCGGAACGGTCCTGTTAGGCGAGGCCGCGGCCGCCCGCAGCGGCTGGAAGCACTACCGCACCCTCGACGACGGCGAACTCGCCTCCCTGGGGCTTCCGCCGGAAAGCAGCGCGGTGACCGTTGACGTGGCCGCCTTCCTTGAAGACCGCAGGGACGCGGTGGCTTTTGCCGGCATCATCTTGCGGGGCACCGCCGCGCGGCCGGCGCAGTTCGGCTGCTTCGGCCTGCACGAATGGGCAATGGTTTACCACCAGGACAGGTTCGACCTGCGCCACGAGTACCTGCGGCTCCGGCTGGGTCCGGAGGGCACGGACAAGGTGGTAGAGGACAACCGGATCCGTTGCACGCACTTCGATGCCTTCCGCTTTTACACCCCGGATGCGATGCCCCTGAACGAGCTTGCGCCGAGCCGCGAGACCCAGCGGTTTCTGGAACAGCCGGGCTGCCTGCACGCCAACATGGATCTGTACAAGTGGGCCTATAAGCTGCTCCCGCTGCTTTCCAGTGAACTGGTGATGGATTGCTTTGAACTGTCCTGGCGGATCCGGGCCATGGACATGCAGGCCTCCCCTTACGACCTTGCCGAGTGGGGCTATCCCGCGATCCCCATCGAGACGCCACAGGGCAAGGCCGCCTACGTGGAGCACCAGCGCTCCTTCGCCGCCGAGGCAGCGGTGCTGCGCGACAGGCTGGCACTGGAACTGGCAGCGGCTTCGGCGCCGGTCCCTGAATGATCGACCTCACCATCAGGCTCAGAGAGGACCCCGCCGGCGTCGAGTACGTGTTCCGGCTGAAGGCCCGTGACGGCGTTGTGTCCGGTGACACCACTTTGCCCGACCCGTACGCGGCCCTTGCAGCAGCGGAGCAGTTCGGTGGCCAGGTGTTCTTTCCGCAGCCGGGACCGCCACAGCTGTGTACCCAGCAGTACGGCGGGCCGCAGGTCGCCGTGGTCACCGGCACCTTCCACGGCCGCCAGGTGGAATCGGTCTTCACCCGGACGGACGGCTGCGAAATTTCCCGGTGGAATGCCATGGCACCCCTCCTGGGCGGGGGTCCCTTGGGCGGCGGCCGCGCCACCTGAACTCCCTGCAGGACGAGATGGCCCCGGCGGTTTCCACCGCCGGGGCCATGCCATCCTTTTCGAGCTTCGCCTGTCACGCTCCCGGGACGGCTTGGGCAAGGGCAATGGAGCGGGCTCCGGTGGGCGCAGCAGGCGCGTCGCCCACCCGGACGTTGACCCAGGTCCTGATTCCGTTTTCGCCGAGGCTCAGGCGGGACAGGTAGGCGCCTTGGGAGAGGCCGGTCCAGGACAGCGTCGCCGACGTTGCGGTGCCGTTCGGAGCCACGATCGGGTTCGGCTCCACGCTGAGGTTTCCGGCGTCGCCCGCGAAGGTCACGGCCTGCACCGAGGCACTCGCGGCACCATTGTCAGGCGTCGAGTAAAGGTTGACCACGATGTAGTACGTGCCCGCCCGCGGGGACTCAAGATCCAGGAACTCGCTGGCGGAGGCCGTGGCCACCTGGGTGGCGGTGAGGCCGCCCGAAGCGTTCGGCGCGTACACCACCATGTCCCAGTCGACGTCTTCCGACTGAGCCTGGACACCCATCCGGGCGAACGAGGCCCCCTGCGGAACAGTCACCTGAAGCAGCGCATTATGCGCGTCGTTCCCCGGTGCGTATTCGCCGGGAGTCTTGGTGATGGCGGTCTCGCTCAAGGGCGCCAGGCCTTCCACTCCCACATTGATGGAGCCATCGGAACCCGAAACCAGCTCCAGGGTGCCGCTGCCGTCACCTGCAGCCGAGCTGAAGGAGAACGACGGGGCGATCTGCGCGTCAACAGGACGGATGGCGATGGGCGAGCTGACAGTCCGGGGGCCCTTCCAGGTCAGGGTGCCCGTGCTGAATTTACCCACCGGGGCGGTGGCGTTCCGGATGGTCAGGGTGACCTCACGGGTCTGGCCGGCCTTGGCGAAGTTCAGTGCCTTCGGCTCCACCTGGATATTGAAGCCTGCCATGTTGACTTCCGGCCGGTATATTCCCGGAACCAGGGCAGTCAGCTGGCGTTTCACCTGGACCTCTCCCACCAGGCTGCCGAGTGCGATGGACGGCACATTCAAATCACGGCCCGCGATGGTGCCTGCCTGCGGAACTCCGGTTTCCACGCCCTGGCCATTGAGGAAGCCTAGCCAGTCCCTGACGCCGGAGTTGTAAACAAGCCCCGGATCGAGGACGCGGGTGGAGTCGATGTGTCCTGCGCCGCCCTGGAACGGGTCTGTGTTGGCGGAGCCGTCCGGGTTAACGAGCGGGCAGGCGGTGGTCATCATCGCGGACTTGACCATAGCCGGGCTCCAGGTTGGTTGCTTGCCGAGCACCAGGGCGCCGAAGCCGGCGATGTGCGGCGCGGCCATGGAGGTTCCGGACATGAAGCCGAACTGGTCGCCGTTGTTGCCGATGGTTGATACGCCCGCCAGGACGTTGACCCCGGGGGCGGCGATATCCGGTTTCAGCAGGTCGCCGCCGGACGCAAGGGTGGGCCCGCGGGAGGAGAACCCGGCAATCTGCGGCGCCGGGGCCAGCGGTTCGCCGGTGAGGTCACCCTTCACCAGGCTGACCGTCAGGGATGGGTTTGCCTCAAGCTTGGACTTCAGCCCCAGGCTCTTGGGTGCGTTGACATGGACAGTGGGCAGCACATGGTTGTCGGCATCTTCGGAGCTGCTGGTGAGATTCACCAGGATCATGCCCACTCCGCCCTTGTCCTGGACTTCCTGGCTCTTGGCCGTCCGGTCCACCACACCCCGGTCGCAGACCACCACTTTGCCGGCTACCTTCGCCGCATCAAGCGTCCCGGGAGCGCAGAGGTTGGCATTGGTAGCGCCCGCCGCGGCTGCTGCGGCCGCGACGATCACTGGCTTGTCCGCCACTTCTGTTTTCATGATGGACGCACCACGGTAGAGCGAGCCATCGGAGACCCTGACGGTGCCCAGCAAGTCGCTGGGGAAGGTCGAGGCGGCAACGGTGGTGAGCCAGGGTGAGGCGTGGTTGACCGTTGAGACAGCGGGACCGGAGTTGCCGCCCGAAGCCGAGACGAAGACGCCGGCAGCCGCTGCGTTCAGGAACGCCAGGGCCACGGGGTCCGTCGTGTTGTTGTTATTGCCGGAAATCGAGTAGTTCAGGACGTCCACGCCGTCCTTGACCGCAGCTTCAACGGCTTCCACCGACGCTGAGGAGTAACAGCCTCCGGTATCGGGATTGGCGTCTTCCCAACAAACCTTGTAAACGGACACCTTGGCCGCGGGAGCAACACCGGAACTCTTGCCGAAGCCTGAGCCGTCGATCACCTGGTCCACGTTGTCATTGCCGGCAGCCGTGGTGGCCGTGTGGGTGCCGTGGCTTCCGACATCGACCGGGGAGATGAGCTCCTCCGGCGCCCTGTTTTCGGGGGCCACATACTGCAGGAAGGTATCAGCGAAGTACCTGGCACCTATCACCTTCGAGTTGCACTGGGAGCCGTCGAAGGACGCCCCGGCCCCCTGACCCTCCTGGCATTCACCCTCGAAGGTGGTGCCGTCGGCCTTGAGCATGGCGATCTTGCCATCGGCAGTGCGGTAGGGAACGCCCACCTGCGCAGGGCTGGTCAGCGGCCGGACGGGATCACCCTGGAGGAAGGGGTTGTCCGGCGCGTAGCCGGAGTCGATGACACCGACAACAACGCCCTTGCCCGCATTCGCTTCGCCGCCGAACTGCTTGGCCCATACCCCCTCCGGACCGGTCAACCTCAGGAAGTCCGTAGTTGTGTAGTCAGGAGTGTTCTCCACGTCGGGTGCGACCGCCAGGACCCGCTGGTCCTTGGACAGCTCCATGGCCTGGGCAGCTGTGAGTTCAGCCGTGAAACCGTTAAGCGCAGCGGTGTACTGCTTCCCCGGGGTTACGCCCTGCCGGCGGCAACATCGCGCTGGACCTTGCGCAGATGTGCGTCATAGGCCTTGTAGTTGGGACTTCCGGCATCGAGCTTCCTGCCCGCCTGGGGCCTGGTGGCCCCCAGGCCCGCAGTTTCCCCCTCATAGGCTGCTGCTGCCGCACCCGCCAGAACCACGATGTAGCGGCCGTCCCTGAACTGCGTGGTCCCCGGGCTGGTGGCAGCCCCGTTACCCGGGCGGGCCGGTGCCGCGGTGGCGGGAGGTATGGCCAAGGACCCCAGGAGGAGCGACAACCCGGCGGCCATTAGCGCCGCCTTCCGGAACCCCCTGCCCCGCAGGGGGCTTCTTCCAGTTGATCTCACGTGCAACCCTTTCACGATGTACCGGCCCAGCCATGGTTGCGGGCCAGAAACGACTGGCATGGCACATCGGTTTACAGATCTTGTAATTGGATGAGACCAGCCGGTTCAAACAGTACAGAGTGAGAGACGAATATGACATAGGCCACAGTGGGAGATTCTATTGTTGTCACAGGCCTTATTTCTGCGGGCGCCGGGCATAAAAAAGGGCATCCCGAAGGACGCCCAATACTCTGCGGCAGGGAGGGGCGGCTACTGCCGGGGAGTCCGGACCACCTCACTGATCCACTGCCGGGTCTTCTCGTCAACGGGCCCCGCCACACGGTTTTGCCTGGCCAGGCGGTCCGCTTTCAGTTTTTGCAGGACCATCCTGCCCAGTCCGGCGAACACCGCCGCGGCGACTACGGGCAACAGGACGGACTTCGAATTCTCTGCCATCCAGCAATCCTAGTGAAGCCGGTCCAGCAACTCCAGAACCGCCGCGGACAGCCTGGCGATGGCCGACGCCGGTACGGTCCCCGGCCCGGAAACCGCCGAATACAGGCAGGCCCGTTCCGGCCGGTAGAATGATAGGGCAAGCTCGCGGAGCGCCCGTCCTCAACGTTGTCCAAGGCAAGACCACCATGCCCCTCAACACCCCGGCACGGCGTGAGACGGCACCACTCCGCTGCGCCATTACCCAAGCTCACGCACAGGAGTTACCGGATGCCCCGGATCGTTGTTGACGTCATGCCCAAGCCCGAGATTCTGGACCCCCAGGGGAAGGCGATCGTTGGCGCTCTCCCCCGGCTGGGCTTCACCAGCTTCAGCTCTGTCCGCCAGGGCAAGCGATTTGAACTGACGGTCGACGGAGAGGTGACCGAGGCCATCCTGGCCCAGGCACGCGACGCCGCCGAGACCCTCCTCTCCAACCCCGTGATCGAGGACGTCGTCAACGTCGAGGTCGTCGAGGCCTGAGATGACTGAACTCCCCCTGATCGGCGAGGCTGTGGCCGTCGCCGCCAACCCGCGGCTTGCGGGCGCGAAGATCGGCGTTGTCACCTTCCCCGGAACGCTGGATGACCGTGACGCCGCCCGCGCCGTGCGCCTCGCCGGCGGCACCGCCGTCGAACTGTGGCACGGCGATACCGAACTAGGTGACGTGGACGCCGTCGTCATCCCCGGCGGTTTCTCCTACGGCGACTACCTGCGTGCCGGCGCCATCGCCCGCTTCGCCCCGCTCATGTCCAGGATCATCGACGCCGCCAACAGCGACGCCAAGCTTCCCGTCCTTGGCATCTGCAACGGCTTCCAGATCCTTACCGAGTCGCACCTGCTGCCCGGTTCGATGATCAAGAACGACCACCTGAAGTTCCTGTGCCGGGACCAGGTGCTGCGCGTGGAAAACAACGCGACGGCCTGGACCCTGGACTACCAGGCGGGCCAGGAAATCACCATCCCGCTGAAGAACCAGGACGGCCAGTACATCGCGGACGAGAAAACCCTCGACGCACTGGAGGCCGAGGGCCGCGTGGTGTTCCGCTATGTCGGCTTCAACCCGAACGGGTCCCGCCGCGACATCGCGGGTATCTCAAACGCCGCCGGCAACGTGGTGGGCCTCATGCCGCACCCGGAGCACGCCACCGAACCCGGCTTTGGGCCGGAATCGCTGGACGGCATCGGCGGGTCCGACACCGACGGACTGGGCTTCTTCACCTCCGTATTGACCAAGATTGTGGGAGGCGACAAGTGAGCATCGACACCACCAAGAAGTTCAACATCGACACGGTCGAGAACGCCGCCAAGACCCCGGACACCGAACTGCCCTGGGCCGAGCTTGGCCTCAAGCAGAACGAATTCGACGAGATCATCAAAGTCCTGGGCCGCCGCCCCACCGGCGCGGAACTGGCCATGTACTCCGTGATGTGGAGCGAACACTGCTCCTACAAGTCCTCCAAGAACCACCTGCGCCAGTTCGGCCAGAAGGTCACCGAGGAGATGAAGAAGGACATGCTGGTGGGCATCGGCGAGAACGCCGGAGTCACCAACCTGGGGGACGGCTGGGCCGTGACCTTCAAGATCGAATCGCACAACTCGCCGTCGTTCGTTGAGCCCTACCAGGGTGCCGCGACCGGCATCGGCGGCATTGTCCGCGACATCATCTCCATGGGTGCCCGCCCGGTGGCCGTCATGGACCCGCTGCGCTTCGGCGCCATCGACCACCCGGACACGGCACGCGTGATGCACGGGGCCGTTGCCGGCATCGGCGGCTACGGCAACTCGCTGGGCCTGCCGAACATCGGCGGCGAGATGGTCTTCGACTCCGTCTACCAGGGCAACCCGCTGGTCAACGCCCTCGCCGTTGGCGTCATGCGCCACGAGGACATCCGCCTGGCCAACGCGTCGGGCAAGGGCAACAAGGTGGTCCTGTTCGGTGCACGCACCGGCGGTGACGGCATCGGCGGCGCCTCCGTGCTGGCCTCCGAGTCCTTCGACGACACCAAGCCGTCCAAGCGACCCGCCGTCCAGGTGGGCGACCCCTTCGCCGAGAAGGTCCTGATCGAGTGCTGCCTTGAACTGTTCAAGGGCTCCCTCGTGGAGGGCATCCAGGACCTGGGCGCCGCAGGCATTTCCTGCGCAACGTCGGAGCTTGCCTCCAACGGCGACGGCGGCATGCAGGTTGAGCTGACCTCCGTCCTGCTGCGCGACCCCACCCTGACCCCGGGCGAGATCCTGATGTCCGAGTCGCAGGAACGCATGATGGCCGTGGTGACCCCGGAGAACGTGGAAGCGTTCGAGGCCGTCATGGACAAGTGGGCGGTGGAGTACTCCTGGCTCGGCGAAGTGACCGACACCGGCCGCCTCATCATCACCTGGGAAGGCGAGGTGATCGTCGACGTCGATCCCCGCACCGTGGCGCACGACGGTCCGGTCTACGACCGTCCGTTTGCCCGCCCCGAGTGGCAGGACGCCCTGCAGGCCGACACCTTTACCGGATCCGTGCAGGACGCCGGCCGGCCCGCAGCCCCGGCGGAATTGGCCAAGGCCGTCACCGAACTCGTGGCGTCGCCGAACATGTGCTCCAAGTCGTGGATCACGGACCAGTACGACCGGTATGTGGGTGGCAACACCGCCATGGCATTCCCGGATGACGCCGGCGTGGTCCGCGTGGACGAGGAAACGGGCCTGGGCGTTGCCCTGGCCACCGACGCCAACGGCCGCTACACCTACCTGGACCCCTACCACGGTGCGCAGCTGGCGCTGGCCGAGGCCTACCGCAACGTTGCCACCTCCGGCGCGGTGCCGATGGCTGTCAGCGACTGCCTGAACTTCGGCTCCCCCGAGGACCCGGACGTCATGTGGCAGCTGGCCGAGGCGATCCGCGGCCTGTCTGACGCCTGCATGGTGCTGGGCATCCCGGTCACCGGCGGCAACGTCTCGCTGTACAACCAGACGGGCACCACGCCCATCCACCCCTCCCCCGTGGTGGCAGTGCTGGGCAAGCTCGACGACGTCGCCCGCCGCACGCCATCGGGCTGGCGGGAGGATGGCCAGGCCATCTACCTGCTGGGCACCACCGCTGCCGAACTGGACGGTTCCGAATGGGCCAACATGCGCGGCCACCTGGGCGGGCAGCCGCCGAAGGTGGACCTCGACGCCGAGCGCGCCCTGGGCGAGATCCTGATCAACGCCTCGCGCGACGGCATGATCGACTCGGCGCACGACCTCTCCGAGGGCGGCCTCGCCGCAGCCTTGGTGGAGTCCTCGCTCCGTTACGGCGTGGGTGCCAGGATCGCGCTGCAGGACGTCCTGGACCGCGACGGCGTGGACCTGTTCACGGCGCTGTTCTCCGAGTCCCAGGGCCGCGCAGTTGTTGGCGTTCCCCGCTCGGAGGAAGTCCGCTTCACCGACATGTGCAAGGCCCGTGGCTTTGCCCACACCCGCATCGGTGTGGTGGATGCGGCCAGCGGCGCCCTTGAGATCAACGGCGTGGAGAGCCTGTCCCTGGACGCCCTCCGCGAAGCCCATGAAGGGACCCTGCCGAAGTACTTCGGCTGATTCCCCCCGTAAAGCGGAAATCCGCGTTCCCTCCGGAGGGGACGCGGATTTCCGCTTTAATCGTCCTATGGGCAAGCTGACAAGGTTCCTGGCCGTGCTGCTGTTGCCGGTCCTTATCGTGATCGCGGCCGCACCGACTCCGCCTCCTGCCACCGGGACAGCCTTCCCCCGCAGCATTGCCGCCCTGGGCGATTCCATATCCCAGGCCAACAGCGCCTGCTGCAGCGCCGGTGACCACCCGGGACAGTCCTGGTCCACCGGTGACGTCCCCGGCGACGGCGTGGCCAGCCATTACGAACGGCTGCTCCGTCTGGAGCCGGCCATCAGGGGGAACAACTTCAACCACTCCGTCAGCGGGGCGAAGGTTGCAGATTTGCCCCGGCAGGCCGCCCAGGCAGCCGAAAGCCATGCCGCATACGTCACCGTTCTGGCAGGGGCCAACGATCTGTGTACGGCTTCCGTGGAAAGCATGACACCGGTGGACGAGTTCCGCTCGCATGTGGCCCAGGCGTTGATGATCCTGGATCAAATGTCACCTCAGCCCAGGGTGCTGGTCAGCAGTATCCCGGATATCCACCAGCTGTGGATTGTCCTGCGTGCCGAGCCGGCCGCCCAGTCGGCCTGGTCCGCCGGCCGGATCTGCCCGGCCATGTTCGGTGCCTCAGCGACCGAAGAGCAGCGGCAGCAGGTCCTCCAGCGCCATCAGGCCTTCAACTCCGTGCTGGCCGAAACCTGTGCCCGGTACGAGGGCTGCCGCACCGACGGCGGGGCTGTTTCCGCCCACGTACCCAGCCCTGCCGACGTGAGCACGCTGGATTACTTCCACCCCAGTCTCCAGGGGCAGGCCAGGTTGGCCGAAATCACCTGGAACGCGGCCTGGTAGCCGCGTCAGTCCTCGCTGTGGATCTCCCGCTGCCGGGCGCTAAGCAGTTCGATTTCAGGGCGCCCGGCAACGAAGCGGTCGACGGCGTCGAGCACCTCAACGAGGTGCGCCCGGTCCGCGGCCACAAGGCCAACGCCAACCTTTGAGCGCCGGTACTGGTCATGGTCGCCCACTTCTGCCACCGAGACATCGAAGCGGCGCTTGAGTTCGGCGAGCAGGGGCCTGACGACGGACCGTTTCCCCTTCAGGCTGTGGACGTCGCCCAGGAGGATGTCGAATTCGATCCAGCCGATCCACACAGGTCCGGGCCTTCCTACTCGATGGTGAGCTCACCCATCCGGTCCCAGCCGTCGCCGTCGAGCTGGCGGCTGATGATCCTGGGGGTTTCGGCGAGCGCCTGCGGCATGTCAGCCATGGCCTGCTTGAAATGGACGCTGTTGACGTGGTCACCCGCGGCATCGTCCTTGAAGGCTTCCACCAGGACGAACTCGTTTGGATCGTCCACGCTGCGGGACCAGTCGAACCAGAGGTTTCCGGGTTCCTCCCTGGTGGCATTCGTGAAGCCTTTCACCAGGCCCAGCCAGCGCTCCGACCATTCGGGCTTCACTTTGAACTTGACGACGATAAAGATCACTGGGAAGTTCCTTCCGCGGCGAGTGTTCGTGCCCCTTCAATGTACCGGGAAGTCACATAGCGCTGCGCGGCCCTGGTCACCAGTCCGCCCGCGGCGTAGAACCAGTTGCCGGGCTTGCTGAAGGCCCGGATCCGAAGGAACACCTCACCGGCCCTGTTGATTTCCACCTCGAAGGACTCCTCGCCGCGGGCAGGGTGCCCCGGCAGGGTCCCGTAGCCGAAACCGGCCGACTGCGGCATGCCGTCCGGGGAAGGCTCATGGACCCAGACCACCTCGCATGGTGCGTTGAGGCGAAATGGCCCCGCACCGAACCCGCTCACCACCCGGGCCCCGGGCAGCACTGCGGGTGAGTCGGCCCGGACCCGCAGCCCCGCCCGCCTGTGCAGCTCCCAGGCCAGGATGCCTTGCGCGACGCGCCGGTAGACATCCATGCCGGCGCCCAGGCGGGCTTCTTCCAGGACGCCCGTGAATCCTGCTGGAGCTGTACCACGTTCAGTGCTCCCCACACCGGGGTAGTTCAGGGCGCCCTTCACCAAGGGCTTCCCGGTCACTGCTTTGCCCCGTCGGCACCGGACAGGCGCGCCCACCCCAGCTGTTCCTGCTGCTTCCGGTTGAGGCCCGCCACCACCAGGTCGTAGGAGTCTTCCACCATGTCACGGACCATGTCATCCGGCAGTGCCCCGTCCAGGCGTACGCCGTTCCAGTGGGTCTTGTTCATATGCCAGGCACCCGTGATCTCCGGGTGGGCAGCACGCAGTTGGACGGCCAGTGACGGCTCGCATTTGAGGTTCACGTAGAAGTCCCGGAGGTCCATCGAGGACAAGGCGAAGAGCTTGCCCCCGGAGGCAGTTCCGCCGCCGCTGCGGGCAATGACCTTAAATACTGCTGTTTCCGGCCCGAACGGGTAATCCTCGTAGGCGCCCGGGAAGGACAGGCAGATTATCCGTAGCGCGTCGGGGTCCATGAAGCCAGCCTATAAAGCAGGCCGCAGCGGTGCTAGTCTGCGAGGATGTCAGACGATCAGGGCAGCATTCCTGTTCTGGACCTAAGCACCGCACGGCAGCCCTACGGGTCTTTCAGTCCGGAATTCATCGAGCAGCTGCGGCACGCCACCCACAACGTCGGTTTCTTCCAGGTCACGGGGTACGGCGGGGCGCCCGGGCAGGCGGACCACCTCCTGGACGTCATCAGGCGCTTCTTTAATCTTCCCCTTGAGGAACGACTGAAGCTGGACAACCGGCTGTCGCCCCATTTCCGCGGGTACACGCGCATGGGCACTGAGGTGACCCAGGGAAAGGCGGACGCGCGCGAGCAGATCGACTACTCCCCCGAGCGCGAGCCGGTCAGCGACTATCCGCCGGACGAGCCATATTGGCTGCTCCAGGGCCCCAACCTGTGGCCGGACGAGTCCTTTCCGGAGCTCAAGCCGGCTGCGATGGCATGGGCCGAGCTGATGTCCTCGGTAGGCATGGAGCTCCTGCGTGCCATTGCTGTCTCACTCCAGTTGCCCGAGGACTACTTTGACGAGCCGTTCCGTGATTCCCCGGCCTGGATGGGCAAGCTGGTCCACTACGTTGGCGGCGTTGTGGAGGAGGCCGGCGACCAGGGGGTAGGTTCGCACGCAGACTACGGCTTCGTCACCCTCTTGCTGCAGGACGAGGTGGGTGGGCTGGAAGTACAGCCGCCCGGCACCACGGGATGGATACCGGTGAAACCCATCCCCGGCGCGCTGGTGGTCAATTTGGGCGAAATGCTGGAAGTGGCCACGGAGGGGTACCTTGCTGCCACCATCCACCGGGTCCAGGCGCCTCCGCCCGGGGTGGACCGCTACTCGGTGCCGTTCTTCTGGTCGCCCCGGCTCGACGCCGTCATCGGCCCAGTCCCACTGCCGCCGGAGCTCAGGGCGGCTGCGCGCGGCATCACCGATGATCCGGCGAACCCCCTGCTGTCATCCTTCGGGATGAATATGCTCAAGGGCCGGATGCGCGCCCACCCGGATGTCACCGAACGGCACTATCCGGAGCTGATGAAGCGCTAGGCTGCACTTCAACCGCCGGCAGGGGTCAAAGGTTGAACTGCCAGGCCACCTGCGCGGGACAGACGTCCATCACCACATCCAGGCCCGCTGCCTTGGCCCGCGCCGCCGCGTCCTCGTCGATCACGCCAAGCTGAAGCCAAACTGCCTTCGCCCCCACGGCAATCGCCTCGTCTACCACCGCCCCCACCCGCTGGGAGTTCACAAAGCAGTCCACGACGTCGATGGGGTGCTTTTCAGGGGGAATGTCCCTGAGCCTGCGGTACCCCTCTTCGCCGTGCACCGGGTCGCCGGGCAGGTTGACCGGGATAATGTCCATCCCCAGCCGGTCGCGGATGAACAGTGATGTGTCGTAGGCGGCGCGCCATTCGTTGGTGGTGAGGCCCACGATGGCCCAACGGCCCTTCGTCCGCATCAGCCGTTCGATGACAGCTGGATCGTTAGTTTGGCCCATGGGCTTAGCCTACCTGCGTGTCCATTGGTCGCCGGGGCTGCCGGTCAGTATTCCCGTGACTGTCACCGATTGAATTTCTGCCGCCAGTTGTCGCCAGGTGCTTGCTTGCCTGCGGTTGCAGGGGTGCGGTTCACGGGCTCTGCTGCTTCCGCCCGCGGCTTCACCGCATCCCCGGCGAGGCTGCCTTCCCCTGCCAGCTTTTTCTCACCGGGGAAGCTGTCTCCGCGGGACTGTCCGGCGCCGGGGAGGTCGGTGGCCGGGCTTCCTGAGGGGCCACGGTCCTGGTCTGGCGCCTGCGGGTTGTCCTGCCGGCCGCCGTTGGAAACGTCGCCCTTTGCCTGCGGCGCTTGCTGCTCCGGGCCGGGTGTCCCCGGTACCTGGCGGGGAGCAGGTCGCTGCCCGGCAGGCTGCCCGCCTGAAACAGTGGCAGGGACAGCGGGTCCGTCAGTCCCGGGGTCAACTGCCGCCGAGGCGGAATCCACACCTGGGGTGTCCGGCTGCGGGAATCCGGAGGCAGCCTGGACCGCAATGCTCCAGGACGGCCGCCAATCGTCGAGCAGCTCCTGCACCGAGGAGCTGCCGGCATGCATAGCCACCGGGGAACTGGCAGCGACTCCGCCTATCCCTGTTGCCATGCCCGCTGCGAGGGCAAGCCCCAGCACGGTGGGCCGTTGGATGCGACGGCGACGGCGGCGGGCGAGTTCATCGTCCGGCGCACCGGAGGTGATGTCGCCGGCCAAAAGCTTGGCAAGTTCCCCCGACGGCGCGGGCGCAGGAAGGGATGCCAGGGTTCCCAGGGTGAGAAGGGCGGCGCGGAGTTCCGCATCTTCGGCATGTCCGGCCTCGACGAGCATGTCATCGACCAGCGCGGGCAGGCCGGAAACGTGGGGGGTCATGGCTTGAGGTACTCCTTCACTGCCGAGAGGTCCCGCAATTTGAGGAGCGCCCGCCGCTGCAGCTGCTTGACGGCGCCGGCGCTCTTGTCCATTGCTTCCGCTGCCTGCTCCACCGTGAGCCCGGCAACAAGGCGCAGCGAGAGGGCCTCCCGCTGGTCATCGGGGAGGCCATCAAGCAGCCGGAGGACTTCCTGCGGCGAAATGCGTTCCAGTGCTTCGGATTCGGCCGACGCATGCTCCCGGTGGTCGAGGTCCGGCTCAAACGTAAGGTGCGCAGGAGTGCGGCTCTGGCGGCGGTGATCGTCCACCATTCGGGCGTGGGCCACCGAGAAGATGAAAGTGCGAAGCCCTGCCGCACCGCCATGCACGGAGCCCACCCGGGGCAGGACGGAGAGGAACACTTCCTGCATTGCCGCCTCCGGATCTTCGACTCCACGGGCCGTAAGGTAGCCCAGGACCTGTGACGCGTATGTCCGGTACACGAGGCTGTAAACGGCGGGCTGCCGGGACTGGTCCCGGAGCGCCTCGTCTGTCAGTGCATCAGTCACGGACGTAGTGCTTTCAGTCAAAGAGGGGGACGCTGGTTAGAGTACAGACCAAGCAAGACGGAATGCCCTGTCCCCGGCCAACTTTACCCCTCAGTAACCGCTTCACCGGGACCGCCACGGCGGCACCGGTTCCGGTAGTAGCAGCTGCCCCTGCCGCCGGATGAAAAGGGAAGAGCCGGCCTGGAACGTGATGGGGGACAAGTTCCAGGCCGGCGCTACATAAAGGTAATCGCCGGGGCGGGCGGGAGGGTTACGCGGATCCAGAAAAACCTTAAAAAACTTTTGGAAGTGTTTTATGGTGTCAGGGCGCGGGTCCAATGCGGGGCCGCCGACAGCCGGCGCGGACCCTTGGCAAGGCTGGAAATGTGCACTCTCGCGGCGGCACGTGGCCCGCAGTCGCTTTGCGAAGCAGCCGGCGCAGCCTCGTGGACAGGACGAGGCGCCGGTGGGGAAACTGTCCCGGCCGGGCAAAGATCGGTCACCAATCCGGTGCCGGCACATTCACGGACGGCATCGATACCTGCCTTGACGGCGTGCTTGTCCTTAAACGCCTGGGAGACGGCCATTACCGTTCCGTCGGGCCCCAGTAGCCGGAACCTGTACAGCGAGTCCGCGTCGACAAACACTTCGAAGTTCCCGGCCATAGCGACATCCTTCCAGAGGGGAATCATGCTGGCGATGCCCTCGTGCCGGCCGGCACGCACGCATCGCTGCGATCTTCCCGCGGATTATGTGGAACTGCAGGTGATCGGTACACCAAGTATTAGAAAAGTTTGCGGCCCGCGCCCGCTGCCCTACAAGACCGGGACGGTTAACCCTGTGTAAATTGCCTGCCACCTCAAATGCGGCTTAAATGCCGCGGCGGCGGACCCAGGAATGGTGGTCCGCCGCCGCCTCAGGACTGGCTGTGCTGGGGGATCAGTCGTTGATGAGGTCGTTCACCACGATGGTCTGGTCCCGGTCAGGTCCCACGCCGATGGCGGAGAAACGCGTGCCGGAAAGCTTCTCCAGGGCGAGGACGTAGTTGCGCGCGTTGTCCGGCAGGTCAGCCATGGTGCGGGCACCGGTGATGTCCTCGGTCCAACCGTCGAAGTACTCGAAGATCGGCTTGGCGTGGTGGAACTCGGTCTGCGTCATCGGCATCTCGTCATGGCGCACGCCGTCGACGTCGTAGGCCACGCACACGGGGATCTGCTCGATGCCGGTGAGGACGTCCAGCTTGGTGACGAAGTAGTCCGTGAAACCGTTGACCCGGGAGGCATGGCGGGCCAGGACGGCGTCGTACCAGCCGCAGCGGCGGGGGCGGCCGGTGTTGACGCCGAACTCACCGCCGGTCTTCTGCAGGTACAGGCCCATGTCGTCGAAGAGCTCCGTGGGGAACGGGCCGGCGCCGACGCGCGTGGTGTAGGCCTTGATAATGCCGATGGACCGGGAGATGCGGGTGGGGCCGATGCCCGAGCCCACCGAGGCGCCGCCTGCGGTCGGGTTGGAGGAAGTGACGAAGGGGTAGGTGCCGTGGTCGACGTCCAGGAACGTGGCCTGGCCGCCTTCCATCAGGACCACCTTTCCTTCGTCAAGGGCGGTGTTCAGGACCAGGGTGCTGTCGATGACCAACGGGCGCAGCCGCTCGGCGAAGGACAGGAAGTACTCCACGATCTCGTCCACCACCACGCCGCGGCGGTTGTAGACCTTGACCAGGAGTTCGTTCTTCTGCCGCAGTGAGCCTTCCACTTTCTGGCGGAGGATGGATTCGTCGAAGACGTCCTGCACGCGGATGCCCAGGCGGGCCACCTTGTCCATGTAGGCGGGGCCGATGCCGCGGCCGGTGGTGCCGATGGCGCGCTTGCCGAGGAAACGTTCGGTCACCTTGTCCAGGACCTGGTGGTACGGGGCGACGAGGTGGGCGTTGGCGGAGACGCGGAGCTTGGAGGTATCGGCGCCGCGCGCCTGCAGGCCGTCAATTTCCTGGAACAGTGCTTCGAGGTTCACTACGCAGCCGTTGCCGATGATGGGAACCGCGTTGGGGCTGAGAATGCCTGCCGGGAGCAGCTTGAGTTCGTACTTTTCACCGCCTACGACGACGGTGTGCCCGGCGTTGTTGCCGCCGTTCGGCTTGACGACGTAATCGACGCGGCCGCCCAGCAGGTCGGTGGCTTTGCCTTTACCTTCGTCGCCCCACTGGGCTCCTACGATCACAATTGCTGGCATGGGATCCTCCCCCATTCGTTCGGGCTCTCCAGTAGCCCGCCACATCGTGGCAGTCCTGGGGCAGCGCCGTTCATGAGAATGCCCCGAGTGGACCGGCGTGCATTGTCCCGCGGACGGAACTGCGGCGCGATGGCCCCGGGGCCCTTACCACCCAAGTTTAGCGGATGGCACTCCTTGTCCCCTCGTTTGGCCACCGCCCTCCTTTACGGAAGGTAAAGGAGGGCAATGGCGGGCGGGCTTATGCCTTACTCGTCGTCGGCTTCCCCGCCCGGCCGAGAGGTCTGCTCGGCGAGGCTGTCCCAGAAGGAGGTGTCGGCGTCGGCGATTGAACCGTCCGCGATGGCCGCCGCGGTGGATGTCAGGGTGGTGACCGTCTGCTTGATCAGGTAGCCGTTGCTGCGAAGGCCCAGCGCAACGCCGTCCGCGTAGTGGTCGGACATGCCGCGCATCTCGAACAGCAGGGTGGCAATCCCGTACTCCACGGCGATGCCGTTGCGGCTGATGATTTCGGCGCTGCCGCCCTGGTACTTGCCCAGGTGGCCCCAGCCCGTGGAGTCAACGTTGTCGAACACCACGGCACCCAGTTGCTTGGACCTTTCGACGACGGCGGGGTCCGCGTGGGGGGTGGTGGGGTACAGGATGGAGCCGGAAACCAGTTCGCCGTCACGCTCGCTCCGGGTGCCCTGGTGGTGCAGGTCGATCATGTAATCGATGTCGTACTTGCGCATTACATTGTTGTGCAGCGCCTGCGTTTCGGGCTGGACCTTGGCCACATGGTCGCGGTTCAGGTCCACGCCCTCGGCGTTGTAGCGGGTCAGGTTGCGGTCACCCTTGGCAACATAGTCGTCAAGCGGGAAGTTCACGTCCCCCATGGCTCCGTCGGCGTTCAGCATGGGAACGATCAGGATGTTGACGCCGGCCAGGAGGTCCCCTGACTTGCCCGTCCCCAGGTGCTTGACGAATTCCAGCGCGCCCTCGGTGGTGAGCTGTTCGTTGCCGTGCTGCTGCGTGAGGTAGAGGATGGTGGGCTTGGCCGGGTCCGAGATGTACTTGACCAGGTGGATGTCCCGCCCCTTGACGGTCTGCCCGATGACTTCCAGCTCCATCGCCTGCTGCTTGGCGTCCTGGTCCTTCAGGAAGGAAACCATCTGGTCATAGGTGGCCAGCTTGGAGGTGGTGATCTGTCCGTTGCCGTCATAGTTGGGGCCTTCGCCCACGGCCTGAGCCAGCGGGGCCGGTCCCGCGACGACGGCGAGTGCCAGCGCTCCGGACACAGCAAGGACCCTCAAGGATTTTTTCACAGCGCGTTACCTCTTTCGAGTGCATTAGGTGCGTCCAGCCGCCATGCCCCCCATTGCGACTGTGACAACAGCCAACCAAGGTAAACGGTTTCTGTCAATCAATTCGACAAACCTCGACAGCTGCTTGTCGAGGTTTGTCGGGATTGCTTCCTTTTGCCGCAAAGCGGGACCACCGGCGTTTCGCTTCGCGGGGCTTGGTAGACTGGACAAGGCCGGCCAGGAACCGGCCCACCCCCAATTACCGCCGCTGATGCGCCGCGCCTCCTCGCGCCCGACTCCGCCGGCGGACGCACCGCCAATCCCCGCAGGAGACCCAGCAGTACATGACAGCACTGGCCCCCGAATCATTCCATGACCAACTCCTGAGCCGCCGCTACGAGCCCAACGTCGCCGCCGTCAACGAACTGTGCGATTCCCTGCAGGAGACCAGGCCCGGCACCACGGTTCCCTACGTCGATCCCATGCACGACGTCGAAGAATGCCGCATCATCAGCCTGTTCTCGAACATCGGTGAAGCAGATCCGTCAGGTTTCATCACCGCCGGCGACCAGGACGCCGCCACCCGCATGCTCGGGATCCAGTGGAAGCTGGGCCTCCGCCCGGAGTTCGTGATGCCGTGGAACGTCCACCCGTGGCACGTCCCCGGCGAGGCCAACGGGAAGTTCACTCCGGACCAGATCCAGTCCGGCCTCAAGCCGCTGCTCAAATTCCTGGCGCTGGTCCCCCGCGCATCCGTGATCGTGGCCCATGGCACCGAGGCCAACCGCCTGGCAAACCTGCTGCTGAAGACCGAGGTGCCCCTCCTGTGGCGCCGGGGGCTCAAGACCTACAAGGTGCGCTCCCTCAGCGGCCGCGCGTTTGCCGGTTCCCCGGCCCGCCAGGCGGAATACCTGGAGGACATGCGCGTCGCCTACGCCGACGCCATGGCCCGGACGGGTCTGCAAAAATCCAGCTAACCCCACCCGGGACATACGACGGCGGGCGGTCACCTTTCACCAAGGTGGCCGCCCGCCGTCGTCCCCACCCGCCCCCTAACCTCGCAAGGCCACACGGGCTCCCTGCCCTCGCAAGCTCGGGCCGGGACCCTCACCCGGGCGGCTCCACGGGCCAGGGAACCCTGCGGGTGTGGGCCCAGTAATCAGGCGCCTTCGATGGCTGCCTTGGCCGCGGGATCGGAGTCCTTGAGGAACTTCTCGATGCGCTCCGGCTCCTCCGGCTCGCCGATGGCTGCCGAGGCCCGCCCCAGCGAGTACAGGGCGCGCAGGAACCCGCGGTTGGGCTCATGCTCCCAGGGGATGGGGCCGGCGCCGCGCCAGCCGTTGCGGCGCAGCGCGTCGAGCCCGCGGTGGTAGCCCACCCGGGCGTAGGCGTAGGAGTCGATGGTGCGCCCCTCTGCCCACGCCTCTTCGGCCAGGATGGCCCACAGGAGCGAGGACGTGGGGTTCTTCGCCACCAGGTCCACGGCTTCCTGGCCCAGGGCGAGATGCTGGTACACCTCTGTCTCGGCGGGCAGGAGCGTGGGCTCCGGACCCATGAGGTTCCTGCGGAACTCGTCCGACATTTAGAAGGTCTTTCCGGCCGAGCCGAGCTGCTTTGTGGCTTCCACGACGCGGGCTGCGAGCCCGGCTTCGGCGGAGGCGCCCCAGACGCGGGGGTCGTAGGTCTTCTTGTTGCCCACTTCGCCGTCCACCTTCAGGACACCGTCGTAGTTCTTGAACATGTGGTCGGCCACCGGACGGGTGTACGCGTACTGGGTGTCGGTGTCGATGTTCATCTTGATGGTGCCGTAGGAGACCGCGTCCGCGATTTCCTGGTCCGAGGAGCCGGAGCCGCCGTGGAACACCAGGTCGAACGGGTTTTCCTTGCCGATCTTCGCGCCCACCTGGGCCTGGATGTCCTTGAGGATCTCCGGGCGGAGCTTGACGCCGCCGGGCTTGTAGACGCCGTGGACGTTGCCGAAGGTCAGCGCGGTGATGTAGCGGCCGTGCTCGCCTGCACCCAGCGCCTCAACGGTGGCCAGGGCGTCCTCTACCGTGGTGTAGAGCTTTTCGTTGATCTCGTTCTCAACGCCGTCCTCTTCGCCGCCCACTGTGCCGATTTCAACCTCGAGGATCATCTTGGCGGCGGCGGTGCGCTCCAGCAGTTCGCGGGCGATGCGGAGGTTTTCCTGCAGGGTCTCGGCGGAGCCGTCCCACATGTGGGAGTTGAACAGCGGGTTGCGGCCGGCCTTGACCTCAGCCTCGGAGGCGGCCAGCAGCGGCAGGACGAAGCCGTCCAGCTTGTCCTTGGGGCAGTGGTCGGTGTGCAGCGCGATGTTCACGCCGTAGTTCTTGGCCACCTCGCGGGCGAAGGCTGCAAAGCCCAGGGAACCGGCCACCATGTCCTTGGTGGAGGCGCCGGACCAGTAGGCGGCACCGCCGGTGGAAACCTGGACGATGCCGTCGGACTCAGCCTCGGCGAAACCGCGCAGTGCGGCGTTCAGGGTCTGCGAGGAGGTCACGTTCACGGCCGGGTAAGCGAAGCCGCCTGCCTTCGCGCGGTCGATCATTTCGGAGTAGATCTCTGGGGTTGCAATGGGCATGCTGACTCCTATGCTGAGTTTCGTCTGAGGGCTGGTAACCCGTAGACCGCTTTACGGCTAGCACCATCCTAGCGATATCCGCCACAGCCCAGGCGATTCGGGTCAGCCCTCGGTAACACTCCAGCGAGTTGGGATTACGTGCCCCGCTGCCCGCTACACATGCTGGTTGAAGACGTGCCGGCGGACCCAGGCGTGCATGGCGATGGCTGCTGCGGAGGCGGCGTTGATGGACCTGGTGGAGCCGAACTGTTCAATGGACAACGTGGCCTCGGCCGCAGCGTGGACCTCGGGCGTGAGGCCCGGACCTTCCTGGCCGAAAACCAGCACGCAGTCCCTGGGCAGTTCGTAGGTTTCCAGGGGGACGGAGTCGGGAAAGATGTCGATTCCGATGATCGCCAGGCCCTCGCCCTGCGCCCACGCCACGAAGTCCTCCACGGTGGGATGGTGGCGGACGTGCTGGTAGCGGTCGGTGACCATGGCGCCGCGCCGGTTCCACCGCCGTCGTCCAATGATGTGGACCTCCTTGGCGAGGAACGCGTTGGCGGTCCGCACCACCGTGCCGATGTTGAGGTCGTGCTGCCAGTTCTCGATGGCCACATGGAAGTTGTGCCGGCGGGAATCCAGTTCCGCCACGATCGCCTCGTGCTTCCAGTAGCGGTACTTGTCCAGAACGTTGCGGCGGTCGCCGTCGGCCAGCAGGTCCGGGTCCCAGTGGTCGCCTTCCGGCAAGTCGCCTTCCCAGGGTCCGACGCCGACTTCCGCCTTGGGTGCCCCGACCTCCTCGGGCTGCGGGTTGGCGGGGTCAGGCGTGCCGGGCGTTTGGTTCACCCTTCAACACTAGACTGGACCACTGGACCGAACATCAACCGGCGGAGGCAAGCGTGGCAGAAGCAGACCAGGTAGTAGGCAACCCGGCGGTTTACCGCAGCGGCCAGGACATTGAGTGCTGGCTGACGGACATGGACGGCGTCCTGGTCCACGAGAACCAGCCAATCCCGGGTGCAGCTGAACTGATCCAGCGGTGGGTGGACACATCCAAGCGCTTCCTGGTGCTGACCAACAACTCCATTTTCACCCCGCGCGACCTTGCCGCCCGGCTGCGTTCCTCCGGCCTGGAGGTCCCCGAGGAGAACATTTGGACCTCGGCCCTGGCCACCGCGCAGTTCCTCAAGGACCAGGTGCGTTCGGAAGCCGGCAACAGGGCCTACACAATCGGCGAGGCAGGGCTTACGACGGCGCTCCACGAGGCAGGCTTCATCCTCACCGACCAGAACCCGGACTTCGTGGTGCTTGGCGAGACGCGCACCTATTCCTTCGAGGCCATTACCACCGCCATCCGGCTGATCCTCGCCGGTGCCCGCTTTATCGCAACCAACCCGGATGCCACCGGCCCGTCCAAGGACGGCCCCATGCCCGCAACAGGGGCAATCGCAGCTTTGATCACCAAGGCCACCGGCAGGGAACCGTACATCGTCGGCAAACCAAACCCCATGATGTTCCGTTCCGCCATGAACCAGATCGATGCGCACTCCGAGACCACCGCCATGATCGGGGACCGGATGGACACGGACATCATCGCGGGCATGGAGGCGGGCCTGCATACCGTCCTGGTCCTCACGGGGATCACGGGACGGGATGACATCGGTGCCTACCCGTTCCGGCCCAACCAGGTCCTGAACTCGGTGGCGGACCTGAAAAACCAGCTCTAGAACACACTCACCCTGGACCCGCCCCGGGGCAGCGGGAAGAAGCCGTTCATCAGTTCCTCCAGGATGGGGTTGTACACGTTGGGGTTCCAGCCGGGGCTGGCGTGGGCGGGGGCTGCATCTGTGGTCTGCAGGTCGGTGGAGACCATGTTGTCCTTGAACGCCACGGCCCAGGCCTCGGCTGCGGTCTGGTAACGCACGGTGCGGTCTCTCGGGTTCCCGATGTAGGCCATCTTGGCGTTGCCGATCCGGCCTGCGAACCGGGACCCGTCAAAGTAGTAGATGTAGGCGGATTCCGTCTGGACCAGCACGCTGGACGGGGCGATCGGTGACAGCTGTTCCACCGTCTGGTCCAGGATCTGCCGCCAGCTGCGCTCGTCCTTGTGGATCACGCGTTCGCCCAGTTCGTAGCCGCCACGGAGGGCGGACGGGAACCGGAAGCCGCGCTCGTAGAGGAACACCACGCCATCGAACCAGCTCTGGTCAAGGACGTCATGCTTGCTGTACGGGCTGGAGTCCAGCACGATGAACTGCACCTCCACGCCGTGGAGCTCCAGGAGCCGTGCGGCCACCTGGGTTGCCACCATGCCGCCGAAACTGTGCCCGTAGAAGAAGAGCTTGGTGAGCTTTTGGGCGCGGACGTACTCGATCACTGCGATCACCACCCGATCAATATCCAGCCCCTGGTTGGAGTATCCGACGGCGGCCAGCCGGGCCCGCTTGTTCAGGGACCCGCGCAGGGAGTTCAGTATCCACTGCGCTTCTTCCCAGCTGGTTTTGTAGCCGGGGAAGAGGAACCAGCTGGCGTCCGGATAGTACGCATCTGCGAAGTTGTCCGTTACGGGCAGGATCTTATTGGTCCGGCGCTGCGACTGGACCTCCCGGGTGAGGAGCATGTCCGCCGCCAGCAATCCTGAGGCGCCGGCAACAGTGAGGAACGTGCGCCGGGAAAAGCGTTTCAGGGCAGCCGCTTCCGCCAGCAGGCGGGCCGCGGAAGACCCGCGCCGGTCCTGCGGATTTACCTCCCCCTCATACGGCACGCCTCTACCGTAGGCACAACCGAAGACACCGCCGCAAGCAGCGGGGTGTAACCATTCAGTGACGCCGGGTCAGATGGCTGTCCGGCCCTCTGCCGCGGTTGACGGCGCTTCCGGATGCTGCCGGCGCCGGAGGATCTCCCGGCCAATGTCGTTGTAGCGGCCCAGGAGGTCCGAGCCTGCGAGTGCCCTGGGGTTGTCCAGCAGGGCGAACAGGGTGTCGCTGGCCGCAAGGAGCTCTTCACCCGAGTATTCCTGCAGCGGCCGGCAGAACAGCTCCTCCAGCCGGGCAGCCGGGACGCCCAGGAAGTCCCGGTTGACCTCAGGAAGGAGGGAGTCGTCGACGGGAACAGGAAAAGTCCGGCCCGCCGGACCGGCAGGAGTTGCCCAACTGCCAGTGGGTGTGGAGACCTGGAGGGATACCCCGGCACCGTCAATTCCTGCCAGCGCGGTGATGTCCATGGCGTTGAGGTCGCTCCGCAGCCCCGCCAGTGCCGCCGACTCCACCAGCGCAGCCCGGGAAAGGTCAACCCGGATGTGCGAGCGGATGCCCATGCGCCTGACGCGGCGGATGATGTGCACAAGGTCGGGGCGTGACTCGTTGTTCAGGCTCCCCCGGACATCAATCCGCACGGTATCGGCGGGGACGTCGAGATTAACGAGGGCGTTCAGTGCGCGGTCCATAGGTACTCCAAAAAAGGGTGTCTATGGCCGACGGCTCAACCTCGGTAAGCGTAACCCCGAGTCCGAGCCGGGCACAACCCGCCGGTAACATCGCCGGGCCTCAGGCAGACTGGTCGGACTGCCTCTGGCTTGGCTCCTGGTAATGCGTCCGGGTGCCGCTGCCACCCACTGAATCAACCAGGGACCGCGCAATATCCCGCAGTTTCGTGTTGCTGTTGCTTGAAGCCTCGGTGAGGATCTGCACTGCCGCCTGCTGGCTGCACCGGTTCTGGGCCATCACGATTCCCACGGCGATATCGATGATAGTGCGGGACTCCAGCGTGGCACGGAGGTTGGCCGCACTGTCCGTATGCAGCGAGAACCGCACCGCCAGCCGCAGGGCCTGGGAGATCTCCCGGGTGTAGCCGCGGGCTTTCGCGGCAGCATTTTCATCGAACTTGCGCGGAACGTCGGAGTACAGGTTGAGCGCCGCTTTGGCTTCACCCTGCAGGTTGAAGGGCAGGGACAGCACGGACCGGAGGCCATGCGAGGCCACCGCATTCGCATAGTCGGGACCCCAGCGGTTCTCCTGAAGGAGGTCCGGCACGTGGACCTCACGCTCCTCCTCGGCCGCAGTCAGGCAGGGGCCCTGTGCCAGGGAATACTGGATCTCGTCCACTTCCCGCGCGGAGTCGCTGCTCCAGCCGATGGTGGCCGCCTTGCGGTCACGCAGAAGGGTAATACCACAGAGGGCGTCTTCTCCATCGCCTGCCACCTGGTGCGCGGAGAATCGCGCCAGCTCGTTGAGGAAGTCCTCGAAATCGGCACTGTCCAGGATGAGGTTCTGGATCTGCTCGTTGGTGTTCAAGGGCTGTTCAGAGGGGAGCATGGGGCAAGTTCTCCGTACGGGGAGTTAAGGGGTTATGGCAAATGATAGGCCAGCCTCAGCCGGTCATCCAACAAAGGGTGCAGCCCCAGTCCCCGGAACGCTGCTACAGCTGACCCCCGCCGCCCTCTCGGCGTGCGGGGTCGACGGCTGCTGCTAGGAAAGTCCCAGCTCGTCCTTGCTGAACGCAAACAGGTAGGGAACACCGGTTTCGGCTTCAATCTTTTCTTTGGCTCCGGTATCGCGGTCCACGATCACTGCCACCGCAACAACATTGCCGCCGGCGTTGCGGACGCCCTCGACGGCCGTCAGGGCGGAGCCGCCGGTGGTGGAGGTGTCTTCCAGGACCAGGACTTTGCGGCCTTCCACGGACGGGCCTTCCACCTGGCGGCCCATGCCGTAGGACTTCTGCGCCTTGCGGACCACGAAGGCGTCAACGGCGCGGCCGGCGTCGGCGGCTGCATGCATCACGGCCGTCCCCACCGGGTCAGCCCCCATGGTAAGGCCACCGGCGCATTCGAAGTCGATCCCGGCGTCGTCGGCAAGCGCAAGCATTACCTGGCCCACCAGCTTGGATGCCTCATGGTGCAGTGTGATCCGGCGGAGGTCGATGTAGTAGTCAGCCTCCGCTCCGCTGGAGAGGATCACCTTGCCGCGGACCACGGCAAGTTCCTTGATCAGTTCGAGCAGGCGGGCACGGGCAGCTGCAGCATCCACTGCAGTCTCACTGGGGGAAGTCATGGGTTCCAGTTTAGTCGGGACAGGCCGGTGGACATGCTTGAGCACTGTCAACGCCGCTGGCTAGGCTGGAGCACATGCGCGAACTCCAGGCCACCATTATCAAGGAAATGGGCGTACAGCCCCGGATCGATCCCGCCGGGGAGGTGCGCAAGCGTGTCACGTTCCTTAAGGACTACCTCAAGGCAACACAGACCAGGGGATTTGTCCTGGGCATTTCCGGCGGCCTGGATTCGTCCCTGGCCGGAAAGCTCGCCCAGCTGGCTGTTGACGAGCTGGAGGCCGAGGGCGTGGAGGCCAATTTCGTGGCGGTCCGCCTTCCCTACGGTGTCCAGCACGATGAGGAGGACGCCCAGGCCGCCCTTGATTTCATCCGGCCCAAGACGGAATGGACCTTCAACATTTCCGCGGCCGTTGACGGTTTCGAGGACGAGTTCGAAAAGACCGTGGGCAGCGAAATTTCCGACTTCCACAAGGGAAACACCAAGGCCCGGACCCGCATGATCGCCCAGTACGCGCTGGCAGGCGAGCACAACTACCTGGTGGTCGGCACCGACCACGGCGCGGAGTCCGTCACCGGATTTTTCACCAAATATGGCGACGGCGGCGCGGACATCCTTCCGTTGTTCGGTTTGAACAAGCGGCAAAACCGCGCCCTGCTGGCAGAGCTTGGCGCCCCTGCACGGATCTGGGAAAAGGTACCCACCGCAGACCTCCTGGACGACCAGCCGGGCCGCACGGATGAAGACGAGCTGGGCCTGACCTACGACCAGATCGACGACTACCTGGAGGGCCGGGACGTTCCCGGGGACGTCGCGGAACGCATCGAGCAGAAGTACCTGCGCACCCGGCACAAGCGCACTGTGCCCGTCAGTATCTTTGACACCTGGTGGAAGGGCGAGGGCCCCGAAGAGGCACGCACCGGGCTCTGACATACAGAGCCCGGCCTCCACTGGGCTTCCTTACCTTTCGGGAAGCGCGAAGCGGCGCGCCGCACTTTCAGGAGTGGCGCGCCGTCGCGCATTTTGGTTAACGGTTGTTCGCGTTGAGCGACGTCAGCTGGAGGACCGGGCTTCGGCGAGGTCCTTGAGCTTACCGAGGGCCACAGGTTCATCGTCAGGGCCAAGGAACCGAATCTCACTGCCCCGGTTCCAGTCACCCTCATAGTAGGAACCTGACTCGTTGAACGCACTCGTCCATTCCCGGTATGTGGCATCATCGAGCATCGTGGCCCAGACGGTTTCCGCGGGAGCGCTAATTTCTACCTCGAATTTCAGCTTTTCCATGCCTGATGGTACGTCCGCATCAGAACCCGGAAACAGAACCAGATCCTGGCAGGCCAAGGGTTTCAGTAGGGCACCCCTCCGCCCTCGGTGCCAGCCAGCTGCTGGGTAATCCGGTGGGCCTCCGCCATCAGCAGCGCGCCCAGCTCTTCCTGGCGGTCCGGCCGGAACCGGGGCTCGATCCCCGTCAGGGACAGGGCCCAGGCGGGCCGGCCTGACCGGTCGAACACGGCCGCGCCCATCCCCCAGCTGCCTTCAAGCACCAGGCCGGGGTTCACTGAGTAGCCCTGCAACCGGGTACGGGCCAGGTTCTCGCGGACAAGCTGCTTCGTGTGGTTTGCAGCGAAGGTGCCCGCATGCTTTGTCCAGTCCGCCAGCAACTCCTCCTGCTCGGCCTCAGGCAGGAACGCCATGATGGCCGTGCCGGCGGAGGCCACACCCAGGGGGAACCGGACGCCCTCATGGAGGACGAAAGACCGGACCGGAAAGCTGCCCTCCTCCCGCAGCAGGCAGACGGTCTCCGTGCCGCGGCGGACGGAAAAGAAGGCACTCTCCCCGGTGGCCTCAGCGAGCCGGCGCAGGCTGGGGCGCGCAATGTCCTCCAGCGGGAACCGGGCAGAGGCGACCGACCCCATCAAAAGGACTTCCGGCCCCAGCACCCAGTTGCCGGATGCTGGATCCTGGTCCAGCAGTCCCTCGCCCGCAAGGGAGGTCAGCAGCCGATGGACCGTGGGCCGGGTCAGCCCGGATTCGCGGACCAGGCCGGCCAGCGGCATGCCCTCCGCACTGCGCGACACCAGGCGTAACAATCCGGCGATCCTGCTGACCACCTGCGCTCCCTGCACCTGAACTGCACCCATTCCTGCTCCTTTCGTCCATAATATGGACATGCAGAAGCCTACCGTCCACAGTGTAGATGCGCACGTTTTTGCTCACATTCCGCCTCTTGACACCCCCAATCAGCCTCTTTAGCCTCGAAGGCACAACCATTGGTCCATAAAGTGGACACGCTGACGCTCAACGAGGAGAAACCATGAGCAAACTTCACCCCACGGCCGCTGCGGCCCTGCAGGGGACGCTTGAGGACGGGATGACCCTGGCCGTGGGCGGGTTCGGCCTGAGCGGTATTCCCTCCGACCTGATTGAGGCCGTGCGGGATTCCGGGGTAAAGGACCTGACGGTGGTCTCGAACAACATGGGTGTGGACGGCAAGGGCCTGGGCATCCTGATTGAAGCGGGCCAGGTCCGCAAAGTCATCGCGTCCTATGTGGGCGAGAACAAGCTGTTCGCGGAGCAGTACCTCGCCGGAAAGCTCGAGGTGGAGTTCACCCCGCAGGGCACCCTGGCCGAGCGGCTGCGCGCCGGCGGTGCCGGTATCCCCGCCTTCTACACGAGGACGGGCGTCGGCACCCTGGTTGCCGAGGGCAAGCCGCACGAGGTGTTCGGCGGCGAAACGTACGTCCAGGAGCGCGGCATCGTGGCCGACGTCGCGCTGGTCCACGCCCACACCGCCGACACCGACGGCAACCTCATCTACCGCTACACCGCACGCAACTTCAACCCCGTGGTGGCCACCGCCGGGAAGCAAACCATCGCCGAGGCCGAGGTCATCCTCCCGCCCGGCGCCCTGGACCCGAACCACATCGTCACCCCCGGCGTGTTCGTCCAGCGCCTGGTGCAGGCCACCGCACGGGCCAAGGACATCGAACAGCGCACCGTTTGGCCCCGCACCGAGCCCGCCGCTGAAGCGCTGGCCGTCTGAACACCCACCACTTTTTCAAAGGAGAAACCCCATGGCCTGGACCAGGGATGAAATGGCCGCCATCGCGGCCGAGGAACTGAACGACGGCGACTACGTGAACCTGGGCATCGGCATCCCCACGCTGGTGGCCAACAACCTGCCCGACGGCATCCGCGTAGTCCTGCAGAGCGAAAACGGCCTGCTGGGCATGGGCCCGTTCCCCTACGAGGGCGAAGAGGACGCTGACCTGATCAACGCAGGCAAGCAGACCGTCACCGTCCTGCCCGGCGGCAGCATCTTCGACTCCGCAACCTCGTTCGGCATGATCCGCGGGGGGCACGTCAAGGTCGCCATCCTCGGCGCCATGCAGGTCTCCGGCACCGGTGACCTGGCCAACTGGACCATCCCCGGCAAGATGGTCAAGGGCATGGGCGGTGCCATGGACCTGGTGGCCGGCACACCCCGGGTCGTGGTCCTCACAGAACACAACGCCAAAGACGGCACCCCAAAGATCGTCCGCGAATGCACGCTGCCACTTACCGGGCTGGACTGCGTGGACCGCATCATCACAGACCTTGCCGTCTTCGACCTGGTGAAGAAGGACGACGGCGGGCGGCGGCTCACGCTCACCCGCCTCGCTCCGGACGTGACGCTCAGCGTGATCCACGACAAGACCGGCGCGGAATTCGACATCGCCCTCGAGCGCGAAGGAGCCATCGCATGAGCCTCAAGGAACAGTTCGGCAAGGACATCCTCATCACCGGATGGGGGCACAGCAAGTTCGGCAAGCTCACCGACGACACCCTGGAGTCCCTGATCGTGCAGGTGGCCACCGACGCCATTAACACCGCGGGGATCGATCCCGGACAGGTGGACGAGGTCTACGTGGGCCAGTTCAACTCCGGGATGATGCCCCTGGCCTTCCCGTCGTCGCTGGCACTGCAGGTCTCCCCCGGCCTCGCCAACGTTCCCGCCACTCGGGTGGAGAACGCCTGCGCCTCCGGCTCCGCCGCGTTCCAGCAGGGCACCAAGTCCCTGCTCGCCGGGACCGCCAGGACCGTCCTGGTGATCGGTGCGGAGAAGATGACCCACGCCGGGGCCGACGTTGTGGGCGCCGGGCTGCTGGGCGCCGACTACGACATGGCGGGCAAGTCCTCCACCACAGGCTTCACCGGGCTGTTCGCTGACGTGGCCAAGCACTACGCCAAACGCTACGACCCCCACGGCAAGCTCGGCGACGTGCTGGGCACCATCGCGGCCAAGAACCACCGCAATGGCGTGGACAACCCCTACGCCCAGCTCCGCAAGGACCTCGGTGAGGAGTTCTGCCGCACCCTCTCGGACAAGAATCCCATGGTGGCTGATCCCCTGCGCCGCACGGACTGCTCCCCCGTATCCGACGGCGCCGCCGCCGTCGTCCTGTCCACATCACCTACGGGCGGTGCGGCTTCGCCCGTGCGGTTGGCCGGGTTCGGCCAGGCAAACGACTTCTTCCCAGCCTCCCGCCGTGACCCCGTGGCCTTCGAAGCCACCCGCGTATCCTGGCAGCGCGCCCTGGCGATGGCCGGCGTCGGAATCGCAGACCTTGACTTCGCGGAGGTCCACGACTGCTTCACCATCGCCGAGTTGCTCATGTACGAGGCCATGGGCCTCACCGACCCCGGCCAGGGCGCCCGCGCCCTTGAAGAGGGCTGGGTGTTCAAGGACGGGAAGCTGCCCGTCAACGTCTCCGGCGGCCTCAAATCCAAGGGCCACCCGGTGGGCGCCACCGGCGTCTCGCAGCACGTCCTCGCCGCCATGCAGCTCACCGGCACCGCCGGCGACATGCAACTGAATGGCCCCCGCCGCGCCGCGGTCCAGAACATGGGCGGCGTGGGCATCGCCAACTACGTCAGCATCCTCGAAGCCCTCTAACCCTTCGAGTTTTTGTCCAGATATGGCGCCTTACGCGGCCCGGAACCCGCCGTATCTGGACAAAAACTCTAGCTGCGGGAGCGGATCAGGGCCGCGATTTCCGCGAACCCCCGCCGCTCCGCGTTCTGGAGGGCAGTACGGCCCTCCGGATCGCTGATGTCCGGGTCCGCACCGGCGTCCAGGAGCAGGCGCACCACTTCCAGCTGGCGCGGGCCACCGTTGTTGAGCAGGATGGCTTCCTGCATGGCCGTCCAGCCCAGGTTGTTGACGTGGTTTACCGGCACCCCGGCCGCGATCAGGATCTGCACCGTCTCCACGTGCCCGTGCTCGCTCGCGGGAATCAGTGCCGTCCCGCCGTAGCGGTTGGTGCTGGCAACATCCGCACCCGCCGCCAGCGTCAGCCGGAGGACCTCGTTGAAGCCTTCGGCTCCGGCATAGAGGAACGCGGAATCCTGGATGGCGTCCTTGGCGTTGACGTTCCCGCCCCGCCCGATCAGCGAGGCCACCAGCGGGGCGTTGTTGGCCTTGGCGGCTGCGATCAGTTCCTGGTCCAGCTGCGCCTGTTCCCCGGCGGACAGGGCCGGTGGGGGCGGCGGGGAGGGCGCCGCCGTCGGGGGCTGTCCGGGAGCGGGCAGGGGGCTGGAGGGGGCGGGGGCGGACGCAGAGTCAACCGCCTGCGGCTCCGGCGGACCGGCCTGGCAGGCGCTGAGCAACAGCCCGCCGGCGGCAAGCATCACGGCAATCCGGAATCGCCTCATACGCGGAGCCTACTTGGCAGTGCCGGCAATGGCATCAGCCCCTGCCGAGGCGCAGGCTTCATCCAGCGCACCGTCCGGAGCACCGCCGACGCCGATGCCCGCCACCGAGACGCCGTTGACCTTCAGCGGGACGCCGCCGGCCAGGAACAGGGTACCCGGGAGGTCGGCGATGGAAGGGCCGGTGCCGTTGATGCGCTTGGCCAGTTCACTGGTGGGGGCACCGAAGGCGGCAGCGGTATACGCCTTCTGCTTGGCCGCTTCGATGGTGTGTTCGGCGGCGTTGTCACCGCGGAGCAGCGCCTGGACGGTGCCGAACCGGTCCACCAGCGCGACGGTGACGAAGGGCAGCCTGTCCGCCTGACATTTGGCCAGGGCTGCGCTGACGGCTGTGGCCGATGCCCCCACGCTGATGCGGTTCTGCTGCACCACCGTTTCGGGCACGGGCTGGACGTCGACGGCGGGGACCGCTGCCGGTGCGGGGCTGGTTCCGGCGTTGGCTGCCGCCGTAGCTCCGGCGGTCAGGACGAGGGCGCCGGCAGCGGCGGCGGCGAAGGCTTTGTGCGACTTCTTCACGGTGTCTCCTAGGACGGTCATGGTGGGTACGCACCAATCCTTCCGGGGGCGGCGGCGACGGGCATCGGGCCTTCGTCTGCTGAAGCCTCCACCCAAAAGCCAGCCGTATCAGCCAAATGGCTGAGAGACCAGCATCGGCGGGGGCAATAGCATGGAAGGTAGCGTTTCCCACCAGCCAGAACGGGACATCCCATGCCTACCCGAGCCGCCGGCACTGCCCCGGCCACCGCTGCCGCCCCGGGAACCCCGCCCCGGCGGGATACACCCCGCACCGGCCTGGGCAGCATCGGCACCGCAGTGCACCTGGGATTCGCGGTGCTCCTGGTGGCCTCGCTGGTGCGCTACGTCATGCGGCACAGCCCCGCCGACAACCTGCTGATCCTGGGCCTGGCTGCCGCGGCGAGCCTGCTCTATGCCGCCGTGGCCGTTCTCGCGGCGCGGGGCAGGCCGGGCATGCCGTGGATGTTCACCCTGGTGGCTGTCTGGGCGGTGCTGGTGGTCGCGGCCCCGAGCTTTGCCTGGTGCTCGTTCGCGCTCTTCTTCCTCTGCCGCAGCGCTTTGGCCGGAACCGCCGCCTACCTGGCGGCAGGCACCACGGCGGCAGCCACGGCAGCGGGGCTGTTCCGGATGAGCGACGGCACGGACCTCGCCATGCTCCTGGGCCCGCTGGCAGTGGGACTGATGCTGACACTGATCTACGACCGCATCCAGCACGACGCCGAGGAACAGCGCCGCCTGCACGCTGAAGTCTCGCGGGCGCAGGGCGAGTTGGCCGCCAGTGAGCGCCGCGCGGGCACCATTGCCGAACGCGAACGCGTGTCACGGGAAATCCACGACACCGTCACCCAGGGACTGGCCAGCAGCCTGCTCCTGCTCGAGGCCGCCGGACGGGCCTGGCCACGCCCTGCCGCCCGGGACGAACTCCGGCAGGCAGCCGGGCTCCTGCGCACCAACCTGTCCGAAACCCGCAGCCTCGTCCACGAACTGGCCTCCCCCGGGTTGGACGGGTCCCCCCTGCCCGAAGCCCTGCTCGTCGCCGCGAGGCAGTACGTGCCCCAGACCCGGCTCCTGGTGACCGGCGAACCGCGGCACGTGTCCGGGGAGGTCCGCCATGCCCTGCTCCGCGTCGTGCAAAGCTCCGCCTCCAACATCAAGCTGCATGCGTCAGCCACTGCCGCCACCGTGACCCTGGGATTCCTTCCGGAGGCCGTCACCCTGGACATTTACGACGACGGCGCCGGGTTTGATCCGGCGGCGGCAGCACCGCCGTCGGACGCCGGAGGGTACGGTCTGAGGGCCATGCGCCAGCGGGTGGAACAGCTTGGCGGTACCTTCTCCGTGGAAAGCTCACCCGGTCAAGGGACCATCGTGGCCGCCCAGCTGCCCGCGGCTCCAGCCGTGGGCGAAGGCGCGGGGGGTAAAGCATGAGCGCCATCACCGTCCTGCTGGTGGACGACCATTTGGTGGTCCGCAGCGGGCTCCGCGCCCTGCTCGGCACCCAGCCGGACATCGCGGTGGTGGGAGAGGCCGCCTCCGGCGAGGAAGCCCTGGTCCAGGTGCGCGAGCACTCCCCCGCTGTGGTGGTGATGGACCTGGCCATGGGTGCGGGCATGGACGGCATCGAGGCCATCCGCAGGATCCGCGGGCTCAACAAGCGGCAGGCCATCCTGGTGTTCACCACCTACGACTCCGATGCGGACATTGTGCGCGCCGTGGACGCCGGCGCCATGGGCTATCTCCTGAAGGATGCCGCGCCGGAGGAAATCTTCGTTGCCATCCGCGGAGCCGTGCAGGGCAAAAGCGTCATGAGCCCGCCCGTGGCGTCCCGGTTATTCCAGCAGCTGCGCAACCCGGACGAGATCCTCACCCCGCGGGAGGCCGAGTTGCTCAGCCTCCTCACTGAGGGGCTCAGCAACAGGGAACTGGGCCAGCGCCTTTACATCTCCGAAGCCACCGTCAAGACCCACCTCGCCCACATCTATGCCAAGCTCGGAGTGGAGACCAGGGCGGCTGCGATAGCCACCGCGATCCGCCGTGAAGGCATGCGTTGAGCACGCCATGCCGGGCCACCCCTTGCACAGAGGCCGTTGTCCCCGTACGTTGGGGAGCAGCGGGGGACGTTCTCCGCACACTTCGGGCTGATGCCCGGGGAGAGAATCAGAGTCACATGAAGGAATGCAGCCATGGCAACAGGCACAGTTAAATGGTTCAACGCCGAAAAGGGTTTTGGCTTCATTGCCCCCGATGACGGGTCCGCTGACGTTTTCGCCCACTACTCGGCAATCGCCAGCAGCGGTTACCGCTCCCTGGACGAGAACCAGAAGGTCGAATTCGATGTGACCCAGGGCCCCAAGGGCCCGCAGGCAGAGAACATCCGCCCCCTCTAAGGCTTGGGCAACTTCCGGCGCCTGCACCGGAAGCACCCGTCCAGCGGCCCCTCCAGCGAAAGCTGGAGGGGCCGCTGTTTTATGAGGCCTCCCGGCCCGGCCCCTCCGGGAACCCCTTTTTGGGATAATTGGAGCATGGCCGCAGAAGCGCAGGACAAGGATCCCTGGGAAGAATTTGATGCCCTGGGACCTGCCGCGCCGGACCGTGTTCCCGGATACCCCGGCGGTGAACCGCACGGTTTCGGGTTCCGCACGGGAGTGCGCAGCGCCCGGGTTGCCGTCGGCTTCGCAACGTACACCCTGGCGTTGGGCACGGTCCTGGCGCTGACCGGCTGCATTGTTTTTGTTGCCCGGGAGCAGTGGTTGCTGGTGTGCCTGATGCTCCTGATCGAAGCCGTCTTCATCCTCGCTTTCCGCCGCCTGGTGGCCCAGGCCCGCACCCGGTCACCCCGGAACCGCCGCGCCCGCTGAACCTGGCCCGCCCGCCCCTTGACCTTGACGCTGCGTCAACCCCTACGCTCGGACCATGGAAGAAACCACGGCGGAAGCAGCGAAGGACTGGTCCATCCAGGACGTCGCCAGGATGGCCGGCACCACCAGCCGCACCCTTCGGCACTATGACGACATCGGGCTGCTCAAGCCCAGCCGGGTGGGCAGCAACGGCTACCGCCACTACGACGGCGCCGCCCTCCTGCAACTGCAGCGGATCCTGCTCCTTCGCGGACTGGGCCTGGGGCTGCCCGCCATAGCTGAGGTCTTCCAGCAGCAGACGGACGCCGTCAAGGCGTTGACCCGCCACCTGGAGTGGCTGCGGCAGGAGCAGGACCGGCTGTCCCGCCAGATCGCGTCCGTCCGGCAAACACTCGAAACGGTTAAAGGAGGAGGAGAACTCATGGCAGAAGCAATGTTCGACGGCTTCGACCACACACAGTACAAGGACGAGGTTGAGGAGCGATGGGGCAAGGACGCCTATGCGAAGGGGGACTCGTGGTGGCGGGGCATGGACGAAGCGGAGAAAAGGGAGTGGAAGTCACGCTCTGAACGGCTGGGGAAGGACTGGCTGGCCGCGGCCGGATCAGGTGTCCGTCCGGGCAGCCCCGAAGCCCAGGATCTTGCCCGTCGCCACGTTGAATGGCTGATGTCCATCCCTGGCACCCCGGCCGCGGAAAGCGGCGGAGACGTCAAAGGCTACGTCACCGGGCTCGCGGACATGTACGTTGCGGACGCCCGGTTTGCGGCCAACTACGGCGGAGAGACCGGCGCAGGCTTCGTGCGGGACGCCCTGCACGCCTACGCGGACAAGAACCTTTAACAGGGTTTGCTCCCCTTTCGGGAATCGCGGCCGTGAGGCCGGGTCAGGTTCCCGGAGCACCCGTCCGGGGACCGTCATCCCCGCAGCCTGCCTGCGGCCATCACGGCGCCAGCCACTGCCGCCGCGGTGAAGAACCTGCGCCGGGCCGTCCTACTCCGGCCATGCCAGCCGCCGGTCACGGAGCCTTTCCTGATTGATTCCGAAGTACGGTGCAGGTTTCCCGGGGTGACAGAGGCGGACTTGCCGCGGGGCAGCTGCTTTTTGTCCACCTGACGGGCGATGGACGCTTCCACCAGTTTCGGCGTGACCTTGTGTTGCAGGACCAGCAGGCGTGCCACGGGACCTCCCGCCACGGTCTCGCGGCGGGGGTGCTCGATGACGTTGACGATTGCCCTGGCCACGCGTTCCGGCGTGTAGACCGGGGGCAGGGCACGTGCGCGCCGGCCGGTGTAGTTGGCAGCGTGCTGGTAGAACGGGGTGTCGATGGTGGCTGGCAGGACTGTGCACACGTGCACGCCGGACAGTCCTTCAAGTGCCAGTTCCGAGCGCAGGCTGACACTGAGGGACCGGACCGCCGCCTTTGTGACGGAATACGCTGCTGAGTATGGCAATGGGGTTTCGCCAACAACTGAAGCAACATTGACCAGGACCCCCGAACCCTGGGCAGCCTGCCGGGCCAGGGCAGCGCGCGCACCATTCACGTAGCCGGAAATATTCACGTCAAGAACACGCTGGAAATCCGCGGCTGGAATGTCGAGGAGCCGGCCGAATGCGCCCACTGCTGCGTTATTGACCCATACGTCGAGGCGTCCGAACTCCGCCACGGCACGGTCGGCCAGGTTGTCCACCGCTGCCGGATCCGTCACGTCGGTGGCTACGGCAATGGCTTTCGCCCCGCGCTTCCTGCATTCCCGGGCCACCGCCTCAAGGGCCTTGGTACCGCGCGAGGCCAGGACCAGGCAGGCGCCTTTGGATGCGCAGCGAAGCGCTGTGGCCCGGCCAATGCCGCTCGACGCACCGGTGATCACAATGACGGAGTTCTTGACGCGCATCGGGCTTCCCTTCCCGCATCCCCAGGGGAGCAGACAAACAGTAAGTAGGCTTACCTCTTCGATGCTATCGGGGGCGGTGGCCCGGGACAACGCCCTATAGTGGGCACGCAAGCACAAGCGGGACTCAGGTGAAGGCGGAAATCCCGGTGACCGCCCGCCCCACCAGGAGTGAATTGATCTCGTAACTGCCTTCGTAGGTGTAGAGGATCTCGGCATCACCGAACAGCTTGGCCATGCCGTAGTCACCGCTGATGCCGTTGCCGCCCAGCAGCGACCGTCCCATCGCAACTGTTGCCCGGGCCAGCCGCGTGGTGGTGGCCTTGGCCATGGCAGCCTGCGCCATCTCCAGCCGGCCTTCCTCCTGTAGCCGCGCCAGCTGAACCATCAGTGCCAGGGATGCCGAAGCGTTGCCCAGGATGTCAGCGAGTTGCTGCTGGATTAGCTGGAATCCCGCGAGGGGACGGCCGAACTGGTGCCGGCCCAGCGCATAGTCCCGGGCAACGTCGAACGCGGCGAACTGGATGCCGGCGGCCTGCCAGCCCACCCACGCCCGGGAATCGCGCAGGAGTTCTTGGGCGGCTGCAAAGTGGCCGGCCCCGGGGAGCAGGTTGCCGGCAGGGATCCGGACATCCTCCAGCGTGATGTCCGCGTTCTGCATGATGCGCAGTCCAATTTTGTTGGCAATTTTGGTAGCAGTGAAACCGGGACGGCCGGTCTCCACGATGAAGCCCTTGATCTCCTGGTCGGCCTGGTCCCGCGCCCAGACGAGGGCAAAATCGGCGATGGTCCCGGCGCCGATCCAGCGCTTGACCCCGTTGAGGACCCACTCGCCGCCCTCGAGCGTGGCGGAGGTTTCAAGCCCCCGGGAGATGTCCGAACCGTGGCCGGGCTCGGTCAGGGCGAAGGCCCCCAGTGCGGTGAAGCCCCTGAGCCCGGGCAGCCAGCGGCTCTTCTGCTCCTCGGAGCCCAGTTGGCTGATCATGCCCACGATCAGCTCATTGTGGATGCCGGCAACCGCCGAGAGGGAGACGTCGGCGCGGGCCAGCTCCGCGTACATCAGCCCTTTGAACAGGGCGGAGCTGCCATCCACCTGCAGGGCCCCCAGTCCGTGGACGGCCATGTCCTGCAGCAGGCCGAACGGAAACTCCTCGCGGTTCCAGTAGCCGAGGGATGCCGGCCGGACGGATGCCTGCAGAAATTCCCGGGTCCGCGCATAACGTTGCCGTTCTGCAGGCGGAAGGAGTTCCACCACATGGAGCAGGTCCGCGTCCGGAAAGGGCGGCCTGCCGCCATGCTCCTGGGGCTGCACGGAATTCCTCCCTCGCCAAACCGTTGGATGTCCTAGTATATTCACAGGATTTTCCGGAAAGGGGCTATATGGGCACGCATTTGCCCCGCGATCCCATCGCCGAGGCCCGGCGTAACTGGGAGGAGCACGGGTGGGCAGAAGTTGCCGCGCCCATGGCGGCCATCACCGCCGTCATGCGGACGCAGCAGATCCTCCTTGCCAGGATTGAAGCCACCCTCAAGCCGTTCGGCCTCACGTTTGCCCGCTATGAGCTCCTGGCGCTGCTGAGTTTTACGCGGAAGGGATCCCTGCCCATGAAGAAGGCGAGCGCCCTGCTCCAAGTCCATCCGACGTCGGTCACCAACGCCGTGGACCGGCTCGAACGCGCCGGGCTGGTGGCCCGCTCCCCCCACCCGACGGATGGCCGCACCACGCTGATCGCCCTCACCGACGAGGGGCGCAGCCTGGCAAAACGTTCCACGGCTGCGTTAAACAGTGAGGTGTTCAGTGATCCCGGATTCAGCCCCGCGGACGTGGACCTCCTGATCCGGATCCTGGGTGACTTCCGCAGGAATGCGGGCGACTTCGCGGACTGAATGCGGGGGAGCAGCCGGTCAGCGGTTCGCCTTGGCCCGCTTCACCCTCCGGATAACCAGCAGGACCACTGTGACGGCCAGTGCCCCGTACACCGCGTAGTTGAGGAACCGGGAGTACTGCTCGATAAGCCGGTACTGGGTGCCCAGGGCGTACCCCAGTCCGATCAGGGCACCGTTCCACAACCCGCTTCCGGCGAGCGTGTAGAGGCTGAAGGTTCCCAGCGGCATGGCGGAGGCCCCGGCCGGCAACGAAATGAGGCTGCGGACACCCGGAAGGAGCCGGCCGAAGAAGATGGAAGACCGGCCATGGCGGCGGAACCATTCAGCCGCATGCTCGAAATCCTCCCGGTCCACCAGGGGAAGTTTGGACAGCCCGCGGATGGAGCGTTCCAGCCCAAGCTTCGCACCCAGCCAATAGAGGAACAGCGCACCGGCGTAGGCGCCCAACAGGCTGGCGGCAAAGACGAGGAACAGATTGAGGGCCCCCTGCTTGGCAAGGTAGCCCGCCAGCGGAAGGATCACCTCGCTCGGAATGGGTGGCAGTACCGTTTCGGCGAGGGTGAAGGCTCCCACACCCCATTCCCCCAGCCTGTCGATTGCCTGCGCAGCAAAACCCACAACGCCGCCAAGTCCGTCCGCCGTACCCGCCGCCGGTACCCGCATCTGCTTCTCCCCCATTTCCGCTGCAAACTTCCTGCGGTCCTGTCTACCTTACGGCGCTGGGGGAAACCTGACAGCCCGGCAAACCCCCCTATCTCTTGGAGGCGGGCTTTGCCCTCACATGCATCCGTTCGCCCTGCGTGCCGAACAGGCTGAGGAATTCCACCGCCCCGCCGTCAGCCCTGCCGAACCAGTGGGGGATGCGGGTATCGAACTCCGCCGCCTCGCCCGGCCCCAGGACCAGGTCCTGGCTGCCCAGCACCATGCGCAGTTTCCCGTTCAGGACATACAGCCACTCGTAGCCTTCGTGCACCTGCGGACTGGGTTCCTCCAGCCGTCCGGCCGGCAGGATGTGCTTGTAGGCCTGGATACCGCCCGGTTTCCGGGTCAGCGGAATGATGGTCATCCCCCGTGCCTCGATGGGGCGAAGGTGCACACGCGGATCGCCCGTCTCCGGCGCTCCCACCAGTTCATCAAGCGGCACCTGGTACGCCTTGGCCAGGGGCAGGAGCAGTTCGAGGTTGGGGCGCCGCTGGCCGGCTTCGAGCCGGGACAGCGTGCTGACCGAGATTCCGGTGGCCTCCGCCAGCGCCGTCAGCGTGACGTCCCGGCTGACCCGAAGGGCCTTCAGCCGCGGGCCCACGGCCGCCAGGACGTCGTCGAGGTTTTCATCCATCCGTCCATTTTGCCATAACGGCAAACTTGTTTGCGGAACTCAAGGCATGATCGGACCATGGACGCATGACTGAAAACACGCATTCAAGCCCCCGTGATCCCTTCTATGACGTCATTATCGTCGGCGGCGGTGCCGCAGGCCTCAGTGCAGCCCAGATGCTGGGCCGCACCCGCCGTTCCGTGGCCGTGGTGGACAGCGGCGATCCGCGCAACGCGCCCGCGCGCGGCGTCCACGGCTTCCTCTCCCGTGACGGGATCAGCCCGGCAGCCCTGCTGGCCGCCGGACGTGCCGAGGTGGAGGGCTACGGCGGGGTGATCCTCCGCGGTGAGGCAATTGCCGCCACCGGCGACGTGCGGCAGGGCTTTGGGATAACGCTCGACGACGGGAGGCAGATCCGCGGCCGGCGGCTCCTGGTTGCCACCGGCCTGGTGGACGAACTGCCGGAGATTCCCGGCTTGCGGGAGCGGTGGGGCAAGGACGTGCTGCACTGCCCGTTCTGCCACGGCTGGGAGGTGCAGGACCAGGCGATCGGCGTCCTGGGCAACGGGCCGTGGTCCGTGCACCAGGCCCTGCTGTTCCGGCAGTGGAGCAGCAATATCACCCTGTTCCTCAACGAGCGCACCAACCCTTCGGAACCGGAACTCGAACAGCTGGCAGCGCGGGGCGTCAGGGTGGTTGCCGGCGCCGTGGAAACCCTCCGGGTGGAAGGCGACGCCCTGCGCGGGGTGGCACTGGCAGGCGGTCCGGAGGTTGCCCTTGACGCCCTGGTGGTGGGTGCACGGACCTCCGCCCGTGTCCGGGCATTTACCGGCCTTGGCCTGTCCCCGTCACCGCACCCGATGGGAATCGGCGACTACCTTGAGACGGCTGCCGACGGCGCCACGGCGGTTCCCGGCGTCTGGGCCGCTGGCAACGTCACGGACATGAAGGCGCAGGTGCTGGCGTCGGCCGCATCAGCCGCATGGACCGCCGTCGCCATCAACAACCATCTGATGGCGGAGGAAATGGAGCGCGACCTCGCCACCTACCGGGAGTCGCAGGCCCTTACCGGTGTTTGAAAGCCGGCTGGCGCTTCTCCGTGAACGCCGCCATGCCTTCCTTCTGGTCCTCGGTGGCAAACAGGGAGTGGAAGAGCCGGCGCTCGAACAGGACGCCCTGCGCGAGCCCGGTTTCGAAGGCGGCGTTCACGGCTTCCTTAGCCGCCATGGCCACCGGCTTGGACTTGGATGCGATGACCTCCGCGGCTTTGAGGGATTCCGTCACCACATCCTCGGCGGGGACAACCCGGGACACCAGGCCGCTGCGTTCGGCCTCTTCGGCACCGATGAACCTGCCCGTCAGGATCAGGTCCATGGCTTTGGCTTTGCCCAGGGCACGGGTCAGGCGCTGCGACCCGCCCATCCCGGGCAGCACCCCCAGGTTGATCTCGGGCTGGCCGAACTTGGCGTTGTCGCCGGCGATGATGAGATCGCACATCATCGCCAGCTCGCAGCCGCCGCCCAGGGCGAACCCCGATACGGCGGCGATGGTGGGGATGCGCAGCCGGGTGAGGTCCTCCCATCCGCGGAACCAGTCGGCCGCGTACATGTCCATGTAGCCCTGGGCCGCCATCTCCTTGATGTCGGCTCCGGCGGCGAAGGCCTTGCCCGATCCTGTAATCACCACGGCCCCCACTCCGGGGTCCGAATCCATCGCGCTGACGGCGGCGACCAATTCCTCCATGGTGGCCTTGTTCAGCGCATTCAGCGCCTGCGGCCGGTTGAGGGTGACCAGCCCCACCCGCCCCTGCTGCTCCACCAGGATGTTGGCGTACTCCGTCATTCAGGACTCCCGTCGTCGTGCGCTGTTGGTGCCTTTTTCATTGCTGTGCCGGACCCGGCGGTGTTTGGTGGCGCAGCCGCGCCTGGTGCCGCCGGTGCTCCGGCGGCGGATTTTGCCCGGATGTCGGTGATGATCGCCGAGAAGTCCCGGCCGGCACCGCCTTCCGCGGAAAAAGTATCGTAGATCTCGGCTGCCAGCTGCCCCATCCGCCCGGTGACGCCGGTGCTATGCAGGGCGTTGACGGCAAGGTTGAGGTCCTTGGCCATCAGCGCGCCGGCGAACCCTGGCTGGTAGTCGCGGTTGGCCGGACTGGTGGGGACAGGGCCGGGGACGGGGCAGTTGGTGGTCAGTGCCCAGCATTGCCCGGAGGCTGCCGATGCAACGTCGAAGAGCGCCTGGTGGCTGAGTCCCAGCTTCTCCCCCAGGACGAAGGCCTCGCTGACGGCGATCATCGATACGCCAAGGATGAGGTTGTTGCAGACCTTGGCCGCCTGGCCGGCGCCGTGGGCACCGCAATGCACCACCCGTTTGCCCATCACCTCCAACAGGGGCCGGACAGCCTCGAAGTCCGCTTCCTCCGCGCCCACCATGAAGGTGAGGGTTCCCGCCTCGGCTCCCACCACGCCACCGGAAACGGGGGCATCAACGGAGCGGTGTCCTGCCTCGACTGCCAGCCGGGCCGCCTCGCGTGCCTCGTCAACGTTGATGGTTGAGCAGTCCAGGAACATGGTCCCCGGGGCAGCTGCCGCCAACAGGCCGGGCCGGCCATCGGTCCCGCGGTATGCGTCGAGCACCTGCTGGCCGCTCTGGAACATGGTCAGCACCACGTCGGCACCGGCGAGCGTCTCGGTGGCGCCGGCTGCCACCGGAATCTGCCTTGCCCGGGCGGCCTCCAGCGCGGCAGGCACCACGTCGTAGCCGGCCACGGCGTGCCCTGCCGTGACCAGGTTCGCGGCCATGGGAATGCCCATGTGTCCCAGGCCCAGGAACGCCACGGTGTACTTGTCAGGCATGGTCCGTCTCCTTTAACTTCAGGTCTGCCGCAGTGCCCCTGTCCAACGCTGTGCCAAGGTCCAGTTCCCCGCCGTCCAGCGGCTGGAAGAAACGGGCCACATGCTCCGGGAGTACCTCGCCGAGTGTGGGCGGCTGCCAGCGCGGAGTACGGTCTTTGTCCACCACCTGGGCGCGGATGCCCTCCCGGAAGTCAGGGCCGGAGAGGAAGCGCAGGCCCACGCGGTATTCCTCGGCGAGGGCCTCATCCAGCGTCAGGCCCCGGGCCCGGCGCACCGAGTCCAGCGTCACTTTGACCGAGGTTGGCGATTTTGCCTCAATCGCATCCGCGGCCTGCTTGGCCTCCGCTGAGCCGTGGCCATGCCAGGTACGGAGCCGGCGGACAATGTCCCCGGCATCCGGTTCCGCATAGCAGGCGTCAATCCACTCCCGCTGGCCCGCCAGGGCGGAGGGCGGGGCGTCCCCGGCCCAGCGTCCGACGGCGTCTACCGGGCTTTCGCTTTCGAGCGATGCCACCAGGTGGGGCAAACGGGTGGACGGGACGTAATGGTCGGCAAGGCCCAGGTACAGGGCGTCCGGTCCGTCCAGGTGCGCTCCTGTCAGCGCCGCGTGGGTTCCCGTCTCCCCCGGCGCGCGGGCGAGCAGGAAAGTCCCGCCGACGTCGGGGGCGAAGCCAATGGTGGTTTCCGGCATCCCTGTCCTGGTCCGCTCGGTGACCACGCGGACGGAGCCGTGGGCGGAAATGCCCACCCCGCCGCCAAGGACCAGGCCGTCCATGAGGGCCACGTACGGTTTGGGGTAGCGCGCTATCAGGGAGTTCATCCGGTACTCGGCCTGCCAGAAGTCCGCGGTCCGCTTGCCGCCGTGCGGGATGTCCTCGTAGATGGCCACGATGTCCCCGCCGGCGCAGAGGCCCCGCTCTCCGGCGCCCTGGACCAGGACGGTGGCCACGCCGTCGTCGTCCGCCCACGCAGTGAGCTGATGCAGGATCATGCCCACCATGCCGGCGGTGAGTGCGTTGACTGCCCGCGGCCTGTTCAGGGTGATCACCGCCAGCGGGCCCCGCCGCTCGAACAGCACCTCCGGTCCGTCTGGCGCACGTTCCGTCATCAGCTTCCTTCCGGCATGATGAAGCTGGATCCCTGCCGGATTCCGGAGGGCCAGCGTGTGGTGACGGTCTTTGTCTTGGTGTAGAACCGGAAGGCGTCCGCGCCGTGCTGGTTCAGGTCGCCGAAGCCGGACGCCTTCCAGCCGCCGAAGGTGTAGTAGGCCAGTGGCACGGGGATGGGGACATTGACGCCCACCATGCCGACGTCCACGCGGGTGGCGAAGTCCCGGGCAGCGTCGCCGTCGCGGGTGAAGATGGCGACGCCATTGCCGTACGGGTTGTCAGTGCAGAGCCGCAGCGCTTCCTCGTAGCCGGACGCGCGGACCACGCTCAGGACGGGCCCGAAAATCTCTTCACGGTACACCGTCATATCCGGGGTGACATGGTCGAAGAGCGTGGGGCCCACCCAAAAGCCGTCCTCGTAGCCTTCCACAGTGAATCCGCGGCCGTCGGCCAGGAGGGTGGCGCCCTCGTCCACGCCCGCCCCGATGTAGCCCTCGATGCGTTCCTTGGCAGCGGCTGACACCACAGGGCCGAAGTCCGAGTCCGGCGCCATGCTGGAGCCCACCCGGAGTTCCTTGACCCGTTCCTCCAGTTTTTCCACCAGCCGGTCCGCGGTCTCCCGGCCTACCGGGACTGCCACGGAGATGGCCATGCAGCGCTCGCCGGCGGAGCCGTAACCGGAACCGATCAGGGCATCCGCGGCCTGGTCCAGGTCCGCATCCGGCATGACCACCATGTGGTTTTTGGCTCCGCCGAAGCACTGGGCCCGTTTCCCGTGCGCGGCCGCCGTCGCGTAGATGTACCGGGCAATGGGGGTGGAACCAACAAAGCCGACCGCCTTAATCCGCGGGTCTTCGAGGATGGCGTCCACGGCTTCCTTGTCCCCGTTGACCACGCTGAACACGCCGTCCGGCACGCCCGCCTCGCTGTAGAGTTCCGCCAGCCGGAGCGGTACCGAGGGGTCCCGCTCAGAGGGTTTGAGGATGAAGGCGTTGCCCGCCGCCAGGGCCGGGCCGGACTTCCACAGGGGGATCATGGCCGGGAAATTGAACGGCGTAATGCCGGCCACGACGCCGAGCGGCTGGCGGAGCGAATGGATGTCGATCCCGGCCCCGGTGTCACTGGAAAACTCGCCCTTGACCAGGTGGGGAGCGCCGGCGGCGAACTCCACCACTTCCAGGCCGCGCTGGATATCCCCCTTGGAGTCGGCAAGGGTCTTGCCATGCTCGGCGGACAGCAGCCGCGCCAGCTCGTCCATCTGCGAGTTCACCAGGTCCACGAACTTCAGGAGGATCCTGGCCCGCCGCTGGGGGTTCATGGCCGACCACGCAGGCTGCGCCTTCCCGGCGGCGGCTATGGCGTCCTGCACCTCATCCCGGCCCGCCAGCGGAACCCGGGCCTGGACGCGACCGGTGCAGGGGTCGAAGACATCCCCGAACCGTCCGGAGCTCCCCTCCGCATGCCGGCCTCCGACGTAATGGGACAGCTCGCGCACCATGGCTGATGCTCCTTCGCAATGTTCCGGTTTTGTGGCTCAGGTCATCTCTGGTTGCGAATATACTCGGACTTCCAACTAAGTTCCATTAGCCGGACACCCCGCCCGCGGGTACTTCGGAACGCCCCGCCCTGCTTTACCTGCTGCAGTGCAGCCACGGTAAGTTAGGAACTGTGAAGATAGCTACCTGGAATGTAAATTCGCTCCGTGCCCGCGCTGACCGCGTCGAAGCCTGGCTTCAGCGCAGCGACTGCGACGTCCTGGCCATCCAGGAAACCAAGTGCAAGGACGATAACTTCCCCTGGGAACTGTTTGAGCGGATGGGCTACGAGGTGGCCCACTTCGGTGTGAACCAGTGGAACGGCGTGGCCATCGCATCCCGGGTGGGCCTGGAGGACGTCGAACGCACCTTCCTTGACCAGCCCTCGTTCGGCAAGGCCGGAAAGGACCCCGTGCAGGAGGCCCGGGCCATGGCCGCCACCTGCGCCGGCATCCGGATCTGGAGCCTGTACGTTCCCAACGGCCGGTCGCTGGATGACGAGCACATGCCCTACAAACTCAAATGGCTGGAGAGCCTCAAGACGCACGCGCAGGGGCTGGTCGCCGAGAACCCGCAGGCCCAGGTGGCTTTGATGGGCGACTGGAACATCGCACCGTTCGATGAGGACGTGTGGGACATCGACCTGTTCGTGAACAACCGCTACACCCATGTCAGCCCACCGGAGCGTGCGGCTTTCCACGCCTTCGAATCCGCCGGCTTCACCGATGTTGTGCGCCCCTACACTCCCGGCCCCGGCGTATACACCTACTGGGACTACACCCAGCTGCGCTTCCCCAAGCGGGAAGGCATGCGCATCGACTTCGTCCTCGCCTCCCCCGCGCTGGCCAGCCGGGTTATCGGTGCCTCCATTGACCGCGAGGAACGCAAGGGCAAGGGCGCCTCGGACCACGCCCCCGTGCTGGTGGAACTGGCGGACTGATGACGGCCACCTGGACCCAGATAAGGAGACCGCGATGACGGGAAACCTCTACCGGGGCCAGGCAGGCCTGCCTTTTTCCTCCACGCTGCGGGTCTACGAACCGCTGGACGCGTTCCCGGAAGAGCAGCGCGCCGCGATCCAGGCGGCTGGTGCACGCACAGCCTCGCGTGCCGCCGTCGAAAACGCCGAACTGCTCGCCTCGCTCGGGCGCATCACCCGTTCAGGCGGGGACCCGTTTCCCACCGGACGCACCGACCTGGTGCGGGTCACCACGGCCCCGGCTCCCCAGGGCGGAGCGGCCGACGACGGCGCTGACGCCGAGCCGGTGCTGCTGTACTGTCCCAGCCAGCTGGTCCTCCGTGCAGGCCTGGCGGCCAACGCCCTGATGGAGGGAATCCACGGCCCGCTTGCGGAACTGCTGATCCCCGAGGAACAGCGGGACAAGCACCAGGAACGGATCGACCAGGTCAAGGCCCGCGACGGTTCCATCCGGGTGCATACCCGGGCGTCAACCTGGGGGATCCCGTTCAGCTGGTTTTCGCTGTTCATGGAGTCGGACCACAAGGACGTGGTGGAGGCAGCCGGCCGCATCCTCACGGTCCGGGTGTGGGCATCGATCACCGACGCCCTGGAACGTGCCCGTTACGCGGTTGCCAACCTTGCCCTGGCGGCCCCGGACCTGGACATGCTGGACGACCTGGCCCAGCTCACCGAGTGGCTGGAGCAGTTCCATGTGGAATCGATGGTGGAGCTGGACTACGGTGCCGTGGCGGACAAGGTGTATCCGGACGATTCCCCCATGGACATCCGGCTGGGCATCGAATGCCTCGCGGAGGGCGACATGACCGGAGCTGCGGCAGCCTACCGGCGCCTGGCCTCCCGCTGGATCCCCATCCGGCAGTTGGCACGCGCATCCTGACCTTCGTCACGTCCCGGAATGGGCCCTTGTCAGGACGCCGGAATCATGCGGCGGAACGCTTGGCCGGGGGCGGCGCGGTGGTCCGCCGGACGATGAGTTCATGCGGTGCGACGGCGGACTGCACCGACCCCACCTCGCCGTCCAGTTCGTCAAGGAGCATCTTGGTGGCCAGCTCAGCCTGTTCGTCAGGCCGCTGCCCCACGGTGGTCAGCCCCATGGCGTCGGCAAAATCGTGGTTGTCGATCCCCACGACTGACAGTTCCTCCGGCACGCGGACGCCGATGCGTTGGGCCTCGAAGATGACGCCCATAGCCATCTCGTCGGAGGCGCAGAAGATGGCTGTGGGTTTGGCACCGGGACGTGCCCACAGCCGGCGGAAGGCCTCCTGCCCGCTGCGGACCGTGAAGTCGCCCCATTCGTCCCACTCCGGGCGGGTGGGCAATCCGGCGGACGTCATAACATCCTTGAAGGCGAGGATCCGGACCCTGGGAACGTCGAAGTTCAGGTCCGTCTCGTCGTCGCCGTGGAGCAGTGCGATATCGCGGTGGCCCAGATCGATCAGGTGCCGCACGGCTGTGGAGGCGGCGGCGTAGTCGTCAATGCCGATGTAGGCGCACTCCTCGACGTGTCCGCCCACCACCACCAGCGGAATGTCGATTTTCTGCAGGTGGTCCAGCTCTTCATGGGTCAGCGCCATACAGAGGACCAGCAGGGCGTCAATCTGCTTGTAGACCATGGTTTTACTGAACAGCCGCTCCCGGTTGCTGCCGTGGCCGCCGAGGTTGAACAGGGAGAGGTTGTATTGCCGGGCGTGGAGCTCCCGGTCCGCCCCCTCAATGGCTTTCGAAAAGAACCAGCGGCTGACGAACGGGGCCAGCACGCCAATGGTCTTGGTGCGGCCGGTAGCCAGCCCGGACGCGGAAGAAGAGGCCACGTAGCCCAGGTTCCCCGCTACTTCAAGGATCCGTTCGCGGGTGGCCGGCGACACGCGGGGCAGGCCACGGACGGCCCGGGACACTGTGGCAGTCGAGACACCGGCGGCTGCCGCAACGTCCTCGATGCTGACTCCTGAGTGGCCGCCCCTTTGGGATCTTTCTGTTGTGCGTGCCACCGTGTCCCCTCAATAACTCCATGCAGCTTGAAGCTGCCGCTCGCCCTGCGCTGGCCCCCCGAGCCTTCGTATCTTCGCACTCTCCGGCCATGCAGCGTTAAAACCGTGACGGAAATGGCCTTCCGCCGGCTACCTGCGTTCGGGGAGCTTCCGGCGCAAACGGACCATGCCGTACAGCGCCAGGAGCGTGGCCAGCAGCCCCAAGGCCCAGCCGAGTGCGGGCTGCGCAGTCACTTCCATCCAGACGGTGACCACCAGCAGCACCAGGGCCCAAAAACCAAGGAACCCGATGATGATGTCAAAGTCCTCGCCGGACCGGACGCGCCTGCGGTCGCTTCCCGCCCCCGTGGAGCGGGAGCGGGAAGCATCGCCTGTCACTTGACTGCACCCGCCGTCAGGCCGGCCACAATCTTGCGCTGGAACACAAGCACCAGGATCACCAGCGGAATGGTGACGATGGTGCCCGCAGCCATGATGGCCGTGTATGGAATCTGGTTGGGCTGTGCCCCGGCAAAGCTGGCGATGGCAACCGTCACCGGTTGCGTAGCCTCGTTGGACAGCTGGCTGGCGATCAGGAACTCGTTCCAGGAGGAAATGAACGCCAGGATCGCCGTCGTGAAGATTGCTGGCGCGGCCAGCGGCATGATCACCTTACGGAACGCCTGGCCCTGGGTGCAGCCATCGACGCGCGCCGATTCCTCAAGCTCCCACGGCATTTCACGGAAGAAGGAAGTCAGCGTATAGACGGTCAGCGGCAGGACGAAGGAGATGTTAGGGATGATCAGCGCCTGGTAAGTACCCATCCAGCCAATGTTGGTGAACAGCTGGAACAGCGGGGTGATGAGTGCAACGCCCGGGAACATGGAAGCGCCCAGGATGAAGCCCAGCACCAGGAACTTGAACCGGAAGTTCAACCGGGCCAGCGCATATGCGGCAAAGACACCAATGAGCAGCGAGATCGCAGTCACCATGACGCCGATGAAAACGCTGTTAAGCAGCGCCTGGCCGAATCTGTTGCCGAACGAGGTATCGAACGCGGTGGTGAAGTTGTCCAGTGTTACATGTGTTGGCCAAGGCGTGGTGTCGTAGGTGAAACCCACTTCGCGGAAGGCCGTCACCACCATCCAGTAAGCCGGTGCAAGGCACCAGATCAGGATGACTGCAGCACTGATGTACGTCCGGGCACTTGCCCACTTCTCCCGGTTCTGCGCAATCTTGCGGCCTCTGTCCTGCTGCGTCCGCAGATCAGTGGAGGCGGTTGAGGTTGTCATTTCTTCCCCTTACCGGTTGCTCCGCTTTGCTCCACGACGTTGGCTCCAAGGAAGCGGACGAAGATAAACGCCACCAGGAAGATGATCAGGAACGTGATGGTGGACAATGCGGCTGCCGAGTTGAAGCCTTGCCTGATCTGGTTGATCACCAGGATGGACAGCGTGGTGGTGTTGTTGGCACCCTGCGTGAGGATGTAGGGAAGGTCGAACATACGCAGCGCGTCAAGGGTGCGGAACAGGATGGCCACCATCAGGGCTGGCTTCACCAAGGGAAGCGTAATCAGCTTGAACCGTTGCCAGGCACTGGCGCCGTCCACCTTTGCGGCCTCGTAAACATCCGCCGGAATCATCTGGAGACCCGCCAGAATCAACAGCGCCATGAACGGTGTGGTCTTCCAGGTGTCAGCAATGATGACTGCCCATTTGGCCGGCCATTCACTGCCCGTCCAGAGGATGGAGGCGTTGAACAGCTTGTTGACGATGCCGTTGAAGTCGAACATGAACAGCCACAGCTGGGCGGTTACGGCGGTGGGGATGGCCCACGGCACCAGCACGGCCGCGCGGACCAGGCTACGGCCCTTGAAGGTCCTGGCCATGATCATCGCCATCCAGAAACCAAGGATTGTTTCAAAGGTGACGGTGATGACCGTGAAAAGGAACGTGGTCCCGGTAGCGGTCCAGAACTGGCCACCCAAGGTGCCGGGGGGGCAGGCTACAGTGCCGCCGCCGGGAGCGGCACATTGCTGGCCCAGCCAGTTCACATAGTTCTGGATGCCCGCAGGGCCACCTGCGGTGAACAAACCGGTGGCCGGGTCCAGGCCTGCATCCTTCTGGAAAGACATCACGATAGCGCTGATGATCGGATAAACGATCACAATGGCCAACGCGATGATGGTAGGGGCAAGCAGCCACGTGGCCCACTTGCCCTGGCTCAAAATCTGGTTGTCTTCTCCGACGCCCTTGGGTCCATGATGGACCGGGGCGCCGCCCGACGCCGGCTTGGTTGCCGGCGTCGGGCCTAGTTCGGTTGCCATGATTGAGCTACGATCCTGCGCCGGCGGACTCGATGGACTTCTGCATGTCGGACAGCGCGTCCTTAGCGGACTTTTCACCCTTCAGGGCGGCGTAGGCATTCTCCTGGATAGCCTGGGTGACGGCCGGGTAGAACGGGGTGACCGGACGCGGTACCGCGTTCTCGATGGAGGTCTTCAGGACTGGCAGGTACGGCAGCTTGGCAACAAGTTCCTGGTCTTCATAAAGATCGGCAAGGACCGGAGCGAGCGAACCCTGGGTGGCGAAGAACTTCTGCTGCTCTTCCTCGACCAGGAACTTCACGAAGTCACGGGCCGTGGCCTTGTTCTTTGAGTAGACGCTGATGGCGGCATTGTGTCCGCCAAGCGAAGAAGCGCCGGGGCCATCCTCACCCGGAAGTGCAGCCATACCCAGCACGTCCTTCACCTGCGAGGAACCTTCGGTAGTGGCCAGGTTGTAGACGTAAGGCCAGTTGCGGAGGAACAGCAGTTTGCCTTCCTGGAACGCACGGCGGCTCTCCTCTTCCTGGTACGTGATGGCTTCGGCGGGGATGTTGCCGTTTTCAAAAGCCTCCACCAGGTTGTTCAGCCCTTTCTCGGCATCGTCCGTGGTCAGGCTCGGCTTGCCGTCGTCATCCAGGACGGAACCGCCGGCGGAGTTGATTGCTTCGGAAGCGTTGACCGTGAGGCCTTCGTACTGTTTGAACTGGCCCGCGTAGCAGCCGATGTTGTTTTCCTTGGCGATGGAGCACATCCCCATCATTTCGTCCCAGGTCTTGGGAGCTTCCGGAACAAGGTCCTTGCGGTAGTACAGGATGCCACCGTCAGAGGATACGGGGGCGGTGTAGAGCTTGTCCTGGTAGGAGCCTGCTTCGATGGTGGGTTCAAGCATGCCGTCCGTTTCGATGGCCATGTCACCTTCCAACGGCTGGAGCCAGCCACGGGCGGCGAATTCTGCAGTCCAGACAACATCGACGCTGACGACGTCATAGTTTTCGTTCTTCGCCTGGAAGTTCTGGACCAGGTCGTCGTGCTGCTGGTCTGCCTGGTCTGTCTGCTCCTTGAACGTCACCTGTTCATCCGGATGCGCAGCATTCCACTTCTCGAGGAGCGGGCGGACCACATTGCTGTTGTCCTTGCCCTGGACGTAGGTGATGGGACCGCGGCCCTCGAGGTTGGCTTCGGCGTCGCCGCCGCCGCCGCCACCCGTGGTTCCGCCGCCCCCGCCCGCACACGCGGACAGGGTCAGAGCCAGGACACCGGCAGTGGCGGCCGGAAGAAGGAATCTAGGGGTTTTCATTGGCTTGAAGCTCCTCGCTGAGTGACAAGTAAGTCGGCAGTGCGCTTGCTAGGTGAGGTTGATGTGGTGACTGTCACACTAGTAAGGTTGCTGCGTGCAATGCAAGCGTTTACATCAAAAAGTTATCTGAGGGGAACCAAATGTCCAACCTGGCCGTTCCCGCCTTCGGTCACACCCGGCCGGAATGGTGGGCAGACGCCGTCGTCTACCAGATCTACCCGCGTTCCTTCGCAGATGGAAACGGGGACGGCATGGGTGACCTGCGCGGTGTGATGGAACACCTGCCGTATCTTGAGAAGCTGGGAGTGGACGCCATCTGGCTGTCCCCCTTCTATAAGTCGCCGCAGGCCGACGGCGGGTACGACGTGGCGGACTACCGGCAGGTGGACCCGTTGTTCGGGTCCCTCGACGACTTCGATGCAATGTTGCAGGATGCCCACAGCCGGGGCCTGAAGGTCATCGTGGACCTGGTTCCCAACCACACGTCCGATGAGCACGCATGGTTCCAGGAGGCCCTTAAGGCGGCGCCCGGCTCCCCCGAGCGGGACCGCTATATCTTCCGCCCCGGCAAGGACAGCGTGCCGGGGTCCAGTGACGGCAACCGCGCACCCAACAACTGGAAGTCGATCTTCGGCGGGCCGGCCTGGAGCCGCGTGGCCGGGCCGGACGGTTCGCCCGGCGAATGGTATCTCCACCTGTTCGACACCAGGCAGCCCGACCTCAACTGGGAGAACCCCGAGGTCCACGAGGAGATGCGTTCCGTCCTCCGGTTCTGGCTGGACCGCGGCGTGGATGGTTTCAGGGTGGACGTTGCGCACGGCATGGTCAAGGAAAAGGGCCTTCCCGACTGGGACGGCGCGGCGGCCATGGTGGAAGGAACGCACAGCCTGACGCTGCCGCCTGGTGATGCACCGGGGGCACATACCGACGTCGAGGAACCGCACCGTGCCGTCTCCCCGGTCTACCCGCCGTCGCCCTTCTTCGACCAGGAGGGCGTGCACGACATCTACCGTGACTGGCACCGGGTGCTGGCGGAGTACGGCAGCGACCGGATGATGGTGGCCGAAGCATGGGTGGAACCGGCGGAACGGCTGGCCCGCTACGTGCGGCCGGATGAGATGCAGCAGGCTTTCAATTTCGATTTCCTTCTGGCGGGCTGGGATGCCGAGCGCATGGCGGCCGCAATCGAGGCGTCCCTGGCGGCCGCCGCCTCAGTGGGGGCGCCGTGCACCTGGGTGCTGAGCAACCATGACACCGTCCGGCACCCCACCCGGTTCGGGCTTTCCGACCCCACTACTTTTCCCAAAGGCCTGGCCGCGGATGATGAGCAGCCGGACTCCGCCCTGGGACTGGCCCGCGCCCGGGCCGCAACGCTGGTTTCCCTGGCGCTGCCCGGTTCCGCCTACCTGTACCAGGGCGAGGAACTGGGGCTGCCGGAACACACCACGCTTCCGGCCGGCGCCAGGCAGGACCCCACATTTTTCCGGACGAACGGTGCTGAGATTGGCCGGGACGGCTGCCGGGTGCCGCTGCCCTGGGCCGCCGACCTGCCCGGTTACGGCTTCTCGTCCGCGCACAGCCCGGCACGGCCATGGCTTCCGCAGCCGGACAGTTTCGGCCCCCTCGCGGCTGACCAGCAGGAGGGAGAGGAGGGCTCCACCCTGGAGTTCTACAAGGCTGCCCTTGCCTTCCGCTCCGGGCGCAGGCTGGGCCTGGGCACGCTGGAGTGGGATGATATCCACGCTCCGGACGCCGGGCTGCTGGCGTTCCGCAACGGGGATGTCCTGGTCCTCGCAAACATGGGATTTGCATCCGCTCCCATCCCGGCGGGATACCGGGTGGCGCTGGCCAGCGGACCTGTTCCCGCCGAAGAGCTGGCTGCTGTGCGGGAGGTTCCGGTCGACTGCGCTGTCTACCTGGAGCGGGAGTAGGGTGATCAGCGGACGCGCTCGGCACGGCCGAAGCGCGTCCGTGCCCCCGCCCCGATATGGACGAGGACCGGTGTTTCCTTGCCAACAACCGTTTCGAGCGCGGCGAGCAGGCCGGTGACCTCGGCTGCCAGCAGGTGCGGCGCCACGCCCTGGCGCGGCAGCAGCCGGACTTTCAACGCGGGTGAGCCCTTGACGTCATAGGTTGCTACCGTGGAACCGGCAAGGTCCGGCCGCCCTGCCAGCGCATGCTTGAGGGCCTGTTCCGCCACTCCCCCGCCGATGCGGACGTCACCGGGAACATCGCCCGAATCATATTCGGCGGCCAACAGGTTGGACCGGCCCTTGCCCTGCTGGGCGATCCAGGCCACCATCAGCCCGATCAGCAGCAGCAGGACCAGGGCCACCACAATCCAGAGCCAGCTTTCGGTGCGCCCCGGGAACCTGGTGGCGTTGAAGACCTGGTTGATCCCGGCCCAGATCCCCGGGGACCAGGACTGCCACCAGGCGGCCACGGGCGGGACAGTTGCCAGCAGCATCAGCAGGACGCCGACGGCAAGGAGCACCAGCCCCAGGACAGTGAGGAGGATCCGGTTGAGGAGGCTTGGCGTGCTGTTCATGCCCCAATCACTCCCGTCGGCGTTACATGGACCCGGACTTCGGGCGACGGCTCCAGCCCCATCTGGTCCAGCTCGTCCTGGACGGCGGTGAGGACTGTCCCATCGTCCACCGGCACGCCGGACGTGGGCCTGACATTCACCAGGACCTGGCGCCGCGAAACAACCACCATCACCTGCTCCGGCGCCACGTTTGCCGCCAGCCGGGCACGGCGGGCAAGCGATGAGGCGATGACTTCATCGTCAACCACGACGACCGAGCCTCCGGAAGCCTGTCCGGCACCCGAGAGGAGGTGCCGCGCCCGCCGCCCCGGGAGTATCCCGTTAAGCAGGAAGATAAGGCCGGCCATCGCAAGGACCGCGCCGACGGCGCCGAGCAGCAGCGGCGAAATCCCGGCGGGAAGCTCCACAATGCGTTGCGCAGCCACTTGCGGCTCGATAAGCCAGGCAGGCTGGCCGATAGCGTGCACCGCTGCTTCCAGGAGTCCGTAGGCCGCCAGCACAATGACCAGCACGGCAGCGACGATGGCCACCGCGGCGCGCGTGGAGTGCGTTTCGCGGTAGGCCACGCGGCGCATGTCCAGGCCCCGCCCCTCGTCGCGGCGGCCCTCCTCACCCCGGGACCGCCCGGCCGCGGCGTCCACCCTGCTGCTCACCGGACCCGGCCTCCTTCACTGATCTTTGCGCCGCTGATGCGGATGTCCACCCTGCTCAACCTGGCACCGCTGAGCTCCGTAACGGTCTCCAGGATGCGGGACTTGGCCTGGACCGTCCGGTCCCAGATGGAACCGCCGAACCTCTCCACCCGCGCCGGATCCAGGACGACTGTCTTTAGAGGCGGGATGCTGATGGGCGTGACAAGAGATAAAGCCAACTGGCCGTCGTCGTCCGTCCAGTCTGCCCGGACGTCCTGGGCGTCAACGTCAAACGCCGCTGCAGCCGCCGCCTTAGCAAGGCTCGTCAGCGCCTGCGTGCTGATGCGGTTGTGGCCACTGAGCACCTGTGCCCGCGTCGCCGAGGCGGGCGTGCTCATGATGATGAGCGCCGGCCGATGATGGCATCGAGGACGCCGCGGAGGTCCAGCTTCCCCTCGGCGGCGCGGCCCAGGAGTGCCCCGATGGCCATGAAGAGCAGGGATACCAGGAACCCCCATAGCCCGAACTGGAGGGACATGAAGGCCACGAAGGCGCCCATGGCGGCACCGGCCAGTGTCAGGCTCACAGCAGTGCCTCCCTTTCAGGGGTTCCGGTGGCCGGCTTAACGGGAGGCGGTACGTAGACATCGGTGACCTCGACGTTCACCTCGATGACCTGGAGCCCCACCAGTTCCTCCACCGCCCGGTAGACGGCGGCGCGCACCTGGTTGGCGAGGGCATGCAGCGGCGTGCCGTAACTGGCCACGAGGCTGATATCCACTGCTACCTGGGTTTCTCCCACCTCGGCACGGACCCCGGCCGCATGGTCGGAGCTGCCTACGGCGTCCCGGATGGCCCCCAGGGCGCGGGACGGGACCGTGCCCAGGGAGTAGACGCCGGGAACAGCGCGGGCGGCGATCCCTGCCACCTTGGCCACGGCGGTTTCCGAAATCACGGTCCGTCCCAGCCCGGGCGCCGGGACAGGAACCGGCGCGGCGCCGCTGCGGATGCCCGGCTCGGGTTGTGGGTTCTGGTATTCCATCAGGCACTCCCCCTTCTGTTGATCCAACCCTATCCCTAGCCTGCGGTGCTGCGCTGTTAACTGGGGGACAGTAGTTAAAGGACCCAGGCGGGGATGCCCCCAAGAGCATCCCCGCCTGGGCGGTGCCGCTGAAGCAGCGGCGTTTGGGTTTGTGCCGCGGCCTACTTGTAGTGGCCCTGGCCGCCCACCTTGACGTTGGTGGGCAGGTAACCGAAGGGGCCAAGACCGTTCTGGCCGAAGCTGCGGTCAACCTGGGAGATACCGTTCTTGAAGTTGATCTTCACCGTCGGCGACAGGGATCCGCCGCGGACGCCGTTGACGTTGTCGATGAACGACTGCACCAGGCCACCGGGCTGCACGTAGTGCGAGTAAGCCTGGAACTGGCGGCCGTTCTGGTTGGGGGTGGGCGCCTCCGGGGACTCGGACGGGAGGTTCAGGTCAGTCGGTGAACCCAGGGCCAGGCCGCTGTTGTTCATCGGCTGGTAGTCGGAACGGACACCGTCGCCCACGAAGCCGTAGACACCGTCAGGGCCGCGCATGCCTGCCGCGTAGGTGAACTGGTGGCTGATGGTGAACAGGTAGTACTTGTTCTTGCCGTTCTCGTTCTGGATGAAGATCTGGGGGCGCTCAGTCTGGTCATTGACGCAGTTTGCGGACAGGATTGGCGGCAGGAAGGACCACTTGGTCAAGTCCTTGTTGTCCGCCACGGCCAAGCCCACGTTGGCGGTCTGGTAGTAGGCGCCGGTGCTGTTGACTTCATTCAGGTTTTCGGCGTTGGGGTCTCCTGGCTGGTAGCCGAGGTCTTCCTGCTTGCAGCGGTATTCCCCACGGGTGCCGCCGGTGTTGCCTTCGAAGACCATGAAGGTCTTGCCGGGGTGTGCCGGGTCCGCGAAGGTGTACGGATCGCGGAAGGCGAAGCCGGGGTTCTGTTCCTTGGTCTGGTACATCTTGCCGTCCGGTTCAAGCAGCTTGGTGTGCTGGAACCCGTCGAAAGTGACGCCGTTCTCGTCTGCGTGGATCTTGCCCAGGGCCTTGGCGATTGCCGCGTCCGGGGCGATCCCGCCGCGGCCCGCGTTCCGCTCAGCCACGTCGTAGAACGTTGTTGCCGTATAGAACACGTTGACGTGGTTGCCCTGCATCAGGCGGGTGGAGCCGGACCACTCGGTATTGCCGATCGAGGCGCCGTCAGCGAAGACGTGGCCGCCGTAGTTCCACTTGTCCTTGGCCGGGTCGGCGTTGGTCTTGCGGAAGAAATAGCCGATCCGGGCGTTCCAGTGGCGCTGGTCGAAGCCGTACCCGGCGTGGCGATCAGCCACGAGGGAGAAGATGACGTCCCAGCCCTTGTAGCTGATCTGGTTCGAGTGCTCGTCCGTGAGGGACCAGGTGTCCCAGACCCAGACGTCGTCATTCATGGTGGGGAAATCCTCGGGGATCTCCGGCATGGTGACATCCGGGCTCATGGAGTTCTCACCCGGAGCCACGGTGGAATCGCTCTGCGCCATGATCTGCTTGGCGTCCGCGCGGGTCCACTTGGAGGTGAAGTCCGACGCCGGATCGTAGGCCTGCTGGGTGTGTTCCGTGGGGAGAGGGAACCCCGGGGTGGGTGCCGGCATCTGCTCGGCGGCCGGCGGATCGGCAGGCTCGTTGGCCTGCGCCGACGGGACGGCAAGGAAGGTCGAGGCAGCCACGGCTGTTGCCAGTGCTGCGGCGGCGGACCGCCACCGCAGCATCCGGGGTGCTTGGGGGTGCTTGTGCATTTTTGCTCTTCTCGCGGAGTTGAAACTGTTCGTGGAAGACGGGCGGATGCCCTGGTCCCCCGCACTCCGGCGAGCCTCGACAACTTTGCAGGCGTCATCGAGGACGCCGTCGTGTCGAGGGGCGGGACGTGGGTGGTGTCCCAGATACGGCCCGTGGTGATACCGGGGATATCCGGGCCGGTCTCCACGCTAGGCAGGCCTTTCACGGCATTTCAAACCGTGTTTCGCGGCGTCGAAAACCGAGTTCCGCCCCGTTGTGCAAGCGCTTACATTTTCCACTGCGCGCGCGTGGCATATCCCTTGCAAGCCGTCAAATGTTACATATGACCGGCAATTTAATTCGAGGTGGTCCTGCACTGGCCGAATATTCGTGAGCGCAGCCACATTGCGACTCGTGCGAACCCGCACAAGGGAGCCTGGCCGGACACAGTTGCGGAACCGGCCAGGCCAGGAAGCCGGGGCTATGTCTTGGGAGTTCCCGGTGCCTTTACTTGCGGAACCTCGCCGGTAGCCAAACGCTCGGTCAACTGCGCCTGGACGGCCTCGCTGACCTGGTCCGCCAGGTGCTCCTGGTAATGCTCCTGCACGGATTCCTGAATCTGTTCAGCAACGTGCTCCTGGTAATGCTCCTGCACGGAATCGTGCATGGAATCCTGGACCTGCTCGGTGACGTGGGCGGTCATCTGGTCCCGGGCCAACTTGCGTTGTGCGCGCATCAGGGTCTGATGTTCCCGGTGGAAGGCCTTGGCCGTGGAAATGCTCATCAGGATGATCACCACGCTGAAGGGCACGGCGGTGAGGATGGCCGCGGTTTGGATCGCCTGCAGGCCATTGGCCAGGAGCAGGGTAATGGCAACGGCAGCGGCCGACAGCGCCCAGAAGACGCGCAGCCAGTTCTTCGGTTCCACGTCTCCGCCGGTTGAGATCATGCCCATCACAAGGGCGCCGGAATCCGCCGATGTAATGAAGAAAATGGCGATCAGGAGAATTGCGCCTAAGGTGAGGACAACCCCGCCGGGAAGGCTTCCCAGCAGGTTGAACAGCGCACCCTCGGTGTCCACGCTGCCGTCGTCGCCGATAAGGCCTCCGGCACCGAACAGCTCCCGGTGGATGGCGGCACCGCCAAGGACGGAGAACCACAGGAAGCCCAGGGCGGTGGGTACCAGGAGGACGCCTGCGACGAACTGCCGGACGGTGCGGCCTTTGGAAATGCGGGCGATGAAGATACCCACGAACGGCGCCCACGAAATCCACCAGCCCCAGTAAAAGGTGGTCCAGGCGGCCTGCCAAGCCTCACCCTCTGCGCCGGAGAAAGCCAAAGTATTGAAAGTTAGGCCCACGACGTTCTGGAAGTAGTGCCCGATTGACTGCACGAACTCACGCATCAGGAAAAGTGTGGGGCCGGTAAACAGCACAACCAGCATCAGCAGCCCAGCCAGGACCAGGTTGGTGTTGGAGAGCCATTTCATGCCCCTGCCTACGCCCGACACGACCGAAATGATGGTCAGGGTAATGATGCAGAGGATCAACCCGATCTGCGTCATGGTTGTGGCCTGGAGGATGTTTGCCTCTTCAAGGCCTGCCGAGATCTGCAGGACGCCCAGGCCGAGCGACGTGGCGACGCCGAACAGCGTCCCCACCAGGGCCACGATGTCGATCAGGTTGCCCCACGCGCCGGCAACGCGCCTGCGGCCCAGGAGCGTCTCAAGCGTCCACCGGATGGAGATGGGGCGGTTCCTGCGGTGTACTGCGTAGGCGATGGATACGCCCACCACAACGTAGATGGCCCAGGCATGAAGGCCCCAGTGAAGGTAGGTTTGCGTCATGGCCTGCTGGGCGAGCTCCAGCGGGGAGCCTTCAACACCGGGCCTGGGAGCGGCAAAATGATTCAGGGGCTCCGCCACACCGAAGAAGACAAGGCCAATGCCCATGCCCGCCGCGAAGAGCAGCGCGAACCAGGACATCACGGAGAACTCTGGCTCGTCGTCATCGTGGCCCAGCTTGATATCGCCGTAGCGGCTGAGGCCGATCCACAGGGAAAACACAACGAAAAGAGCAACGGCTGCCACGTAGTACCAGCCAAACCATCTGATGACGTTGCCCTGGACGGATGCGAAGAGATCGGTGGCGGCCGCCGGAAAGATCGTGGCAAACAGGACAAATATGACGATGACGGCGGCTGCCGGCCAGAAGACCCACCGCGCCAGTTTCGAGCCGCCGGCACGGGGTTGATGCCCCGCCTCCTCCTTCACGGCCGGCGGTGTTTCCCCGGGTGGTTGGCTGATGGTCCTGGTGCCAGGTGAGGCGGACATTCCCTGTTTCTCCTTATGCGCTGTATGGCGCTCAGACTAGTGTTCTCTTGTGCTGGCGCCGCGTGTCCGCGGCGGTGCATTACGGCATCAAAAGAGGCTCAGGGCCGGAGAAGCGCTGGCCCCGGGGGTTTTGATGCCGGGATCGAGACGTGCCTGGTGCGGGCCTTACAACTGTAGGCCCGGAAAATGAGAAAAGCACCAGCTCCGAAGAACTGATGCTTCCCAGTGGTGGCTCCGACCGGCGTCGATCCGGTGACCTTTCGATTTTCAGTCGAACGCTCTACCAACTGAGCTACAGAGCCTAGGTGACTAGTCACCATGAGAGCCGGAATTGCTTCCAACAATCAGAGCGACCCTGACGGGACTTGAACCCGCGACCTCCGCCGTGACAGGGCGGCGCGCTAACCAACTGCGCTACAGGGCCTTGCTTTTCTTGCTTTTGCAGTATCTCTACCGCTTTTTTCAAGGCTTCCAGCCTACCAGACTTTTTTAGTCTGCTTGACCAGTTCCTTGCGTACCCCCAACGGGATTCGAACCCGTGCCGCCGCCGTGAAAGGGCGGTGTCCTAGGCCGCTAGACGATGGGGGCCAGAACCGGTTCGGAGCAAAATAAAAGGCGTAAAGCGAGGCTTTCCGTCTTTGTCCTTTGCGTTCTCCGAACTGGACTCTAAAACTATAGGGCCTAGTTCCTGATAATCCAAAATCGGCCAAAAACCCCGTGCCTGAACAGGGCGAACAGGTGAAGATGGACTGATGGATGCCGTTGCAGCGCTCAATGAAATTGCCTTCTGGCTGGAGCGCGGACGCGCTGCCACCTTCAAGGTCCAGGCCTTCCGGAAAGCAGCCGCGGCCATCAGCCCGCTGCCGGCTGCAGAAGTGGCCGAGCGGACCAGGACCGGCCGGCTGAAATCCATGAAGGGCATCGGCGACCGGACCTACCAGGTCATACAGCAGGCGGTGGCGGGCGGTGTCCCCGACTATTTGGCCGACCTGCGGGAAAAGGGCGCCCAGCCGCTGGCCGCCGGCGGCGGCGAACTTCGCAGCGCCCTCCGGGGGGACCTGCACAGCCACAGCGACTGGTCCGACGGCGGCTCCCCCATAGAGCTGATGGTGGCGGCCGCCGGGGTGCTCGGGCGGGAGTACCTGGCGCTGACCGACCATTCGCCCAACCTCACCATTGCCAACGGGTTGTCAGCGGAGCGGCTCATCAGGCAACTCGATGTGGTGGCTGCGATCAACGCCGACGGGCAATCCACGCCCAACGGGCAGCCGGAGGGCAAGGTGCGGCTGCTGACGGGGATCGAGGTGGACATCCTGGAATCCGGCGAGCTGGACCAGGACCCGGAGCTGCTGGACCGCCTGGACATCGTGGTTTCCAGCGTCCACTCAAAGCTGCGCGCAGACCGGAAAACCATGACCCGGCGGATGCTCGGCGGCATCCAGGCCCGGCATACGAACGTGCTTGGCCACTGCACCGGCCGGCTGGTGGAGGGCTCGCGGGGTACCCGCCCGCCGTCGGAGTTCGATGCCAAGGAAGTGTTTGCCGCCTGCGCCGAGAACAATGTGGCAGTGGAAATCAACTCCCGGCCAGAGCGGCAGGATCCGCCTGATCCACTGATCCAGCTCGCCTTGGAGGCCGGTTGCCTGTTCTCAATCGACAGCGACGCGCATGCGCCCGGCCAGCTCGATTTCCTTCAGTACGGCGCCGAGCGCGCTGCGCGGAACGACGTCCCGCAGGACCGCATCATCACCACCTGGCCGGTGGAACGGCTGCTGGAGTGGGCCGCGACGAAGTAGCCGCGGGCCCCTGGAGCGGCAGCGCAACAATCCAGTGCGCCGCTATTCGACGGCGTCAGCGAGTTTCTGCCGGAAGTCCGCTTTGGTGGAGAGAACCAGCTTTTCGCCGTTCAGGAAGAAGGTTGGGGTGCCGCTGACTCCCAGTGCCTCTCCGTCGGCGATATCCGCCAGGATCCGCTCCTCCGTTTGCTGGTCGGCGACGGCGGCGTCATACAGGGCCAGGTCCAGCCCCAGCGCCTCCGCGTAGGTGCGGAACAGCGGTGCCTGGGACTGCTGGCTGCCGGCCCACTGGGGCTGGGTCTCGAAAAGCCTGTTGGCCATCTGCTGGTACTGGCCCTGCTGCCCGGCGGCCTCGGCAGCGAGGGCGGCCTGGCCCGAGTTCGGGTGCATCGACAGCGGGAAGTGCCGGTGCACGAACGTGATCCGGTCCCCGAACTCCGCCTTGAGCTCCTCCACCACGGGATGGATGGAACCGCAGGACGGGCACTCGAAGTCGAGGAACTCCACCAGCTGGGCCTTCTCAACCGCCGGGGTGGTGAGCCGGTGGCTGTCCGCCCGGACCAGTTGTTCCGCGCCCGCCACAGGGGGCGCCGCCTGCTGCTGCTTCCCAGCTACCGAAAGCGCGAACCAGACGGCCCCGCCAATCACGATGACGGCCAGCACGATCCAAATGATTGTCCTGACGAGGCGTGCCTTATCGCGGGGCGGAGCAGGGCTTGAGACCATAATCCGCATCCTAGCCGAGGGCGGCGGCCGCGCCCGCTCAAGGGCTCTGCAAGATTGGCAGGAAGTTGCCTAGACATGGCCGATTTCCGCCAGCCCCGGGCTGTCCGGTCCCGATACATTGGCTCCATGCCCTCAACCGTCCCCGCCCGCAAACACAATTCCGAGTCCCTTCCGGCAGCCTCCCCGGCCAAGGCCCTGGGCGTGGCAGCGATGGCGGTCACGGTGGTGTTCTGGGCCTCGGCCTTCGTGGGCATCCGGGCCATCGGGCCGCACTTCTCCCCCGGATCCCTGACGCTTGGCAGGCTGGCGGTTGCCGCCGTCGTACTGTCCTTCCTGGTGCTGCCGCAACTGCTGAAGAGCCGGAAGCTGCCGCGGGGGCACGAGTGGTGGCCCATCCTGGCCTACGGGGTTATGTGGTTCGGCGGCTATAACGTGGCGCTCAACGCCGCCGAGCATGTCCTTGATGCAGGCACGAGCGCCCTGCTCATCAACGTCAGCCCTATCCTGGTGGCCATCATGGCCGGCCTCTTCCTCAAGGAGGGCTTTCCGCGGTGGCTGCTGATCGGCAGCACGGTGGCTTTTGCGGGGGTGGCGCTGATCGCGCTGGGGTCCGGCCAGGCAGCCGGACCCGCGACCGGCACAGGGGAAAGCGCGACGGCGGACCTGGCGGGGGTTGCGCTGTGCCTCCTTTCCGCCGTGCTCGCGGCGGTCAGCGTGATCATCCAGAAGCCGGTGCTGCGGAAAATCCCCGCGGCGCAGGCCACCTGGTTCGGAATCCTGGTGGGGGCGGTGTGCTGCCTGCCTTTTGCCGGGCAACTGGCGTCCGAGGTGCAGGCCGCGCCGCCCGGAGCCACGGCCGGACTGGTGTACCTGGGCATCTTCCCCACTGCCATCGCCTTCACAACGTGGGCCTACGCCCTCTCGCTCGTGGACGCCGGCAAGCTGGCGGCCACCACCTACCTGGTTCCCGGAGCCACCGTGCTCATTTCCTGGCTCCTGCTCGGCGAGATCCCCACGGCCTGGGGTCTGGCGGGCGGCGTCATCTGCCTGCTGGGCGTAGGGCTGACCCGCCGCCGGAGCCGTTCAGGGACGGAGTCCACGGAGCCTGGTCGGCGCTAAAGTCGGAGTATGCCTCCCAGCCTTCCGCCCGGCCTTCCAATCATTCCCGACGGTCCGCATGAGCCGCTGGGCTTCCGGATGTCCGCGGATGAATTCGAGGCCGCAGTGTCCGATGCCCTGGACAGCATCCCGGAGAAGCTTGCCCGTGCCATGGACAACGTGGCCGTCTTCATCGAAGACGATTACGTGCCCGGACCGGGGGAAGATCCTGACACCGTGCTGCTGGGAATCTACGAGGGCGTCCCGCTGACCGAACGCGACTCCTGGTGGGATGCAGGGTCCCTGCCGGACCGGATCACCATCTTCCGGGAACCCATCCTGGAAATCTGCTCGTCGCGGGAGGACGTGATCCACGAGGTGGCGGTAACCGTGGTTCATGAGATCGCGCACCACTTCGGCATCTCCGATGACCGGCTGCACGAGCTGGGCTGGGGCTAGCCTTGTAGGCATGGGACACCACCACAGCCACACCCACGGCATCACCGCTACCGGCCAGCACCGGAAGCGGCTCGTGGCCGTGCTGGTGATTACGCTTGCCGTTGTCCTGGTCCAGGTGGTGGGTGCCATCCTGTCCGGGTCGCTCTCCCTGCTGGCTGACGCCGGGCACATGCTCTCCGACGCAGCCGGGGTGACGCTCGCCCTCCTCGCAGCGTGGATCGCCGGAAGGCCCGCCAGCGACCAGCGCACGTACGGATACCAGCGGGCAGAAGTGCTGGCAGCCCTGGCCAACGCCCTCATCCTGATCGTGATCTCCGTGGTGATCTTCACCGAGGCCATCCGCCGGATCGGCTCCGCGCCGGAAGTGGCCACAGACATCATGCTCTTCGCCGCCATCCTTGGCGCGGTGGCGAATGTCGCCTCCCTGTTGATCCTGCACGGCGCCCACCATGAAAGCCTCAACGTCCGCGGCGCCTACCTGGAGGTCCTCGGCGACCTCCTGGGCTCATTCGCCGTTATTGCGGCCGCCGTGGTGATCATGCTGACCGGCTTCAACGCCGCGGACACCATCGCCTCGGTGGTGATCGCCGCGCTGATCCTCCCGCGCGCCTGGACCCTGCTGCGCGACGTGGTGGATGTCCTGCTGGAAGCCAGCCCCAAGGGCGTGGAAGTGCAGATGATCCGTGAGCATATCCTGTCCGTGGCAGGCGTCACCGACGTGCATGACATCCATATCTGGACCATCACCTCCGGCGTGCCGGTGTTCTCAGCCCACGTGGTGGTGGAGGACGGGGTGCTGAACGCGCGTGGCGCAGACCAGCTGCTGGACAAGCTCATCACCTGCCTGGGCTCCCACTTCGACACGGACCACTGCACCTTCCAGCTGGAACCGGCCAGCCACTCGGAGCATGAGGCGCACCAGCACGCATAGGCGCACGGGCACTGTCCCGATGTCAGCTCAGGATGTCCCTGGTGACGAACCGCCCGTAGGCCAGCGCCCCGAACACCGCGATGTAGCCGCCCTGCAGCAGGGCGTTGCTGGTGAACGAGTCCCACAGCAGGGGCTGGCGCAGCATGTCGCCGAACCCGAACCAGTAATGGCTAAACAGCCACGGGTGCAGCCATTCCAGCTGCGGCAGCTGGTCCAGGACCTGGGACACCACCGAAACCACCACGGTGGCCGCCATTGCGCCCACCGGAACCACCGTGAGGGTGGACAGGAAGAGCCCGACGGCGGAAAGCCCCGCCAGCGAGACGGCCAGGTAAGCGGCAATCAGGAGGATGCGGACGGCGGCTTCGGGCGCCTGGATGACGTCGCCTGACAGCAGTGTCACGGGCCCCACCGGAAACAGGGCGGCACCGATTGCGGCACCGGCAAGGCCGACAGCAAGCGGCGCGACAATGCAGAACGCGAGCGCCCCTGCGTATTTGACCAGCAGCAGCCGGACCCGGCCGGCGGGCGCGACCAGCAGGTACCGGAGGGTGCCCAGGTTTGCCTCGCCGGCGATGGTGTCCCCGGCCACTACCCCCACCGTGAGCGGCAGGAACAGCGGCACCGAGACCAGCATGGCAGTGAAGGCAACAAACAGGCCGTTCTGGCTGATACGGTCCAAGAAGGCCGGGCCACGGCCGGGCGGAACGGCGGACGACACCCGCACCGCGATGGCGATCAGCACGGGAATGGCTGCCAGCGCCAGCAGCAGCGCCCACGTTCGGCGGCGGCCGAACAGGACCCGCAGCTCCGAGAGCATCAGGGAGAATGCGGACTCCCGCGCCTCCCGGGCCGCTGGTGCGGCTGTTCCGGGGACTTCCGCCGGCACGCTACTGGGCAACGTCGAACCCCTCTCCAGTCAGGGCAACAAAGCGGTCTTCCAGGCTTTCGCGTTCGACGGCGAATCCCCGCACCCGCACGCCGCCCGCCACCAGGTGCCCCACAATATCCTCGGGAAGTCGGCCGTCGGCTGCCGCGGACAGGCTGGCGAGGAGGACCTCGCCGTCGGGCTGGGCTCCACCGCCCTCCGCGGCCAGGCCCAGGCCGGCCAGCACGAACCTGGCCGGCCCGGCGTCGGGTGTCAGCAGCCGGATCCGTGCGCTGCCGGCCCGGCGCAGTTCGGCGAGCGGTCCCTGCGCCACGAGGCGGCCGGCGCTCATGATGGCGGCGTGCGTGCACATCTGCTCCACCTCGGCGAGCAGGTGGCTGGAGACAAAGACCGTGGCCCCGTCATGGGCCAGCGAACGGACCAGGTTGCGCACCTCGCGCGTGCCCTGCGGGTCCAGTCCGTTGGTGGGCTCGTCCAGCACCAGCAGTTCCCGGCGGGCGAGCAGGGCGTTGGCGATGCCCAGCCGCTGCTTCATTCCCAGCGAGTAGGCGTGCACCTTCTTGCCGGCGGCATGCGAGAGCCCCACCCGTTCAAGGGCACGGTCCACCCGGTCCTTCCGGGTGGCGGGCACGGTGCTGCGGCCGGCGGCATCCAGGCGGGCAAGGTTCGCTGCACCGGACAGGAACGGGTAGAAGGCGGGTCCCTCCACGAGCGCGCCCACCCATGGCAGCACGTCCCGGAACCTGCCCGGCATCTCCATTCCCAGCAGGGTCACCGTTCCTGCTGACGCCGCGGCAAGTCCCAGCAGCATGCGGATAGTAGTGGTTTTGCCGGATCCGTTGGGACCAAGGAACCCGAACACGGAACCTGGCGGCACGGCGAGGTCCACGGCGTCCACGGCAACCTGCCGGCCAAAGTTCTTGGTCAGGCCCTGCGTCTCAATGGCAAGATTGTATGTCCCGGGGCCGCTTGCGCCCGGCGGGATCACGGAGCCGCCGAGGCAGCGGCCTGCAGCCTGTCCGCCGGCACCATGCCGGCGAAGATGCGGCCGTCATCGGTGACGAGCACGTTCAGGAGCGTGGTGGACAGCAGCCGTCCGCCCGGGACGGCGACTGCGGCCTGGGACAGCAGAGGATCCCGCAGCAGGGAGTCCGCAAGGGTCCCGCCCGCCGCCGCGGCCGGGATGCCAACAACCGTCTCCCAGCCCTTCCCCGTGACGGAGGGACGGGCCTGATGCTGCCGGAGGGCCGCCAGATGTTCGGGAGTGATGACCATGCCGGGGGCGCGGAAGCTGAGCGGCCACCGGGCCGGGTCACGGAACTGCAGTTCCTTGACGGTGCTGCCGGGCGGGGGAACGAAGGTGAAGAGGGAGTCGTCCGGCACATCCAGGGACAGGCTGGTGAAGCCGGCACGGAACGACGGCGTGGAGGCACCCCGGGCGGTCACCTGGACGGACAGGGGCAGCCCGGTTTCCCCATCAACGGCAATGGCCACCTTGCCCACAAGCGTGGCATCGGTGCGCGGTTCAAGCACCAGGTTGTAGGCGGTGCGCCCTGCCACGTCCACGTCCTCACCCACTGACACTGCCGTGCTTGGCTCCACCTTGGCCAGGAGATGTCCGGCAATGTCCGCGGGCGTGTGCGTGTGCACGCCGTCCGGGTTGGCCGGTTCGGCCGGAGGCAAGTTCGGGTCCTGATGTCCGGCGTTTGGCGGCACGTGTAGCGGCAGGTCGCTGGCGACGGCCGGAAGGGTCAGATGCGCCGTGGAGTTGTCCTTGGAGGAATAGAACCAGAGGTCATTGTCCCGGCGGACTATGTCCCGTTCGGCCAGCCGGTCCACCACCTGCACCCGGACCTTGGTCTTGCCGTCCATGTATACCCGTGCGGTGTGCTCGCCGGAGAGCAGCTCGAACAGGGAGGCTGCGCCGCCTGCAGAGGCGGGCCCGGATGTGGGCCCGGCAGCGGGCAGTTCCGGCAATCCCAAATCTGACGATTGCTCAACAGTGGCGGAAAAGGTGGAGACCTTGTGCTGAGCCAGCAGGGCCAGCACTTCCGCCGGCGACTTTTCGGGCAGAGGGTCGCCAGCCCGGGCCGGGATAGTTCCCGCGAGTACCCCGGCGGCGATCACTGCAGGTACTGTCATGGCAGGCAACCAGCGCAGCCAGGCACGCCTGGCACCCGGCGGATTCCGCCGTGGAAGCCAGCTGCCGGAGCCGGTGGTGTCGGAGCCCGCTGTGTCTGAGCCCATAGCTCAAGATTACGCCTGCGCAGGCGCGTAGACACGGGCCGGAAGCCCCTTCCTGGAAGGCGTTTTGGTACCACGGGCACCGGTCACGCAGGCGTCACGGTTCCCGAGCCGCCGTCGACCGTAACCCTCTGCCCGGTGGTGATCCTGCCCGTGGCATCGGGAACACCAACGACGGCCGGAATGCCATACTCCCGGGCCACCACCGCGCCATGGGAGTTGGGGCCGCCCATTTCCATCACCAGGCCGCCCGCCGTGAGGAACAGCGGGGTCCAGCCGGGGTCCGTGGACGGGGCCACCAGGATTTCGCCGGGCTCAAGGTGTGCGCCCACGGGATCCAGGATGACACGGGCAGCTGCTGTCACGGATCCCGCGGAGGCGGGGCTCCCGGCCAGCGCGCCGTTCGAAGCTGCACCAGCCGCCGGCTGCAGCGCCTCGAGCTCGGTGCCGTCCGAGAGCAGCACCCGGGGGACGCGCCGCCGCCCGAGTTCCCACTCATAAGCGGCCCGCCGCTCCGCCACCAGCTCCCGCAGGTCCAGGGCTCCGCCGCCTGCCTGTTCCGGCAGCGCCTGATGCGCTTCGTGGAAGTCGAGGAAGAAAATGTCGTCGGGCTGTTCAAGGATTCCGGCTTCGGCGAGTTCCCTGCCCACGTGCCGCAGCTGCCTGCGGACCTCCGCGAGGCCCAGGACCAGCTGGTACTTCGGCAGCTCCCGCAGCCCGGCAAAGAGCCGCGCCCTCCGCAGGGCAGCCCGGACCACCATAGCGTGCACGCGGCTGCGTGCCCCTGCACGGGCTACGAGCCTTGCAACCTGCGCGTTTGCATCCTCGGCCGCCTTGCTGAACTGCACGTCAGGTGCCAGGTCCGGGTCCTCCAGCCGAAGGTAGTTGGCCAGGACACCGATGATGTGGGCGGGGTCATCGGACCAGCGCGGCATCCCGACGTCGATCTCCGCCACTGCGCGGTGGCCGTACCGGTCGAGGAACCTGGTGAGGCCGGCCTCAAGCCGGGCGGGGACACGTCCGGCCTGGAAGTCCTTGGCCAGGCCTGAGGGGTCCTGGGTTGTGAGGGCGGTGTATGACTCGGCGTCGTCCCTGATGGCGACGGCGAGCCGCCACAGCTCCAAGTCCATCTCGGTGGTCACGTTGTTGGGCAGGCCCCGAAGCACCGGCTGGAGTTCGTCCCACCGGGTGCCGCCCAGCACCCTCCCCGCCACGGCCATCATGGCGAATCCCAGGGCGGGAAGCGGCAGGATGGCGGGAACGATGGCGAACAGGCGGGTCCGCAGGAGCATTTCGGCGTGCTCGAGGCGCCTGGCGGGTCCGGCGGCGTCCGGTGCCTCCAGCGCCGCCTCGAACTCGCGGGTGAAGCGGTCCAGGCGACGGAGTGCAGCAGCGGGCCTGAACATCCCCCGCAGGACCGACTCGGGGGCCCTGGCCCGGACCGCGGCGGGAACAACATGGCGGAGCAGCGCCAGCGGCGTCCGGCGGGTCACGGAGAATGCCGGATCGTCGAAGAGCTGCCTCAGCAGGCCGGCCGAGCGGGCCTCCATGACGTCGAACACGCGGGGAAGGATCCGCCGGCCCACGGTGCTTCGCAGCGGGGTGGTGAGGTCGAAGTACAGCCGCTGCCCGGCTTCCGCGTAGGGGGACGGCCCCCGGCGCGGATCGGGAACGTGGAACCCTGCCGCCTGCGCCACCGAGGAGGCGATGAGCCGGAATGCCGCCCGTCCCATGGGTGTGATGGGCCGGGTCAGGCCCTGCGCAAGGCTGAAGCAGAGGTAGACCCTGGTGCCGTTACCGCTGCCGTGCGCTTCGGACCGCTGCGGGACCGGATAGAGGGTGGTGATGGGCCTGGACTGGGTCAGCCACAGGATTCCGGAGCCGTCGATGGCCCATTCGATGTCCTGCGGCGCTCCGAAGTATTGCTCTGCCTGCCGGCCCAGCCGTGCCAGCGCGGCGGCCTGGCTGTCGGCAAGGCACTCGCCCGCCGCGGCGCCGGCCGCCTCGATGGTCCGGGTCCCGCCTCCCGGGACTGCCCGGACCGCCAGCTTCTTGTCCCCCGGTTTCCGCTCCAGGACCCTGCCTGTCAGGGCATCAACCACGTAGTGGTCCGGGTTTACCGCCCCGGACACTACTGCCTCGCCCAGGCCGGGGCTGGCATCGATGACGGTGTGGCCCCGGCGGCCCGTCAGCGGGTTGGCGGTGAACATGACCCCGGCGGTCTCTGCCTCCACCATCCGCTGGACCACCACGGCAAGGGCGACGCCGGTGGGATCAATGCCCAGGCTGGCGCGGTATGCGGTGGCACGGTCCGTCCACAGCGACGCCCAGCACTTCCGCACCGCTTCCAGCACTGGCTCGACGCCTACCACATTGAGGTAGGTGTCCTGCTGCCCGGCGAAACTTGCGAACGGCAGGTCTTCAGCGGTGGCAGATGACCGCACCGCCACCGGCGCGTTTTGGCCCAGCCCACGGTAGGCCTGTTCAACGGCGGCAGCTACGTCATTGGGGATCAGTGCGGCCAGGATAGCGCTGCGGGCACCCGCAGCAAGATCGGCCAGCTCCGAAGGATCCAAGGGGCCGGCACCAGGCGCCGCCTTCAGGGCGGCCTGGACGTTGGCGATGCCGGGAAGCAGGGAGGAAGGCGTGCCGGTGGCCCGGCGGTACGCCTCCGTGGTGAGGCAAAAGCCGTCCGGCACGGGCAGGCCCGCGGACATCAGTTCGCCCAGGTTGGCAGCCTTGCCTCCTGCCAGGTCCAGCATGCCGGCGTTCACGGAGGACAGGTCCCGGACCAGTCCGGGACTGTCCGCCGCAAGGCTTCCCTCGGGCTCCGCGTGCGGCCGCATGTCCGTGTGTCCCTGGTGGCGGGGCTACGGGATCAGGCGGCGTCGCCGAGGATGGGTCCGAACCTGGCACGGTCCGCCAGCCGGGGGTCTTCCCGGTCCGGGACCACCATGACGGGGCCTTTGGCGTGGTGCAGCACGCCGTCGGACGTGGAACCCAGCAGCATCCCGGTGAAGCCGCCGCGGCCGCGGGTTCCCACCACCACCAGCTCCACGTGGCGGCTTTCCTCCACCAGCACGTCCACCGGTGATCCGTCCCGCAACTGCGATTCGGCGGGAAGGGCCGGGTAGTGGCTGCGGAGCCAGGCCATACCGGCGTCCAGGGTCACCTGGATGTCAGCGAAAAGGGCCTTGCGGTCCATCGGTGCCGGAACCCAGGCCAGCGAACCGCTGTACTGGGGAACGGCACAGACTACGCGCAGGGTGGCCCCCAGCCGCTCAGCCTGGTCTGCTGCTTCCAGTACGGCAACCCGGGCCTGTTCGGACCCGTCCACGCCCACCACCACCACGTTTTCCACGCGTTGATGCCCGGCTTTTGCCTGTTCAGCCCTGATGCGCCGGTCCTCGGTGGTTTCGCCGAGCCGGTCGGAGCAGACGAGCGGCACGGTCACCGTGGGGCACTTGGCGTGGGCGGGCAGGGCGCTGCTTACCGACCCCAGGAGCCGGCCCACGAAGCCGCCGCGGCCGCGGGTGCCGAACACCAGGAGTTCGGCAGTTTCGGACATCTCCAGCAGCACCCCAGAGGCGTCCCCGTTTTCCACGGACGAGGTCACCTCGATGTCGTACTGGGAAACCTTCTGCAGGGCCTGCCGGACAACAGCCTCGGCACCCTCACGGATCACGGAGTCGTCCACTGTGGCATAGCCGCCGTCCAAGCCGGACGCAGCGAAGATGGGCACTGAGTATGCGGTAACGATGTGCAGGGGACGACGCCGGCGCTGGGCTTCACGGGCCGCCCACACCAAGGCGCACTGGCCGTGGTCCGAGCCGTCAACGCCAACCACGATTCCCTCGGGCGTGGCGGAAGTGCCTCCGCCGTCCCGGGCCGGATCCGGATGCAACTCGTGTGCGCCCATGGGGCCGCCTCCTTGCGCTACTGCCGCCTGATGCTGCGGCTATTCTGCCAGAAGCGGGGAGCGTTTCCCGCACCCGGCGGGCAGCCGCACGCGCCGGCGGAACAACCCGCCTCCGCTTCTCACTATTCTCCGTCCGCGATGCCTTCGCAAGCCTGACCAGCGCGGAAATCCACATGTTATCCACAGCCTTTCCACACCCTCTCGGAAAGCGCGTTCACCCGCAGAAGAATGTTTGCGTTTTGGGCTATCCCTGGCCGGAAATGTTCTGTAGTCTTCAGGACATTGTTGGTCCGGGAAGCCCGCAGGCACCGCCTGCCAGGGCTGCCCTCCAATGTGCTGCGGCCGGACTTTGGGGGGGCACGGAACGCGCGCGCCGGCAAGGATGCCGGCACCAGCCGAAACTTCGAAGGAGGGAACTGTAGTGTCAAGCATGCCTGGGAGTGCCGGGACCGAACAGACCACCACCGTGATCATTGGCACGGGGCTTTCCGGCCTTGCCGTGGCGGCCGAGCTGCGCCGGCGCGGGGTGGACTCCATCGTGGTGGACGGCCTCGACGTCCTGGGCGCCGCCCAGCCAGCGACGGCCTCGCTGCAGCGCTGCGATGCGGCGGACCCCGCCACCCTCCGTGAGCGGAACGAGATCCTGCGGCACCTGCGGAACTATGCCGCCAGCCACAAGGTGGACGTCCGGAACAGCACCCGTGCAATGCAGCTGACAATGGTGGACGGCGCTCCCGCCGAGGCCGCCCCGCAGTGGGAGGTCCACACGGCCACAGGTGTCCTCCTGGCGGACCACATCGTCCTGACCCGCTGTGCGCAGGGCCAGCTCCGGCGGATGATCAACGAGTTCGGCATCGCCGTGGGGCGGAACCTGGCTGCGGCCATGCGGGCTATCGGTATCTACCTGGTGGGCGTCGGTGAGCTGATTACGCCCTCCCCCAAGGAAGTCCTGCGCCAGGCCAAGACCGTTGGCCTGGCCATTTCGGCCAAAGTCCATCCAGACACCCTGGCATCCCCGGCAACGGGAACCCTGGCGATGCTGTCCTGGTAGCGGGGCTGACCGCGCTGACCGTCCGGAACCTGTTCGCGTCTGGATCTCTTGCGCCGGCTACTCAGCGTCCGCCTGATCTTCGCCAACTGACAGCCGACGCTTTGCGATGAACGCCAGGGCAACGAGCAGGCCCACGGCCACAGCGGCGAAAATCACAATGCTCCATTGAAACGGCTGTTCGGTGTTCACCGGCACCGACGGTTCCGCCGTCGCGCCCGGCTCAGCCGTACCCATTCCCGGAACTGTAGCGGCCGCCGTCGGACTTCCTGCCGGTGCAGCCCCTCCCGCAGCGCCGGCCGCGGAAAAGCCGAAGGTGCCCTCAATGGGGTGTGAATCCGAACTGACCACCCGCCATGAAACCGTGTATGCCCCTGCCGGTCCTCCCGGCCGAAGCTTTTGCGACGCCACGTTGTCAACGATCTGCACCGGCCCGTCGGCCCATTCGGTGCCTGACGCATCCTTGACCGAGAAGGACGCGCCGATGCCCAGGGGGTTGTTGTTAAACGTCACCGACACCTGTTCGGGCGGGGCGGGAACCGACGCGCCCTGCGCCGGGCTGCTGGACTCTGCGGCGTCGTGGGCCGCGGCCGGACCGGCCAGGCCCAGCACTGCGGCGGCAAAGACGAGGAAACCGAGCAGGAAGCTCAGTGGACGGCGGATGGGGCGCATGCGGGACTGCTCCTTGTGTTGGCTTCCTTACAGACTAGGGGAATTTGCCGGGCCCTCCGCCGCCGCCGCCATAGGATGCAGTTATCCCCACATACTCCCCCGGAGGACTAATGCTTAAGCAAGGCTCTGCCCTGGACCGGTATTTCAAGATCACCGAGCGCGGTTCCAACCTCTCCCGCGAAATCCGCGGCGGCTTCGCCACCTTCTTCGCCATGAGCTACATCGTGGTGCTGAACCCGCTGATCCTCTCGGGCCCCGATTCCAGTGGCACCACGCTTGGGTTCCCGGCGGTTGCAGCGGTGACGGCGTTCATCGCGGGCATCCTGACCATCCTGATGGGTGCCTGGGCCAAGCATCCCTTCGCACTTGCCACCGGCCTGGGCGTCAACGCCTTCGTTGCCGTCACCGTGGCCACCAACCCAGGGCTGACGTGGCCGGACATGATGGGACTGGTGGTCCTGTCCGGCGTGACCATGCTGATCCTGGTCCTCACGGGCTTCCGGACCGCCGTCTTCAAGGCCGTGCCGGACGGGCTCAAGACCGCCATCGTGGTGGGGATCGGCCTGTTCATCGCCCTGATCGGGCTCGTAAACGCGGGCTTTGTCCGGCGGATCCCGGACGTGGCCGGAACAACCGTCCCGGTGGGCCTGGGCTTTGACGGCAAGCTCCTGGGCTGGCCGACGGCGGTGTTTGTCTTCGGTTTGGTCCTGACCATCGCGCTGGTGGTGCGCAAGGTCAAAGGCGCCATCCTGATCGGCATCATCACCTCCACGGTCATCTCCGTCATCCTGGAACAGACGCTGCGCATCGGCCCCAGCGTGGTTCCGGGCAAGGAATACAACCCCGAGGGGTGGTCCCTGGTGGCCCCCTCGTTCTCGGAGTGGGCCGCACCGGACCTTTCCCTGATCGGCAAGGCAGACCCCTTCGGCGCGTTCGAACGCCTGGGCTTCGTGGCGGCCACGCTGCTGGCCTTCGTCATCCTGCTCAGCATCTTCTTCGATGCGATGGGCACCATGGTGGGCCTGGCCAATGAAGCAGGCACCGTGGACGAGCACGGCAACATTCCGGACGTGGACCGCGTCCTCCAGGTGGATGCGCTGGGTGCCATTGTTGGCGGCGGCGCGTCCGTGTCCTCCAACCAAATCTACGTCGAGGCCGGCGCCGGCATCGGCGAGGGCGCCCGGACAGGCATCGCATCGATTGTCACGGGCCTGCTGTTCCTGGTGGCCATGTTCTTTACCCCGCTGATCAACCTGGTCCCGTTCGAGGCCGTGGCACCGGCGCTGGTGGTGGTGGGCTTCATGATGGTGTCCCAGGTGGGCAAGATCGACTGGCAGGACTGGGGCATCGCCATCCCCGCCTTCCTGACCTTCACCCTGATGCCCTTCACCTACTCCATCGCCAACGGCCTGGGCGCCGGCTTCATCGCCTACGTGCTGATCCGCACCGTCCAGGGCCGGGTGAAGAACATCCACCCGCTGATGTGGGCCGTGGCCGCAGCATTCCTTTTGTTCTTCGCCGTAGGTCCCATCGAGGCAGCCCTGGGAATGTAGCCCTACACGGGCGTGTTCGGGGCCAGGCCTTCGTCCCCCAAGACTGCGCGAGCCTTCTTTTCCCGCAGCCGGTCCAGCCGGTTCATCAGCGGCGAGGTGGTGGCGCCGTGGATGACGATGGACATGGCCACCACCAGCCCGATGAAGCCCCAGAGCCACTCCCCCTGGTCGGAGAACTCGCCCTTGCCCAGTGCGTAGGAGAGGTAGTACAGGGAGCCGATGCCCCGGATGCCGAAGAAGGACAGGGCGATCCGTTCCCGCGGGCCGGTCTTCCCGCCCATCAGTCCCAGCCAGCCGGCCAGCGGGCGGACCAGCAGCAGGAACACCAGCGCCACCAGCACCTCCGCCATCCCCATCCCGGCCAGGAGGCCCCGCGCGATGGCACCACCGAGCAGGACCAGGATGACCACCGTCAGGAGCCGTTCCAACTGCTCCACGTAGGAGTGCAGCACACGGTGGTAGCCGTGCGTGTGCTCCGCGGCCCTGATGGTGACGGCGCAGACGAACACGGCGATGAACCCGTACCCCTCCACCATCTCGGCCAGCCCGTACGCCAGGAAGGTCGCGGCCAGGGCGACGAACCCCTCTGAGTGGTTGGAGAGCCGCAGGCTTTCCTTCCGGGCCGAAAAGAAGACCCGGGCCAGCAGCTTGCCGGTGAGGAAGCCCAGGAGCAGGCCGATGGCCAGCCGCCACAGCACGTCCAGGCCAAACCACTGCGGAAACCATACCGCGGGGTCTGAACCGGCGATGCTGATGGCAATGGCCAGGTACACGAAGGGGAACGCCAGGCCGTCGTTAAGGCCGGCTTCGGAGGTGAGGCCGAACCGCACTTCGTCCTCCTGGTTGGCATCGTCGTCGTTATCCGCCGGTTCACCCACCTGGACCTCCGACGCGAGGACAGGGTCCGTGGGGGCGAGGCTCGAGGCCACCAGCAGGGCGGCACCCAGGCCCAGCCCCAGGAACCCCATCCCGAGCACTGTGAGGAGCACGATGCACAGCGGCATGGCCACTCCCAGCAGCCGCCAGGTGGTGGACCAGCTCCTGCGGCCCAGTGGCCGGTCCAGCGCCAGTCCGGCACCCATCAGCGAGATGATCACGCAGAGCTCGGAAAGATGCAAGGCAAAGTCGCCGTGGGCCAGGGGGTCAGGGTCAGGCAGGGTCGGAATCAAGGCAAAGGCCGCCATCCCCGCGCCGAGGAAGACCATGGGCATCGAAAACGGCATGTTGCGCAGCAGTTTGGGCAACACAGCGGCGGTAAACACCGCCAGGCCTCCCGCGGCAAACAGGATATTGGGGGCTTCAAACACGTGCTGTTCTCCGGCCTGTTCGTTGCGCCGGTCCGGCGCAGGCAACGTAGTGCGGTCCCGGGAGGGCTTGCTCCACCATAGCCCCTGCACTTAGGCCCGGCAGCGCCGGGAGTCGCTTTCTTGCATTCCAGACACCACCGCGGCGGCGCTGCTGGTTTTCGCCTCCGGCATGCGGTGAGCTGGAGGCATGGCTTCCGTGAAACCTTCCGTCGATGTCCCGCCCCAGCCCTGGACGGGAAGGTTCGACGGCGATGCCCCCGAACACCGCCGCTGGTGGCAGGCGGTGGTGCCCTTCACCGGTACCGGCGATTCCGGAACCTCCTCCAGGCCCGCAGTGCTGCTGGGCTTTGCGAGCGATGAAGGGGTGCGCCGCAACAAGGGCAGGACCGGCGCCGCAGCCGCACCTGCCGCAATCCGCAAAGCCCTGGGCCCCCTGGCCTTCCACTCGGACCGTTCCGTGGCGGACGCAGGCGACGTGGCCGTGTCCGAGGGTGCGCTCGAGGACGCCCAGGCGCGGCTCGGCAGCGCGGTCTCCGAACTGCTCGACGCCGGGCACCTCACGGCGGTCCTCGGCGGGGGCCACGAGACCGCTTACGCCAGCTATCTGGGAATGAGTGCATCCCAGGCGGTCCAGCAGGGCGCCCGCCTGGGTGTGCTGAACCTCGACGCCCATTTCGACCTGCGGGACGAGCCGGTTCCCAGCTCCGGCACGCCGTTCCTCCAGATGGCCCGCGCTGAAGCCGCCGCCGGCCGCCAGTTCCGGTATGCCGTCGTCGGCATTTCGGAGGCCAACAACACCCGGGCACTGTTCGACACCGCCCGGCACCTGGGTGTGCAGTACCTGCTGGACGAGGACTGCGGGACGGACCGCGTCCGGGAGTTCGTGGCGTCCTTCCTTGCGGACATCGACGTCCTCTACCTGACCATCGACCTGGATGTGCTCCCCGCCGGCGTGGCGCCCGGCGTCAGCGCCCCCGCCGCGTTCGGCGTTCCCCTTCCGGTCATCGCCGCCGTGTGCCGGCAGGTGGCTGCCAGCGGCAAACTCGCGCACCTCGACATTGCGGAACTGAACCCTGCCATCGACGTGGACGGGCGGACCGCAAGGGTTGCCGCGCGGCTCCTGGACACCCTCTTGCGCTGACGGTACGCAGTCCTCCACTGAAATCCACAAAGTGATAAGCATGCTGTCTATTATGAGGGTGGATCTTCAGCTGGAAGGAGTTGACCATGCGGCGCTGCAAATTGCTTTTCCTGCTGCTGGCCGCGCTGCTGGCCCTGGCCGGGTGCGGCAGCAGCTATCCGGCAGACCCGGAAGGGACACTGGATCGGGTGCGCGGCGGAACGCTCCGGGTGGGCGCCAGCCCCAACGGGGACTGGGTCCGGCTTCCGGCCGGCAGCGGCGGCGGCGCGGCCAGGGTCGAGGGCAAGGAAGCCGAGCTGGTTCAGCGGTTCGCGGAGCGGCTTAGGGCGGACATCGAGTGGGTCACGGGCACGGAACAGGTCCTGGCCGATGAGCTCAAGCACGGAGAACTGGATCTGGTGATCGGTGGCCTGGACGATAAGACACCGTGGTCCACCCATGCCGGACTGACCCGGCCATACACGGAGTCCCGCGACAGCCGTGGTTCCTTGCACAAGCACGTCATGCTGGTCCCTATGGGCGAAAACGCCTTCCTTCTCGAGCTGGACCGGTTCCTGCTGGAAGGCGGGAGGTCATGATCGGGACCAACAGCACCCAGTCCGTCCGGTTCGGCCATACCGAGCTACCGCCCGAACAGCAGGAAGCCTTGCGCAAGGCCATCAGGACCGAATGGATCACCATGGGCTTCCTGGTGATCACCACCACCCTGGTGTTCCTGGTGCTCGGGAACTCGCAGGCAATGAAGGCTGCCTGGATCGAGGACCTGCTCTCCTTTCTGCCGCCCATCTCCTTCCTGGTGGCTGCACACGCCATCCGCAAACCGCCGTCGGAGAAGCATCCCTATGGCTACCACCGGGCCACCGGTGTGGCGCACCTGGTTGCCGCCGTGGCCCTGACCGTGATGGGCGGCTACCTGCTGGTGGAGTCCGCGCTTGGACTGCTGACAGCCGAGCACCCCACCATCGGCGGCATCAACCTCTTCGGCACCACCCTCTGGCTGGGCTGGCTGATGATGGGCGTCATGATCCTCACCGCGGCGCCTCCTGTCTTCCTGGGCAGGGCAAAAATGAAACTCGCCGAACAGCTGCACGACAAGGTCCTGTACGCCGACGCGGACATGAACAAGGCCGACTGGATGACCGCTGTTGCTGCAGTGGCCGGGGTAGCGGGCATTGGCCTGGGCCTGTGGTGGGCGGACTATGCCGCGGCCATCCTCATCTCCGGCAGCATCCTGCATGACGGCATCCGCAACACCCGCGGAGCGGTCTCGGCGCTGATGGACAAAAGGGCCATGACGTACGACGACGAAGCACCGCACCCGCTGGCGCGCCGGCTGGACACCTACCTCCGCGGATTACCCTGGACGCAGGAGGCCCGGTCCCGCATCCGCGACGAGGGGCATGTGTTCCACGTGGAATCGTTCGTGGTGCCCGCCCACGGGGGCATGCCCAGCCTGGAGCAGCTGGAAGAGGCCCGCGAGGCGTGCATCGCCTTCGACTGGAAGGTGCAGGACATGGTGATCGTTCCGGTGGCTGAACTGCCTTCCGAGTTCCTGCCCGGCCCGACGACGGGCGGCGAGCGCTAAGGGTTTGAGGATACAGAGAGCGTCAGGCCTTCAGCAGGTACCTGCGCTCCGGCCGCCCCACCCCGTACTTCAGCCGCACCTCGAGCAGGCCCTCGTCATTCAGGTACTCGAGGTAGCGGCGGGCGCTGACCCGGGACGTGCCCAGCTGTTCGGCTACCTCGGCAGCCGACAGGTCGCCGTCGGCCTCCTTCAGCGCGTCCTCCACCAGTTTCAGGGTCTCCACGCTGCAGCCCTTGGGCAGCGGCCGTTCGGTCCTGTCCAGCCCGAACACGCGGTTGACGTCCGACTGCTCGGCGATGTCCTTGGCCGAGTCGAGGGCCTGGTACGCGCTCCGGTAGTGCTCCAGGCGCTCCTGGAGGTCCGTCTGGGAGAAGGGCTTGATGAGGTAGTGCACAATGCCGCCGCGCAGCGCCTTCCGCACCGTTTCCACTTCACGGGCGGCACTGATTACCAGCACGTCAAGTTCCGGGGCCGCCTCGCGAAGCCGGTGCATGAGGTCTAGGCCGTTGATGTCGGGGAGATGGATGTCCAGCAGCACCAGGTCCGGCTGCAGGCGTTCGGTTTCGACGACGGCCTGGGCGCCGGTGTGCGCGGCACCCACCACAGTGAAGCCGGGAGTCCGCTGGATGAACCCGGCGTGGACCTTGGCCACCATGAAGTCGTCATCGACTATCAGGACCTTAATCATGAATGTGCACCTCGTGTGAAGCGGGCGGTGAAAACCGCCCCGTTGTCATTGTCCACCGTCAGGTCGCCGCCGGACCGGCGGCAGACCACGCGGGACAGGGCCAGGCCGAACCCGCGGCCGCCTTCCCGCACGGAGGCTTTGGTGGTGAAGCCCTGCCGGAAAATATCCTCTACGGCCTCCGGCGGAACTCCGGGCCCGTTGTCCCGCACGGTGAGGGTGACCTGGTCCCCGCTGTCCTTCACCAGCACCCGGACGGTTGCCTGCCCGACCCCGGAGACGGCGTCGAACGCGTTGTCCACGAGGTTTCCCGCCACGGTGGCGAGGTCGCGCGAAAGCTCGTCGCTGACGGGACCCAGGGCCGAGGCGGGGTCCAACTGGAGGGTGACGTTGCGTTCCGCGGCCAGGCTGGATTTGGCAATCAGCAGCGCGGCCAGGGCTGGATCCTGGATCCTGACCGTGACCTCGTCATTGAGCCGGGTCCGGTCCACGGTGGCCCCGTTGACGAACTGCACCACGGAATCGTAGTCGCCGATCTGGATCAGCCCGGAAATGACGTGCAATTGGTTGGCGAACTCGTGGGCCTGGGCGCGCAGCGTATCGGTGGCGGTCCGGGTGGCGCCGAGCTCCCGCTCCAGCGAGGACAGCTCGGTCCGGTCACGCAGCGTGGTGACGGAACCAATCTCCCGGCCGCGCGACCGGATGGGCACCCGGTTCAGGACCACCAGCCGTTCACCCACCAACACCAGCTGGTCCGGGTCCGGCTGTTCGCGGGTGAGCACCACTTTCAGGGCCGGATCCACCGGGAGTGAATTCAGCCTTTTGCCGACGCAGTCCTCCGGCAGGCCCAGCAGTTCCCGGGCGCTGTCATTGGCCACGGTGATGCGTTCGTTCGGGTCAAGGGCGACCACGCCCTCCTTGAGCCCGTGCAGCATAGCCTCACGGTTTTCCACCAGCCCGGTGATCTCGCTCGGCTCCATGCCGAGGGTCTGCCGCTTGACGCGCCGGGACAGCAGGAAGGACCCGGCAACGCCCAGGACACTGGCAACGCCCACATAGGTGAGCAGGTTGGGGACAGCGTCGCCCAGCCGCTCCAAAGTGGTGGGATAGTCCCTGCTGATGGCCGCGATCCCGATCATCTTCCCGGCGTCGTCCAGTACCGGGACGTGGGCGGAGAGGACGGTGCTGCCGCCGCCGGCCACCACGCCCGTCCACGCCCGGCCCTCCAGGACCCGGCTGTCGCCCAGTTCCAGGGGCTGTCCGAGCAGCCCGGGGTCCGAGGACGCCACCACCGTCCGGTCCATCTTCGCCAGCGCCACCTGGGAGGACCCGGAAACGGTGCGGACGGACTCTGCCACGGCCGGCAGGGCCGCCCCGGCCCGGGGTTCTGCGGTGGGAAGGAGCTCACGGACCGCGGGATTGCTGCCCAGCGCCTCGGCCGCGGAGAGGGCACGGCGGCCCTCGACCCGCTCGAAGGAGGCGGCGGACTGGGCCAGGGAAATGGCCACTACGGCCACCAGGACCGCCAACACGATCAGCAACTGCAGCAGGAGGTACTGCCCCGCGAGGGACATCCCTCTTCGTCGAGTCACTGTGCTTGCTTCCCTTTGATTCCCATGCCGGCCTGGTCCCTGCCGTAATTACCGGGAACTATATCCCACCCGCACCCACGGCGCCGGGGCCGGAGAGTTGGCACGCATCCCATGGAACGTGAACTTAATGAACTCAACTTTCTCTGCGTACACAAGAGTGACCGGCATCACGGCGCAACCTAGCATCGAATCACCAGTCAGTCTTGCTGATCGTTTTTCAGAGAAGAGGAACACCATGCGCCAGATCCGCGCATTGCGAATCGCCGCCGTCGCCGCCGGCATCGCCCTGATGGCCACCGGCTGCGGTGCCACGGGCAAGAGCTCCACCGGTTCGGAAGGCTCCGGCGCGGCCGCCGGGCCCATCACCGGGCTGCAGATCATGGTCCCCAACACCCCGGGTGGCGGTTACGACACCACAGCCCGTGCAGCCGCAAAGGTCCTCGAGGACGAGAAGATCACCAGCAACACCGAGGTCTTCAACCTCGCCGGCGCCGGCGGCACCGTGGGCCTGGCCCGGGTTGTCAACGAAAAGGGCAACGGCGATCTTGCCATGCTCATGGGCCTGGGCGTGGTTGGCGCGAGCTACACCAACAAGTCCGAATCCAAGCTGACCGAAACCACGCCGCTGGCCCGCCTGATCGAAGAGCCCGGCGCCATCATGGTCAGCAAGGACTCCCCGTACAAGACCATCGACGACCTCGTGGCCGCATGGAAGGCAGACCCCGCCTCCATCTCCGTGGGCGGGGGCTCCTCCCCCGGCGGCCCGGACCACCTGCTTCCCATGCAGCTGGCCGGCGCGGTGGGCATTGACGCCACCAAGGTCAACTTTGTCTCCTACGACGGCGGTGGCGACCTGCTGCCCGCGATCCTCGGCAACAAGCTCGGCTTCGCTGCCTCCGGCGCCGGTGAGTACCTGCAGCAGATTGAGTCCGGCGAGATCCGCGTGCTGGCAACCAGTGGCGAAGAGCGGCTCGAAGGCGTGGACGCACCCACGCTGAAGGAATCCAACATCGACCTGGTGTTCACCAACTGGCGCGGCATCGTGGCCCCTCCCGGCATCAGTGACGAGGACAAGGCATCCCTGATCGCCGCCCTCGAAACGATGCACGAGAGCGAAGGCTGGAAGGAAGCCCTGAAGACCCACAGCTGGACCGATGCCTTCATCACCGGCGACGAGTTCGAGACCTTCCTCTCCGAGCAGGACAAGCGGGTGGCGGACGTCCTGACGAAACTGGGCCTGGCGTGAGCTCCTTGCCAACCGGCCTGAAAGGCCGCGCCGAGCTGGGGGTTGCCCTCCTGCTCGGCGCGGCCGGCGTCCTGGTCTTCCTTGACGCCAGCCGCCTGTCAGTCCCCTATTCCCAGTCGGACCCGGTAGGGCCCAAGACGGTCCCGTTCATCGTGGCCGGGCTGCTGGTGGTGTGCGCCGTCCTGCTGGCGGTCAACGTCCTGCGCGGCGGCAAGGGTGAAGCCGAAGGCGGGGAGGACATCGAACTCGGCCACCCCGCCGACTGGAAGACCGTCCTTCCCCTGGCAGGCGCGTTCATCCTCAACATCCTGCTCATCGACTGGGCCGGCTGGGTCATCTCCGGGACTGTCCTGTTCTGGGGCAGCGTCCTGGCATTGGGCAGCCGCCACTATATCCGGGACGGGCTCCTCTCCGTGGCCCTCTCGCTGCTGACCTTCTACGGCTTCTACCTCGGCCTGGGCATCGCGCTTCCGGCCGGACTCCTGGAAGGAATCCTCTGATGGACGTCTGGTCCTCACTGATGGACGGTTTCGCCACCGCCCTGACCCCAATGAACTTCCTGTACGCCGTGATCGGCGTGCTGCTGGGCACCGCCGTCGGCGTCCTTCCGGGCCTGGGCCCGGCCATGACCGTGGCGCTGCTGCTTCCGGTCACCTACGCCCTGGAACCCACCAGCGCCTTCATTATGTTCGCCGGCATCTACTACGGCGGCATGTACGGCGGCTCCACAACCTCAATCCTCCTGAACACCCCGGGCGAATCGTCATCGGTGGTGACGGCCATCGAAGGCAACAAGATGGCCAAGGCAGGCCGCGCGGCGCAGGCACTTGCGACGGCGGCCATCGGCTCCTTCGTTGCCGGCACCATCGGCACCGCCCTCCTCGCCGTCTTCGCGCCCATCGTGGTGGAGTTCGCCGTCAGCCTGGGCGCCCCCAGCTACTTCGCCATCATGGTCCTGGCCCTGCTGGCCGTGACCGCCGTCCTGGGCTCCTCCCGCCTGCGCGGTTTCGCCTCGCTGGGCCTCGGCCTGGCCATCGGCCTGGTAGGCATCGACTCCGTGACCGGCCAGCGGCGCCTGACCTTTGGCCAGCCGCTGCTTGCGGACGGCCTGGACATCGTGGTGGTGGCCGTAGCCATCTTCGCCGTCGGTGAGGCGCTCTGGGTGGCCGCCCACCTGCGCCGCAATCCCCTGCACGTCATTCCCGTGGGCCGGCCTTGGATGGGCCGGAAGGACTGGCGGCGCTCCTGGAAGCCGTGGCTTCGCGGAACCGCCTTCGGCTTCCCGTTCGGCGCCCTGCCCGCCGGCGGTGCCGAGATTCCCACGTTCCTGTCCTACGTCACGGAAAAGCGCCTCTCCAAGCACCCCGAGGAATTCGGCAAGGGCGCCATTGAGGGCGTGGCCGGACCTGAAGCTGCGAACAACGCCGCCGCCGCGGGAACCCTGACTCCCCTGCTGGCCCTGGGCCTGCCCACCAACGCCACCGCCGCCGTCATGCTGGCCGCCTTCACCACCTACGGAATCCAGCCCGGGCCGCAGCTCTTCTCCAGCCAGGGTCCCCTGGTGTGGGCGCTGATCGCCAGCCTGTTCATCGGCAACCTGCTCCTCCTGTTGATCAACCTGCCGCTGGCACCCCTGTGGGCCAAGCTGCTGCAGCTCCCCCGGCCGTACCTCTATGCCGGCATCCTCTTCTTTGCCACGCTGGGCGCCTACTCGGTGAACCTGCAGGCGTTCGACCTTGTGGTCCTGCTGGTCCTGGGTGCGCTGGGCTTCATGATGCGGCGCTTCGGCCTTCCGGTCCTGCCGTTGATCCTTGGCGTCATCCTCGGCCCGCGCATCGAAGGGCAGCTCCGCAAGACCCTGCAGCTCAGCGCCGGTGACCCGGCCGGGCTCTTCAGCGAGCCGATCGCCGTCGTCGTCTACATCCTCGTGGCGCTCATCCTGGCGTGGCCGTTTATCTTCAAGCTGATGCGCCGCAACCGGCCGGCGGCCGTTGGTGCCCCAGCGGCTACCTCCGGTGATGCCTCACTGCGTTCGGCACCCGAGCCTACCTCCGCACCGCGGGAGACTGGCGGAACCGTCAGTCACGGCTCCCACCGGGCGGACGGCGGCGACGCCGCCGGTGATGGTGATGGCGGGTAGCATGCGGGCACCGCGCACCGCCACATCCGAACTACCGACATTTCCCAGAACCAAGGAGACAGCATGACCATCGTGGTGGGATACGTCCCGACCCCCGAAGGCGAAGCAGCCCTGACCCAGGCCATCACCGAGGCCCGGAAAAGCAACACCAGACTGTTGGTCATCAACTCCTCCAAAGGAGACGCGTTGGTGGACAACCGCTATGCCCAGGAGCCGGACATCCAGAGCATCGAGGACCGCCTGGCAACCCAGGGCATCGACCATGAGATCAAGCAGCCGGTCCGTGGACACGATGCCGCAGCCGAGGTCCTGGATGCCGCGGAGGAGCACAATGCCGAGCTGATTGTGATCGGCCTGCGACGCCGGACCCCGGTGGGCAAGCTGATCATGGGCAGCGTGTCACAGCGGATCCTGCTGGAAGCGGACTGCCCCGTCCTTGCCGTGAAGGCGGGCTAGGGGCGGACCAGCTCCTGGCGCTGGCGGCCCAGTCCCTGCACCTCTGCCTCCACCACATCACCGGGCTGGAGGTAGGGGTAGCGGCCGCTCAGCGCCACCCCCTCCGGGGTCCCGGTGAGGATCACATCCCCGGGCTCCAGGCGCATGTACTGGCTGCAGTGATGGACCAGCGTGGGTGCGTCGAAAATCAGTTGCGACGTGTCCGAATCCTGGCGCGGCTCGCCGTTGACCCAGCTCCTGAGCGGCAGGTTCCCGCCGTCGATGTCCTCTGCCGGCACGAGCCACGGACCCAGGGGCGTGGACCCCGGCAGTGTTTTACCCTTGGTCCACTGGCCCGCCGCGCCGGGGAGCTGGTACTCCCGCTCGGAAAGATCATTCGCCGTGACGTAGCCGGCGATGCATGCCGCCGCCTCCGCGGTGGTTTCCAAGTAGCTGGCCTCCCGGCCGATAACGATGCCCAGTTCCACCTCCCAGTCGAATTTGTTGGACAGGGGCGGAACTGCGGCCTTGTCGAAGGGCCCGGTGACTGTATTGCTGGGCTTGAGGAACATGACCGGTACTTCCGGCGGGGCCGAGCCCGACTCCGCCGCGTGGGCCGCATAGTTCATGCCGATACCCACCACCGCTCCCGGCCGGGCTACCGGGGCCCCCACGCGCAGGTTGTGCGCGTCGTCAACGGCCGGCAGTGCTCCCGCTTCCAGCGCGGCCCGGACCCGGGCAACACCACCGGACGCCAGGAAGTCACCGTCCACATCGCGGGTCAGCGGGAGAAGGCTGAAGTATTGGCCGGCACCATCGCCCGTGGTCACCAGGACCACCGGCTGCTCGTTCCCGCTCTCGCCCAGGCGCATTAGCTTCATGCTGAGTCTCCTTTGATCCGTGCCGCTTTGCTGGATTTCATAGTGTCCGACGCCCCTAGGTTCCCGCCAAACGCACGGATTGTGACTGCACTCGCTACACCGTGGCCCTGGACGAATCGGTACCCTTCGGTGAAACTTACGAAGCCCTCGCTGCCTGACAACGGCCCTTCCGGCATAAGCCGGTTAAGCACAAATCCCCGCATCGCCTTGGGCGGTACGGGGATTTTGCTGTTTCTCCAGGGGTTGCTAGCCGCGGCGCACCTGCACGCCGTCGGACTTTAGGAAGAGCTGTTTTTCCGCTGGCCCCGCGGGCACAAGCCACAGCACGTTTCCGCTCTGCGACACCTCTTCCACCTCCCCGGCCGCTACCACATGCGCATGCTTGATGATCTCGACGCGGTCACCAACGGAAAGGCTCTTCCAGTCGGATACCACGGCGGAATGGGCATTGCGCCTCGATAGGACTGCCCCACGTGCTTTCATTTGAACTTCTACCCCTTTGTATACGTTCTGCGCCACAGCCTCTTTGATGTGACTTTTACTACACCTTCAGTTCTACTACACTCTGTAGCCCCCTGATGGCTGTGTCGCCCAAAATCCCGCCAGGTGGACACGGAGCGTAGTAGAAGACGAAGATCCTTCGTTCTCAGGCGAGGGAACCGACGGCGGATTCGGCCGCCCTGCGCACCTCACCCGACGCCACCAGCCGGTCAGCCGTTTCCAGTTCCGGAGAAAGGAAGCGGTCCGTTCCGGGCCCGTCCACCACGTCGCGGAGGGCTGCCACCACGGCGGCGCCAGCAGGACCCGGCGTCAGGACGCCCCCGGAGAGCTGGATGCGGATGTCAAGGGCCCGGGCCGACGTGACCAGCTCAATGGCCAGGACACGGCGCAGGTTGTCCACGGCCTTCCGCAGCTTGCGGGCCGCATGCCAGCCCATGGACACGTGGTCCTCCTGCATGGCGGAGCTCGGGATGGAGTCCACCGACGCCGGGACAGCCAGCCGCTTGTTGTCCGACACCAGTCCGGCCTGGGTGTACTGGGCGATCATCAGGCCGGAATCCACTCCAGGATCTGCCGCCAGGAAGGCCGGGAGCCCGTGTGAGCGGGCGGGATCGAGCATCCGGTCCGTCCGGCGCTCAGCGATGGAGCTCAGGTCTGCCACAGCGATGGCCAGGTAGTCCAGGACGTAGGCCACCGGGGCACCGTGGAAGTTGCCGTTGGAGCTGACCCGGCCGTCGGGCAGCACCACGGGGTTGTCGATGGCGGCCGCCAGCTCGCGGGTGGCCACGAGTTCGGCATGGTCCACCGTGTCCCGCACGGCGCCGGCAACCTGCGGGGCGCAACGCAGCGAGTACGCATCCTGGACGCGGGAGTCGCCCACCCGGTGCGAGGCCACGATCGGTGAGTTGGAAAGCACGCGCAGCATGTTGTCCGCACTGGCGGCCTGTCCCGGGTGGGGACGCAGGGCTGCGTGCAGCTCCGGCAGGAACACCTGGTCGGTGCCGAGCAGCGCCTCGACGCTGAGCGCGGCGGTGATGTCCGCCGTCGTCAGCAGCTGGCGGAGGTCGGCGATGGCCATGAGGAGCATGCCCAGCATGCCCTCGGTGCCGTTGACGAGGGCAAGGCCCTCCTTTTCGGCGAGGATGACGGGTTCGATGCCGTGCTCTGCAAGCAGTTCGGCGACAGGCCGCTGTCCCTGCCCGCCGTAACGGACGCCGTCGGGCCCTTCCGCTTCACCCTCGCCCATCAGCACCAGGGCGCAGTGCGAGAGCGGGGCGAGGTCGCCGGAGCAACCGAGCGAGCCGAACTCGCGGACCACCGGGGTGATGCCGGCGTTGAGCACGTCCACCATGGTTTGCAGGACCACGGGACGGACGCCGGTGCGGCCCGATGCCAGGGTCTTGGCACGCAGGAACATGATGCCGCGCACCACTTCGCGTTCCACCGCCGGCCCCATCCCGGCGGCGTGGCTGCGGATCAGGGACTTCTGCAGCTGGGTGCGCAGTTCAGCGGGAATGTGCCGGTTGGCCAGGGCGCCGAAGCCGGTGGAGATGCCGTAGGCCGGGGTGTCGCTGGCGGCCAGGCTGTCGATGTGGGCGCGGACTTTGGCGACGGCGTCGAGGGCCTCAGGCGCGATGGCCACGTTGGCGTTGTGGCGCGCGACGGCGAGCACATCCTCGGGAGTGACGCCGCTGGAGCCGAGGGTAACGGTCAGCGGTTCATGGGCTGGGGCGACGCGGACAGGGTTCCCTGGCCGAGCCTGCGAGGTTAGGGAGTTCGTGGGGATCATGATTACTTGCTCTCGTTCATGGGGATGCGGACGCCGCGTTCCTTGGCGACGTCAAGGGCGCGGTCGTAGCCGGCGTCGGCGTGGCGGATGACGCCCATGCCGGGGTCGTTGGTGAGGAGCCGTTCGAGCTTTTCGGCGGCAAGGTCGGTGCCGTCGGCCACGGAGACCTGCCCCGCGTGGATGGAGCGGCCGATGCCCACGCCGCCGCCGTGGTGCAGGGACACCCAGGTGGCGCCGGAGGCGGTGTTCAGCAGGGCGTTGAGCAGGGGCCAGTCGGCGATCGCGTCGGAGCCGTCGGCCATGGCCTCGGTTTCGCGGTACGGGGAGGCGACGGAGCCGGAGTCGAGGTGGTCGCGGCCGATTACGATGGGGGCCTTGACCTTGCCTTCCTTGACGAGCTGGTTGAACAGCAGCCCCGCCTTGTGCCGTTCGCCGTAGCCGAGCCAGCAGATGCGGGCCGGCAGGCCTTCGAACTCCACGCGTTCCTGGGCGGCGTCGATCCAGCGGTGCAGGTGCTGGTTTTCCGGGAAGAGTTCCTTGATGGCTTCGTCGGTGACGCGGATGTCCTCGGGGTCGCCGGACAGCGCCACCCAGCGGAACGGGCCCAGGCCCTCGCAGAATAACGGCCGGATGTACGCCGGGACGAAGCCGGGGAACTCGAAAGCGCGCTCGTAGCCGCCCTTTCGGGCCTCGTCGCGGATCGAGTTGCCGTAGTCGAAGACCTCGGCGCCGGCGTCCTGGAACTCCACCATGGCCTGGACGTGCCGGGCCATCGAGGCCTGGGCCTTCTTGGTGAAGCCTTCCGGATCCGCCTCGGCCTCGCGGTGCCACTCGGCCACGGAAATGCCTTCGGGCAGGTAGGACAGTGGGTCGTGGGCCGAGGTCTGGTCGGTCACGATGTCCACGGTCAGTTCCCCGGCCTTGTGGCGGCGGAGGATTTCCGGGAAGACCTCGGCGGCGTTCCCCACGTAGCCCACGGACCAGCCGCGGCGCTCTTCCTTGGCCGCCAGCACCTTGGCGATGGCGGCGTCGAGGTCCGTCTCCACCTCGTCGAGGTAGCGCTTGCCGGCGCGGCGGCGCAGGCGGGTCTCGTCGACGTCGACAATCAGGCAGGCGCCTTCGTTCAGCGTGACGGCCAGCGGCTGGGCGCCGCCCATGCCGCCGCAGCCGCCGGTGAGCGTGAGGGTGCCGGCGAGGGTGCCGTTCTCGTCGCCGGTGAGCTTGCGGGCGATCGCGGCGAAGGTCTCGAAGGTGCCCTGCAGGATTCCCTGCGTGCCGATGTAAATCCAGGACCCGGCAGTCATCTGGCCGTACATCATCAGGCCCTCGGCCTCGAGCCGGCGGAACTCCGGCCACGTGGCCCAGTCCCCCACCAGGTTGGAGTTGGCCAGCAGCACCCGTGGCGCCCATTCGTTGGTGCGGAACACACCCACCGGCTTGCCGGACTGGACCAGCAGGGTCTCGTCCTTTTCCATGGTTTCCAGGGTCCGGGTGATGGCGTCAAACGCGGCCCAGGAACGGACAGCACGGCCGGTGCCGCCGTAGACCACCAGGTCATCCGGGCGCTCGGCCACCTCGGGGTCCAGGTTGTTCATCAGCATGCGCAATGGCGCTTCGGTCTGCCAGGACTTGGCGGTGAGCCCGGTGCCGCGGGCAGCTTTGACCGGGCGGGCACCGGTAGTGAAATCGGCGGGTGCCATGATGGCTCCTTTTCATGTGTGTCAGTGGTGGAAAAGAACTTCTGTATCAACTAAAGCCCTTTGGGAAGGGGGTTCACAGGGGTTTTTCGTGGGCGCTGTCCGGCATTCCAGACAACCCCCGGGGCCTCTTCCCCAATCGTCGGCCCAGGCCTACTTGCCGGGGCGTCCGTGGATCCGGACCGATAGTTCGTCGGCTACCTTCTGGACGCGGGCGGCCAGGGCGGGCCACTCGTCGGCTGCCAGCTTGTCCTCGAGGAAGGTCACTGCGACGGCAGCCGTGGGCCAGCCCAAGTGATCGGTGACGGCGGCAGCGATGGACCCGAACCCCGGCGTCACCTCGCCGTGCTCGGTGGCGTAGCCGCGCTGCCGGACCCGGTCCAGGTGGGAGGACAGCGCGGAGTACTTCATGATGGGCGCCTCGGTCTCATGCCGGGCCGTGAACGCAGCCGCGTTCGGGTACAGCGCGCGGACCTGGGACTTGGGCAGGGCGGCGAGGATGGCGCGCCCGCTGGCGGTGAGGTGGCTGGGAAGCCGGACGCCGACGTCGGTCACCAGGGACGGACGGTTCTTGGCCCGCTCCTCCACGATGTACAGCACGTCCCGGCCGTGCAGCACGGCCAGGTGCGCACTCTCGCCAATGGCGTCCACGAGTGACGCCATCAGCGGGCGGCCCAGCCGGGACAGCGGCTCCTGGCGGGAGTAGGCGGAACTGAGCTCGAACGCGCTGATCCCCAGCCCGTAGCGCTGCTCCTCATGCAGGTGGAGCACAAAGCCGTTGGCCTCCATGACCCCCAGCAGGTGGTAGACGCTGGAGCGTGGCAGTCCGAGTGTCGCGGCGATCTGGGACGCTGCCATCGGCCCCCGGCGGGACGCGAGCAGCTTCAGGATGCGCAGCGTGTTTTCGGCCGCAGGAACTTTCGACGCCGCCTTTGCTTCGCGCGCGGGGGTCAGTTGGGTTTCCGTCACTGGCACCGGTACTCCTTCCTCCAGGAAACCGGTACTGTCCGGTATCCCATACACTAGGATGCGCCCCCGGAGGACCTTTAAGTCTTAATCCAAGGGGTCCGGTGTCTGGTATCCCAGACGTTGGCAAGAACAGGCGAAGGGATTTTGTTTTCCGCCCCTGTTGCATCCGGGGTGTCTGAGACCAAAGACAACGCCTACCACTTGTGGGTGAAGGGCAGCGGACGACGCCGGGCCGACCTCATGGACGAAACGTCCCCTTGCCCGTGGGCCGGCCTGCCCGGGAAGGCTGATCGGGTATGGCACGTCCAGTGCCGCCAGCGCCGTCCCGGGACTAAAATCAGGCATGGTTCCCCTCTCCAACCTGCTGGCGTTTTCGCTCGCCTCGGTGGTGCTTATTGCCGTCCCGGGGCCGAGCGTGCTCTTCGTGATCGGCCGTTCCCTTGCCCTCGGCTGGAAGGGCGGCGTCCTCACCGTCCTGGGGAATGCGGCGGGGCAGCTGGTCCAGGTGGCTGCCGTGGCCCTGGGGGTGGGGGTCGTGGTGGCGCAGTCGGTGGTTCTCTTCAGCATCGTGAAGTTTGCCGGGGCCGCCTACCTCGTTTATCTGGGCGTGCAGGCAATCCGGCATCACCGGAGGCCGTCCGCGCCTGACCAGAGCCCCACCTCCTCGGCGCCTTGGCGGCTGGTGGGGCAGGGAGCCATTGTGGGTGCCACCAACCCCAAATCCGTGGTGTTCTTCGTTGCCGTCCTGCCCCAGTTCGTGGACTATCCCTCCGGCGCCATCCCCCTGCAGCTGGGCCTGCTGGGCGCGGTATTCCTGCTGATCGCCCTGGTTTCGGACAGCCTCTGGGCCATCGCCGCCGGCACAGCCCGGCAGTGGTTTGCCCGGTCGCCGCACAGGGTGGACGCCGTGGAGGCCACGGGCGGAGCACTGATGATTGGGCTGGGCGGCACCCTCGCCCTCACGGGCAGCAAGTCCTGACCCCCTCCCGACGCTCTCTCACTTGATGCACGGTATTTTGGATCCCTCTCTCACCGGGTGATAGGGGGTTGACCCGCAAGCTGCAGGATGTGCGAGAGCGTCGGGAAGTGCGAAGCGTTCGTCAGGCTGCGGCGGCCGCGGACCGCACCGCCTCGGCGAGGGACGTCGTCGGCCGTCCAATCAGCCTGCGCAGGTCGCCCGTGCTGACCAGCAGGTCGCCGCGGGCGATGCCCAGGTCCGAGTCGGCGAGGATCTCCGCGAAGGCAGCCGGAACGCCGGCGCCGGCGAGCAGGCCCGCGTAATCCTCCGCGGGCAGGTCGTTGTAGCTGATGTCCTTGCCGGTAGCAGCGGTGATCTCGGCGGCCAGGTCGGTCATGGTGAAAGCTACGTCACCGCCCAGCTCGTACACCTTGCCCGCCTGCCCGTCAGCAACCAGGACGGCCGCGGCCGCGTGCGCGTAGTCAGCCCTGGCGGCACCGCTGACCCTGCCGGAGCCCGCGGCGCCGGCGAGCGCACCCTGCGCGAGGGTTCCCGGCAGCTGCCCCGTGTAGTTTTCCAGGTACCAGCCGTTGCGCAGCAGGACGAACGGGACGCCCGATCCGCTGAGGACGGCTTCCGTCTCCTTATGCTCGGCGGCCAGCAGCATGCCCGTGGTATCGGCGTTGGCAATGCTGGTGTAGGCCAGCAGCTCCACGCCTTCGGCCTTCGCGGCCTTGATCACCGTGCGGTGCTGCTCCACCCGCTGGCCCACCTCGCTGCCGGAAACCAGCAGCACCCTGTGCGCACCCTGCAGGGCCGCAGCCACGGACGCCGCGTCCGCATAGTCCATCCGCCGGACCTGGACGCCCTGCTCCGCGAAGTCCGCCAGCTTGTCGACGGAGCGCCCGGCGGCCACGATGTCCTGGGCGGGAACGTTGCGCTCCAGCAGTGCCTCGATGACGTGGCGGCCGAGTTGTCCGGTGGCTCCTGTTACGACGATGCTCACAATGGGTCCTTTCAGTTGGTTTAGCCTGTCGAAGGGCACAACCCCGGCCTCGGGGAATAACTTCCCGAAAGAGAGTACGCACTTTGAAGTAAGGTACTGACCTCACGGTAAGCTGGCTCCATGGAAGCCACAACGCATCCGTCCCCGCTGCCCGGAAGCTTTGCCGACGGCGTGTTCCCGGCCGGGTGCCCCAGCCGGACGCTGCTGGACCATGTCACCAGCAAATGGGGCGTTCTGATCCTGCTCTCGCTGTCCGAAGGAGAGCAGCGGTGGAGCGAATTACGACGGCGGGCCGAAGGCATCAGCGAAAAGATGCTGGCCCAGACGCTAAGGACCCTGGAGCGCGACGGCCTGGTCAGCAGGAACGCCCAGCCGGTCATTCCACCACGCGTCGACTACAGTCTCACCGAAAAGGGCTATGAGCTCAGCGGACTGCTGGTCCCGCTGGTTGCCTGGGCCTTCGACAACGCCGATGAGATCATCAACGGCGGGCGCGGAGCCGGAGCAGGGGCAGGTAAGTAGCCGCTTCAGCGAACGTGAGTACCTGTTACTGGTGTGACTGGTGTGAATAGCGCATAGCTTTGGCGTAAGGTGCCAGCCGGAATGGGAGGGCCGCCCTCTGCTGGGAGCGTTCCGGTTGACCTGCACCGCCAGTGAGCGGCCCGTGCCGCTTTCGAGGAGTTGGTAAGCATGGTCAAAGCCGAAGTCCGGGACCCCTACAGCTTGGGCCGGCCCGTCAGCCTGGCCGGGGCAGCAAAGCACACCTGGACCCGGGTCCGGAGGTCCTTCGCTCCCCGTTCGCCCTTCAAGATCGGTGACGCCGTAGTGGGTGACGATCCCTTCAAGGGCCGGCACGAGGGGCTGGTGGTGTTCCTGCAGGGGACGAGTGCGGGCGTGGACACCGCACAGGGCGTCTTCTTCTACGACCATCGGCAGCTCAAACGGCTGGACTGACCCCCCAACAACAAGGAGTTTTTGTCCAGGTATGGCGACTTCACAGCCGTTTATCCCGCCATATCTGGACAAAAACTTCGAGGGGGTGGCTACTTTGCGGACCAGCCGCCGTCAATGGTGTAACTGGCGCCGGTGACCATTCCCGCACGGGCCGATGCAAGCCAGGCCACCAGCGATGCCACCTCCTCCGGCTCCACCAGGCGCTTGATGGCGGACTCGGTAAGCATCACCTTGGCCAGGACTTCGGACTCGGGAATGCCGTGCACCGCGGCCTGGTCCGCCAGCTGCTTCTCCACCAGCGGAGTGCGGACATAGCCGGGGTTGATGCAGTTGGACGTCACGCCGTGCTCGCCGCCTTCCAGCGCGGTCACCTTGCTCAGCCCCTCCAGTCCATGCTTGGCGGACACGTAGGCGCTCTTGAAGGGCGAAGCCCGGAGGCCGTGCACGGAGGACACATTGATGATGCGGCCGAACCCGTTCGCGTACATGTGCGGCAGGGCGGCCCGGACCAGCAGGAACGGGGCTTCCAGCATCAGGGTGAGGATCCGCCGGAATTCTGCAGGATCGAACTCCTCGATGGGGCTGACGCGCTGGATCCCGGCGTTGTTCACCAGGATGTCGCAGTCCAGGCTCAGGGTGGCGAGCCGGTCCACGTCCAGCAGGTCCACAGCCCAGGAGGTGCCGCCCACCTCATCGGCGAGCGCGGCAGCGCCGGCGGAGTCGACGTCGGCCACCACCACCTTGGCGCCGTGGGCCGCGAGCTCCCGCACGCATGCTGCTCCGATTCCGCTGGCGCCGCCCGTGACCAGCGCCTTCCGGCCGTTCAAATCACCGCCGGACCCGGCTGCCTGGTTTGCGGGTCGTTGCTCTGCGCTCACTGTTTCTCCTTGGTGTCCACACTGACACGTGCTGCGGTCTCCAGTACTGACGGTTACCCTGAGTATTGCTGCACAAACATGTGGCTACAATGACCAAACCGGCACCCGCCATGTGCAGAATTGCAGATATGAACGCCAATCCGGATGACCTCCTGGTCCTGCTCGCAGTGTCCCGCTCGGCTAAATTTACGACGGCGGCCCAGGCTTTGGGGCTGAACCACACCACCGTCTCGCGCAGGATCGCTGCGCTGGAGAAGGCGCTGGGCGGCCGCGTCCTTGCCCGTGCGGCGGGCGGCTGGGAGCTGACCGAACTGGGCCAGCAGGCGGTGCATGTGGCCGAGCAGGTGGAGGCCGTCCTGGGCACGCTGGGACCGGCGGGCAAGGCACCCGACCCGATAACCGGCGTCGTGCGCATGACGGCGACGGACGGGTTCAGTGCCTACATTGCGGCTCCTGCGGTGGCCCGGCTCCGCCGTGACCACCCCGGGCTCAGCGTGGAGGTGGTGACCATGACCCGGCGGGCTCTGCAGCAGCGTTCGGGGCTGGACATCGAAGTGGTGGTGGGTGAGCCGCAGGTGCACCGCGCCGAAGCCGTGCGGCTGGGCGAATACATGCTGGGCATGTACGCCTCACGGGCCTACCTTGCAGATCATGGGACGCCCGGCAGCGTGGCAGAGCTCAACGAGCACCCGCTGGTGTATTTCGTGGACTCGATGCTGCAGGTGGACGACCTGGACGCGCCGCGCCGGCTGGTCCCCGCCATGCGGGACGGGCTGACGTCCACCAACGTCTTCGTCCATGTGGAGGCCACGCGGGCCGGCGCGGGCGTGGGGTTCCTGCCCTGTTTCATGGGCGACCTCCACGATGACCTGGTGAGGCTGCTGCCGGACGAAATCGCCGAGCTGCTCCCCTACTGGATGGTCCTGCGGCCGGACTCACTGCGCCGCCCCGCCGTCGCGGCCGTGGTGCAGGCGCTGCGGGACCAAATGGACGCCCACCGTGAGGCACTGCTGGGGCGCGGCTAGACTGCCGGCGGGGCCGTACCGGCCGGCGGGTCGTGGCGGACCGGGGCGCCGGCAGCGAAGGCCCGGACCTGGGCGTCGTCCCAGAGGTGCGCAGGGACGGCGCCGCCCAGCAGCCTGCGGGCAAGCTGTGGATCGTCCTCAAAGGGAACGTCGCTGCCCGCCATCACCATGTTCCCGTAGCGCCTGCCCTTCAGCATGGCGGGATCGGCGATGATGACGGTGTGCGCGAAGGCGGCCGCGATGGTGGCGGCGTCCTCGCGTGCGTTCCTGAGGTCCGGGCCGTCGCCCGAGTTCACCACATACAAACCGCCCGGGGCGAGGACCCGGCGGACGTGCTGGTTGAACTCGGCGGTGGTCAGCGGGCGCGGGGTCAGGGCGCCGGCAAAGACGTCCCGGATGATGAAGTCCCGGGTGTCCGGGGTCAGGGTCTCCGTCACCTGGCGGGCTTCCCCCACCCGCAGGCGCAGCAGCGGCGCCTTGGGAAGGTCGAACCAGCCGCGGACATATTCGGCCAGCTTCCCGTCGAGCTCCACCACCACCTGCCGCGCGTCGGGGTAGGCGGTGGCAAAGTAGCGGGCCAGCGAGCAAGCGCCGCCGCCTAAATGCAGCCCGCGCAGCCGGGAAGCGGTGCCGGCCGCGGCGGCGGATCCTGCGGAAGCAATGCCCGACGGCGGCCAGCGCGACTCGATCAGCGCCGCCATCCAGCGCATGTACTCGAAGTCGAGGAACAGCGGGTCGGCGAGGTCGATGTGCGAGCTCATGACGCCATTGATCTTCAGGAGCCAGCCGGTGGAGTTGTCCTGGTCCGCGATCAGCTCGCAGTCGCCGGTATCGATGTCGTAGACGCCCTCCACGGGGCCGCCGGGCTTTGTCCCCTTGGGCTGTTCGGCTGTGACCGCCGCGGTCCTGCCGCCCCGGCCCCCTGACTTTCCGCGTTTCGCCATTACCCGTGCCGCGCCTCAGTCATGCTTCAACCCTAAATGACCACCGGGGCCGCGCCGCACCGGAAGCGGGCGCAGCGCGGGCCCGGGGGAAAGCACCTAGATGGCCGAAGCGGCACCCTCGCCGTCCCGGATCCGGTTGACCACGGCGGTGGTGGAGCGTTCCGCCACGTAGTCCAGGATGGCCACCCGGCCTCCGTACTCCTCCACCGCAGGGGTCTCCGCCAGCATCTCCGGGGTGTAGTCACCGCCCTTGGCGTAGACCTCCGGGCGGAGTTGCCGGATGAGCGGCTCGGCGGTGGGCGTGTCGAAGACGGTCACGTAGTCCACGCAGCTGAGCGCAGCCACCACGGCGGCCCGGTCACCCACGGCGTTGATGGGCCGGCCCGCGCCCTTGAGCCGGCGGACGGAGGAGTCGCTGTTGAGGGCCACTACCAGGATGTCGCCCAGCTGCTTGGCCTGGTTGAGGTAGCGGGTGTGCCCGCTGTGCAGCACGTCGAAGCAGCCGTTGGTCAGCACGATCCGCTGGCCCTGGGCCCGGTGCACCCCGAGCTGCCGTTCCAGTTCGTCGGCGCCCAGTGCGGTGTCCGCGAAGGCTCGCAGGTAGCGGCTCAGCTGTTCCGTGCTGCAGACCGACGTGCCCGCCTGGTGCACCACCACATCGGCTGCGGACTGCGCCAGGTCCAGGCTTGCCGTCAGGGGCAGCCCGGCCGAGCGGCCCAGCGTGAGTGCCGCAACGAATGTGTCGCCGGCACCGGAGGCCTGCTTCTCGGCCGCCGGCCGCGCCCATGTGCGGTGCCGGACGCCGTCGGAGGTTAACAGCACCGTGCCGTCGCGGTCCAGGGTGACCACCACCGCCCGGGCGCCGGTGGCAGCGAGCAGCGCTTCCGCCTGCGCGCCCACGGCGTCCACGCGTTCCTGCCCGTCGGGCAGCCGCACGTCCAGGAGCCGCGCCGTTTCCTGCGCGTTCGGTGTGACCAGGTCCGGCCGCAGCGGGGCCCAGGGGCGGGGATCGTGCGAGTCGACCACCACCAGCGGCCGCCGCACCGTGCCCTCCCGGGCCCCCAGCGTCTCCACCAGTCCCGCCTGCACCGGCCCGGCAAGGACGCCGTTCCCGTAGTCGCAAACCAGGACGGCATCCTGGCGTTCGACGGCGGCGCGCACCGAGGCGGCCAGCGCGGCCAGGGCTTCGGCCGGCACAGTCCTGGCTGAGTCGTCCAGGCGCAGCATCACCTGCCCGCCGCTGCTGATCCTGGTCTTGGTGGTGGTCACCATGTCCGGATGGGTGTGCAGGTGCCGGACGTCGATGCCGGCCGCCACCAGCTGGTTGCGCAGGTCCACGCCGGCGTCGTCGGTGCCGATGATCCCGGCCACGGAAACCCGGGCACCCAGGGCGGCCAGGTTCATGGCGGTGTTGGCTGCGCCGCCGGGAACGGACTCCCGGATCTGGATGTCCACCACCGGGGCGGGCGCCTCGCGGCAAAGCCGCTCAATGGTGCCGCTCCACCAGCCGTCCAGCATGAGGTCGCCAACCACCAGGATGCGGGGTTCCTCCGCCGCCAGGCGCCCGGGCAGCCACTCGGACAGCGCCCGCTGGCTGGAGAGGTCCACGGCTTCTGGAGACGTGCTCATGGCTGGTCCTTTCCTGGGGTCCTAGCGGGCGGGGCAGCAATGTGCACCACCTTCACCTGGCTGAACTCGTCCAGCAGCTCCGGTCCGTAACCGAACCCGTGCCCGCTTTCGCCGCGTGGCTGTGCGGCACCACCCGGGGCGCCGCCGAACACCTCATTGACCTTGACGGTTCCCACCGGCAGGGCAGCCACCGCCTGCTGGATGTGCGCGATATTGCCGCTCAGGACTGTGGCGGCGAGGCCATACCTGCCGCTGCATGCCAGGCGCAGGCCGTCGTCGAACGTCTCCACCACCTGCACCGGGGCAACCGGGCCGAATGTCTCCTCTGTCATCACCTGCATTCCCTCTGTGCAGTCCAGCAGCACCGTGGCCGGGTAGAAGGACCCCGGCCCGTCCGGCAGGGTCCCGCCTTCAACTGCCCGGGCACCCTGTTCCAGGGCCTCGGCAACCTGGGCGTGGACCTCGTCGCGCATACGCAGGTCCACCAGCGGCGCCACGGTGCCGTTGCTGTTGCGCTGCGCGGCCTCTGCCTGCAGGGCGGCGCAAAACTCCTCCGCGATGGCCTTGTGGACGTAGATCCGTTCCACCGCTGTGCAGATCTGCCCGCTGTTGCTGAAGGCGCCGATGGCCGCCTGGCCGGCGGCCCAGGCGGGATCCACATCGCTGTCCACGAGCAGTGGATCGTTGCCGCCGTTCTCCCTAATCACGTGGGCGCCGGTCAGCGCCCCGGCCCGGGCGATCCGGGCGCCCGAGGCGCTGGAGCCCACGTGCGCCAGCACATCCACCTCTGCCTGCGACAACAGGGCGCCCACCTCCGCGCCGCCGTTGACCGTGAGGAACACCCCGGGCGGGAAGGCCGGCGCCAGGACCTCGCCGAGCGCCTCGCCCAGGCGCGGGCACCGCTCGCTGGGCTTGTGGATCACGGTGTTGCCGGTGACCAGGGCTGCGCCGATAAGGCCACAGGCCACCGCCACCGGATCATTCCAGGGCGTCAGCAGGACCGCCACGCCCCGTGGTTCAGCCACCGTGTAATCGGAGGCGAGCCGGTTTCCGCGGAGGCTGTGGCCACGGTGCACCGGGCCGAGTTCGGCGTACTGCTCCAGGGTGGAAACGCCTGCCGCGATCCCGGCGAGCGCTTCCTCCACCGGGCGGCCTGTTTCGCTGGCGTTGAGACCGGCCAGTTCCTGCGCTGCGGCGTCGAGCGCCCGGGCAGCGGCGCGCAGCGCCGCTCCCCGTTCTGCCGGTGCCGTGGCTGCCCATTCGCCGGTGGCGCTGCGTGCCACTTCCACGGCATGGTCCACTGCACCTGGTCCGGCTTCGGGCACCGTCCACAGGATGTCACCGGTGCGCGGATTCCGGATGGTGATGCCGGATCCGCTGGCGGTGTCCTGGCTGATGGTGGTTTCGGTGGCTGTTGTAGGCATGGGGTTCCTCCCGTCGGTTCATGCAGGGCCGGTCTGGGGGCTTAGGGCCAGGAGCCCTCCTCCTCGTGGCAGACCAGCATCTCGCGGACTTCGCAGCCCTTCGGCTGGGACAGCGCGAACAGGATGGCCTGGGCCACGTTCGCCGGATCGTTGAGCCGCGAATCGTCCTGCGGCTTGTACTGTTCGGTGCGGTCGTCGAAGAAGCGGGTCTTCATCCCGCCCGGGATCATGGTGGTGACGCCGATTTCCCCGCCGGTCTCCGCGGCGAGCGCGTGGCTGAAGCCCACCACGCCGAACTTGGAGGCGCAGTAGGCCGTTGCGTCAGCTACAGCGCGCTTGCCAAGCGTGGAGGCGACCGTGACCACCCGGCCATGGGTGGACTTGAGGTACGGCAGCGCGGCCCGGACCACGGACACGGTGCCCATCAGGTTCACCCCGATGACCTTTTCCCATTCCGTGGCTTCGACGTCGGCCAGCTTGCCGCAGCGGTCGATCCCGGCTGCAGTGACCACCGCGTCCAGCCCGCCCACCGTCTCGGCGGCTTCGCGCACCGCGGCCTCCACCGCCAGGCGGTCGGCGACGTCCACTTCGAAGGCCTTCACGCCGGAGACGTTGCTGATGTCGCGGTCCAGCACCACCGGGGTGCCACCCGCGTTGAGGACGGCCTCGACGACGGCGGCGCCCAGTCCGGAGGCCCCTCCGGTAACGAGGACGCGGCCGGGTGCATGCGATTCTGCGGTCATGGTGTTCCTTTCAATGGGAAATACGATGTCGTGCTGCGCTGCCAGGGCCGGTCAGCCCACCTTGGCGAGCGCGTTGGCGAGTCCCGTGGTTGAACGCGCCGGGTGGTAGGGAACCGTGAGGCAGCGGCCGCCCCAGCTTTCCACCAGGTCTGATTCCGGGAGCCGGGCGCCCTTGTAGTCGCCGCCCTTGACCCAGATGTCCGGGCGCAGCCGCTCCAGGGCGGCCTCCGGGGTGTCCTCGTCGAAGACCAGCACGGCGTCCACGCACTCCATGGCGAGCAGCAGCTCGGACCTGTCGTGCTGGCCGATGATGGGACGTTCCGGGCCCTTGAGCCGGCGTACCGAGTCATCCGAGTTCAGGCAGACGATAAGGCAGTCCCCCAGCTCGCGTGCCGCGGCGAGGGAACGGACGTGGCCTGCGTGCAGCAGGTCGAAGCAGCCGCCGGTGGCCACCACGGTCCCGCCGTTCTGCCGGACCGTCCTGGCCAGCAGCAGCGGTTCGGTGGGGCGGCGCTTCGCTTTGAGGGACCGTGCCGGCGGGTCCGACGCGGCCACGCCTGTTTCCTCCTCCGGCGCGGCAGGACCGGTGGCGCGGTCCGGAAGAGCCGCTACTCCTCCGGCAGCGAGGAAATCGGCAGCGTCGTGCACCGCCAGGCCGGCAGCCTCCTCCAGGGTCCTTCCGGCCAGCAGGTGCACGGCCAGGCCCGCTGCCAGCCGGTCCCCCGCCCCGCACGGATCACCCGCTTCCACCCGGGGAGCAGGCACGGGGAGCGGGTCCTGGCCATCGCGGCGCAGCAGGACGGCGCCCTGCTCGCCCCGGGTGACCAGCACCGCGTTGCTCTGCCAGTGGTGCAGCAGGATGCGGCCGGCCGTTGCGGCCTGGTCCCCGGACCCGTCCTCTTCACCGCCGGCTGCCGCATTGTCCTTGGCGGGCTGCGGGCCTTTGTGCGCCAGGGCCTGGGCGGCCCTGACCGCTTCGGACAGGTTGGGCGTGGCCACGGCCACACCGGGCACCGGGTCCGGACCGGAAGGATGGGGATCCCAGATGACGGGCACGTTCGGGGCCAGCCGGGTAAGGAGTTCGCGGAGCCGGGGATTGGCGGCCACTCCCCTCCCGTAGTCGGCGACGATGATCACGCCCGCCTGTTCAACGGCGCTGAGCATGGCGGGGTTGACGTCGGGTGCGGGGGTCTTTTCGCACCCCTGGTCGAAGCGCACCAGGGGGTGCGAGCCTGCCCGCACCCGGGTTTTCACCGGCGAGGGGTAGCCGCTCGGGCCCGCCACGAGCCGCACTCCGGCGAGGTGCTCCTTCAGCTGCCGCCCGGCGTCGTCGTCGCCAAGGACCGTCACCAGGGTGACGGGCCAGCCGTCCTCGGCCAGCATCCGGGCCACCAGCCCGGCACCCCCGGCACGACGGCGGATGCCCGAGACATCCACCACGGGAACCGGTGCGTCGGGGCTGAGGCGGGTCGCCTCACCTGAGAGGTCAACGTCCAGCATGACGTCCCCCACCACCACGATCCTCATGGCCGGCCACCTCCCACCGTGGGACTGCGGCGGGCCACCTCGAGGTCGAAGGCCCGGCACACGGCGTGCAGCGCGATCAGGTGCCCTTCCTGCGCATTGGCGTTGAGGGCGTCGATCATCACGGCCTCGTCGCAGGCGTCGGCCAGCGGGTTGGGTCCTGTTCCGGTCAGCGCCCAGGTGGTCACGTTGAGCCGTGCTGCCGCCTCCGCGGCGCGCAGCAGGTTGGGGCTCTTGCCGCTGGTGGACAGCAGCATCAGCACATCGCCGGAACGGGCATGCGCCCGGACCTGGCGGGCGAACACCTCGTCATAGCCGTAGTCGTTGGCGATGGCCGTGACCGCGGAGGATTCAGCGTGCAGGGAGATGGCGGAGAACGGGACGCGTTCGCCGTCGAACCTGCCCACCAGTTCGGCGGTGAGGTGCTGCGCCTCGGCGGCGGACCCGCCGTTGCCGGCTGCGAGTAACCGCTGGCCGCGCAGCAGCCGCTGGGCGAGCTCCACTCCCCAGGCGGCGAGCCTGCCGGACTGGCTGCGGAGCGAATCGAGCGCCGGAACCACGTTGTCCAGGTGGCTGCGGACGGCGTCGGCACTGTCCGGGTCGACAAAGGCCGCTCCCGGCAGCACTGCGGGCAGCGCCGGCGCGGTGGCCAGCGCTGTCAGGTCGGCTTCCCTCAGGGACCATTCAGCAGTCACAGCGCTGCTCCTTCCATGGGTATGGCGCCGGCCGGGGTCTCCGCCACGGCGAGCTGGTAGGCCTTCTCCGTTTCGGCGGCCACCCGTTCCCACGAGTACCTGGTGCGGGCACGCACCTGGCCGGCGTTGCCGAGTTCGGTGCGCAGGTCCGGGTTTCCGAGCAGCAGCGCGAGCGCTGAGGCGATTGCTTCCGGGTCCCGTGCGGGCACGTGCAGGCCGGTGGCGTGGTCCACCACGGTGTCCCGCAGGCCGCCTACGGCAGCCGCCACCACCGGAACGCCGCAGGCCATCGCCTCCAACGGGACGATGCCGAACGGCTCGTACCAGGGCGCGCATACCACGGCATCAGCGCTGCGGAAGATCCCGGGCATTTCGGCGCGGGTCACCTGCCCCTGCAGCGACACCTGGTCCTCGACGCCCAGTTCGGCAGCCAGGGCCAGCAGCCGGCGCACCTCCGGGTCCGCGTGCAGCACCCCGGAGTCGCCGCCGCCGCCCACAATGAGGAGCTCGACGTCGTCGAATCCCGCGGCGCGCAGGTGCGGCAGGGCGCGGATCACCAGGTCGACACCCTTGCGCGGCACCAGCCGCCCCACCGAGAGGATCCGGTAGCGGCGCTTCCGGGCGGCCGCGGGTCCCTCAGCGGAGAAGAAGCCCAGGTCCACGCCGCAGGGGGCGATGGAGATCTTGCCCGTGGTGATACCCATGGCCTTGAGCTCGAAGACCTCGTCGGAGCAGGTGGCAATGATCCGGTCCGCAGAGCGCCCCACCCCGGGCTCGAGCCAGCGGCGTTCGGCGGGGCTGGTGTCCTCTGCGCCCTGGTGCCGGCGTTTCACCGTGCCGAGGGCGTGGAAGGTCTGGATCACCGGGACGCGGTATCCGGCGTCGGGCCGGCGCGCAGCGTCAAGCGCGGCGAGGCCCGACATCCAGAAGTGCCCGTGCACCACGTCCGGCGGCCGCTGGCCCCAGTCCCGGGCCACCCCGTCAGCGAGCTCCCCCATATAGGGCAGCAGCTCATCCTTGGGAACGTGCCGGGCGGGTCCGGCATCGACATGGACAACCTCAAGCCGGCGCCCCACCCGGACCCTGGCGGGAAGCTCCGTTGCATCCCTGCGGGTATAGACGGTGACGTGGTGGCCCCGCTCGGCGAGCGCCTCGGACAGCGCGGCAACGTGGACGTTCTGTCCGCCCGCGTCCACTCCGCCCAGGGCTGCCAGCGGACTGGCGTGCTCAGAAATCATGGCGATTTTCATGGGGTCTTCCTCTCTAGCGCCGGGACAAGGATCCGCTCGTCCGGGTGCTCATTGACGGAGTGCCGGGGCTGGCTCCGCAGGTCCGCCAGCAGTTCATCCCAGCGGTCCTGGAACGTGCCCAGGTTGTAGCGTTCCAGTGCCGCCTCACGGGCGGCTGTGCCCCGCCGTCGGGCTTCATCCGGGTTGGCGACCAGCCGCTGCGCACAGCGGAGCAGCTCGTCAATGTCGGCGGACACGGCGCCGGCTTCCGGCGGCACCGCCCGCGGCGCTTCGGTGGTGGCCAGGGCCACCACCGGCATCCCCAGGTGCATGGCTTCCAGGAGGGACAGGCCCAGCGACGTCCAGCGCATGGGGTGCACGTAGACGCGGCACCGGGCCAGTTCCCGGTGCAGTTCCTGCGTCTTCAGGTCGCCGCGGGCCGTCAGCTTGGAGGCGTCTATCCCGGTGGCGGCAGCGAGCCCGTCCGTCTTCATGCCGAACACCTGGAGGGGTGCCACCGAGGCAAAGGCCGGCAGCAAATCCGTCCCGGTCACCCGGCCGCGCCGCACCGGCTCGTTGACCACCACCCCCAGCTCGGCCAGCTCCCCGGTGTAAAGGTGTCCGGGATCCGGGATTCCGTGCTCAATGACGGTGACGGGGGCGGAGCCGTTGTCCCAGGCCAGCCTGTTGAAATGGGTCACGTGGACCACCGGGATACTGTCCTGGTCAGCGAGCGGATGGCAGGTATTCGGGAAGTTGCCCTTGGGGGTGTTGTGCTCCACGTACACCGCCGGCAGGTCGCGGCCCGGGGTCCGCCCCAGCAACCGGGCCACTTCCGCGATTTCTTCGGGGCGTTGAAGCACCACGGCGTCAACGGCGCCGGCGTCGAGCGTTGCCAGGTCCACCTCGCGCACTGAAGGCGGCCAGTCCCTGCCGGCACGGCCAAGTCCCCAGGCACCACCTTCCGGCAGGACAGGAAGCAGGTACTCATGACGTCCGCGGACAAACGCGTCCGTCCAGGAACCGTGGACATGCCAGAGCAGGATTTTCATCTGTTACGGGCCTTTCTACGGGTGCTGACATGGGTGCTGAAGGAGCTAACTCCGCCGATCAGCCGTTCGACGGCAGCAACCACCTCCTCGGGTGAGACGGAATCGAGGCAGGGATGGCCCGGGACCGGGCAGACGCGGGCGCGGGTCATCCGGCAGGCGGCGTTTTGGTCACCCAGGAGTTCCAGCGGCACCCCGTATGGCGCCCAACGGATGGCGGGAACCACGGGCGAAAACAGGCACGCCACCGGAGTGCCCACTGCCGCTGCGAGGTGGGCGGGGCCCGTGTTCCCCGTGACGACCGCGTCGGCCCCCGCCATGACCCCCGCCAGGGTGGAAAGGTCGGTCCGGCCGCCGAGGTCCAGCGCCGAGGGACCGGCCACCGTGGCGGTCAGGGAGGTCTCGTTGGGACCACCCGTGACCACCACACGGTGACCCGCGCCTTGCAGGAGTTCGACGGCCGCTGCGTGGTGCAGCGGCGGCCACGCCCTGGCCGGCACGGCAGCCCCTGGATGGACCACCACGTAAGGTTCGGTTCCCACCAGGTCCCGAACATCGGGGATGGACGCCAAGCGGAGCTTGCCGTCGTCACCGGCCGGCAGCCGGAACCCGGCCGCCTCCGCGATCCCCAGCGCCCGCTCGGCCTCAGGCTGGTCCTCCGGGAAATCCTCCCCGGGTTTGAGCCGGACATCCAGCAGCGAACCGGCGTAGTCAGTGGACGCGCCGGTGATCCGCTCCACGCCGGCCAGCCTCAGCAGCAGGGCCAGCGGCAGCGGGGACTGGTGGAAGGAAGTGAGGATGACCGCTTCGGTGATCCTTGAATTGCGGACGAAATCGATGAGCCGGTCCGCGTGGGGACCGGTCATCTTTGGCGCGGGGTTCATGATCCACGGGCTGTCCCAGCTGTAGACCTCCGCGGCGCCGGGCAGCAGCGCGGCGGCGGCCTCCCCCTGCCGGCCGCACAGCATCACAACGTGGTTGGCGCCGCTGCCGTCAGGAATCCGGCCGTGGGCCACCGCCCGGACCGCAGGCCCGGCCAGGAGGACATCACCCATGCTGTCCAGGCGTGCCACCAGCACGCGGCCCATCAAGGCGCCCCCTGCAGCAGGCCGACGGCGCCCGCCAAGTCAGGGGCGACCAGCCGCGCCGCTGCCACCTCCTCAGCCCGGGTCACCGGGGTGGGAACCAGCACGCCTGTTGCTCCAGCGGCCTCCGCGGCACGCACATCGGCCCCGATGTCGCCAATGAGTGCTGCCTCGGATTCGGCGATGCCCAGCTTCCGGCAGGCGCTGTGGATCATCCCGGGCTGCGGCTTCCGGCAGGTGCAGCCGTCCTGCTCCGAGTGCGGGCACACTTCCCACACGTCGAAGGGCCCCAGCAGTTCTTCCACCCTGGCATTCACGCCCGCCACATCAGCTTCGGTGATCAGGCCCCGCGCGATGCCGGACTGGTTGCTGATGACACCGGTGGCGATACCCTCGGCCCGGAGGCTGTCCAGCACGGTTTTGGCGCCCGGCATCGGCCGGACCAGTGCTGGGTCCCCGTTGTAGGGCACATCGACCACAAGGGTTCCGTCCCGGTCGAACAGGACAGCGCGGAACTTGGACGTTTCGGAGCTTCCCATATCCAACCTGTTCCCTCCTCCTACTGCTCCTAAACAGGGACGCGGGCTTTTCTCGGCTTTCGGACCGGAAAGATCCGAGCCGCTGAACAGGCAAGATAGGAAATTCTGGGGTTACTACTGCTCCTTCCGCACTGCCGCGGAGATGGTTTCCGTGGCGGGCGTACTGGCTTTCAGGGACTAAACGGGCCTTGCCTTGGCACTCATCCGGTGGGCGTTGGCGGCCAGGCCGGAACCCCTGCCGCTGCGGACGCTGCGCAATGATCCTGCGCCGCCGCCTGCCCGGCCTGTCGCGGCGCTTCCGCTGGCTGTGCGGGTACCGCCGTCCTGGGCAGTGCCGCCGGGAAGGGAGCTGTTTTCAAGCCGTCGCTGGAGTTCCACCAGGACGCGGGCCAGGCGCCGCGAAACCTGCATTTGGGACATGCCGAGCCGTTTCCCCAACTGCACCTGGGTCTCCTCGCAGAAATAGCGGCGGTATAAAAGCTCCCGGTCCGCGGCGTCCAGGTCCTGCATCGCTTCACGCAGGCAGGCCAGGTCCTCCAGCCGCTCCAGTGGTGTTTCCGGGCAGGCCAGCACGTCTCCGATGGGCGGCGCGTCCGAGTTGGGGTTGACGGCGTCGAGGGAATCCGGGTGCATGCTGCTGGATGCCGAGATGGCTTCCTGGACTTCCGCCGGATCCGTCCCCAGCTCTCCGGCCAGTTCCTCCACGCTGGGGTTCCTTCCCAGTGCCTGAGTCAGTTCCGGCTCGGCGCGGAACAGCCTGGTCCGGAGGTCCTGGATGTGCCGTGGTGGGCGGACAACCCAGGTGCGGTCCCGCAGGTACCTCTTCAGCTCACCGGTAATGGTAGGGGCGGCGTAGGCGGGGAAACTTTCACCCTTGGACTGGTCAAAACCGCGGGCCGCCTTGACCAGGCCGAGGTAGGCCACTTGGTTCAGGTCGGCCCGTTCGCGCCCGCGTGCCTCGAACCGGCCGGCAAGGGCTTCCGCGAGGTCCAGGTAGCTGAGGACCAGGTCGTTTTCAAACGTTTCCCGGAGGCGTCCGGAGGCGGCGGTTGAGGGGTTTCGATGCGGGAGTTCTGGTTGTTCCCGGTGGACTGGCGTAGCATCCACGGCAAGCGCGGCGAAGTATTCGGGCATTGTCGTTGGTTCCCTCAGTCTGGTTCCGAAAGCCTGCGGCAAGACTTAGAAGTAGGAAATCATAAGGTTGCTTATAAAACAATCCTTCCCGCTATAGGCTCAACACATAAGCGGAATCAGCACACCCCCGCCGAGGAGCCTTTTTCATGCGCATCGCCATCACCGGAGCCAGTGGAAACGCAGGGACAGCACTGCTGCGGAATTTGCAGGGCCAGCTGTCAAAAAACCCGGGAAGCCTGGAGGTGGTTGGAATGAGCAGGCGGCTCCCGGACACCACCCGGGAGCCGTATTCGGGTGTTTCGTGGCACGCTTTGGATGTCGGCCTGGAGCAGGACAAGCCACTGCTGGAGGCAGCGCTGCGCGGGGTGGACGCCGTGGTCCACCTGGCATGGCAAATCCAACCCAACCGGGACCTTGAGCAGCTCTACCGCACCAATGTCACAGGCACCAGGAACGTTTTGGCGGCGGCCAAGGCAGCAGGCGTCAAACAGGTTGTCTGCGCATCCTCCGTCGGCGCCTACAGCAAAGCACCCAAGGACAGGCGCACGGATGAATCATGGCCGGCGGAGGGCATGCCGGGCTCGCATTACAGCCGGCACAAAGCCGAACAGGAGAAACTGCTGGATGACTTCGCCGCGGCCGAGCCGGGCATCTCCGTGGCGAGGCTCCGGCCGGGCCTGATCTTCCAGCGGGACGCGGGCAGCGAAGTCGGCAGGTATTTCCTGGGTCCCGTATACCCACGGCTCCTGCCGGCCCGGCCCCGGGTTCCGCTGCTGCCTGCACCTGACAACCTCATCTTCCAGGCGGTCCACGCGGACGATGTGGCGGAGGCATACTGGCGGGTCATCGACCAGCGGGCCAGCGGGGCATTCAACATCGCCGCCGAACCCGTCCTCACACCCCAGGAACTGGGGCGCATCGTTGGTGCGCGCAGGATCCTTCCGATCCCCATGGGACTGCTCCACAAGATGGTGGGCCTGGCCTGGTGGCTGCGGCTCGTGCCCACCGATTCAGGCTGGGTGGACATGGCAGCCGGGGCACCGGTCATGGACACCAGCCGGGCACGCCGCATCCTGGGATGGGAAGCGCGAACTTCATCGGTCGACGCCGTCAAGGAAGTCCTGGAGGGCATGGGAAAGGGGAAGGGAGTAACCCCTTCCCCCGTCCTCAAACCGCGCAAACCCTGATCCGGGTTGCCTCCCGGGGGCCTCCCAACGGGAGCCGTCGCCAGGCTAGATACCGGTCCGCGGGTTGTCGCCGTCCCGGCGCGCTGCTTCCTCGCGGGCAGCGTCCGTCCGGTCGCGGTCCGCATGCGTACCCTCTTTCCGCTCAGAACGTGCGTCGCCTTGGGAACCCATCCCCCGCGCGGCAGCATCCCGCCCGACGTCGGGGTCCACTTCATCCGCTTTGCGGGTATGGTCCGCCACATCGGCGCGAAGTGACTGGGCTTCCCGGGCCGTCGCATCGGCCTCCTGCTTCAGCCGTGCGGCATTCACCTGCGCCTGCTCCGCATCAGCACGGGCACGCGCTGCCTTTGCCTCGCGTTCCCGGGCATCAAGTTCCATATTCTGTGCCTCATGGCGGATTTCGGCCGCTTTTTCCCGGTGGGCTTCATCGCGTTTTTGCTGCATCGCCTTCCGGCGCCGTCCGGTTGCCAGCAGCAACACAATCAGGACCAGCACAACAATGGCCACTACCACCCAAACCCATGGAGCTGTTTCCAAACTACCCACCACTTTCCACTTCGATGTCCGGGCAGGCCTGCGCCATTCCGGCTGACGTTTCCTGGAACCGTTATAACTCGTTTAGCAAGGGTACTTACCTTTTATTAGTAATCATGCTTATTATTTTACGGCCAGTATTGCTGGTTCTTGATCAACAACCGGCCTTCTTGGAAAGAGAGAGCGAAGATGACAGAGAACCAATGGCCCGAGGATCCCGCCTACACGGCTCCCCCGGCCTCAACGGGAGTACCGGGCGAGCGGACTGCCGCCACCTTTCCAGCCGCCGCCACTCCGTCGGCCGGGGCACCACAGACCGGTGACACGTCAAGCGCGTCCCGCAAGGACGCAGCAAAGGAAGAAGCAGCGGACGTAGCCCGCACGGCAAAGGATTCCGCCCAGGGCGTGGCCCAGACGGCCAAGAGTGAGGCTGCCAATGTGGCTGCCGAAGCGAAGAACAGCGCGCAGGACCTGCTGCACCAGGCCAAGACAGGCCTGAGCAGCCAGGCCGGCACGCAGCAGCAGAAGGCGGCCGAGGGGATCCGCACCATCTCCGGCCAGTTGCAGAGCATGGCTGACGCCCCGGACCAGCAGGGCGTGGCCAGCGACCTTATCCGGCAGGCCGCTGAGCGCACCTCCTCCATGGCCACCTGGCTTGAGAACAAGGAACCTGGGGACCTTCTGACCGAAGTCCAGCGCTTTGCCCGGAACCGCCCCGGAACCTTCCTGCTGCTGGCAGCCGGTGCCGGCGTCCTGGCCGGCCGCCTCA
>NZ_JBNHFJ010000006.1:0-204312 GCF_059090105.1 Arthrobacter sp. K410C
TGTCATCGAACTGCTGGTGCTCATCAATGTTGAAGCCCCGCTCGAACAGGAAGGTGGTCACGGCCTGCACAATCCCGGCCTGCTCGGCACACGAGAGCGTGAGCACGAACTTCTGCCCCGGCTCCATTGCCGGCAGGGCCGCTGCGGTTGCCTCTGTTTGCATGAGGGTCATGTCCCCTCCTCCTTCTAGATATATTCAAAAGTAGCGAACTGATATATTAGATTGGACCCCAGCGTATACTCGACTGTGACACAGGTCAACATGTTTGTTTCGTTGTCGGGGAAACGATTCTCAGAGTTCGTCCTCCGGCCGGGCGGCGACGATCCGCTCAGCGTTCTTCTGCAGGATGTCGAGCGACTCCTGAATCAGCGGAGAGGCAATGCTGCCCCTACGTACGGCCGCGACAATGCGCCGCGAGGGCCTGCCTTTGCCCGTTAGGCGCAGGCGAACCACATTCTCTGCATTGCGCAAGGGCGCCAGTCGCGGCAGCAAGCCCACGCCGAGCCCCGCACCCACGAAGGCGATCTGGGTTTCCCACTCGACGGCCTCGTGGGCAATCCGTGGTGTCACACCAACTGCCGTGAACGCCGCAGTGAAGAGGGAGTGGTAGGTGGAGCCCGCAGCTTCGGTGATCCAGGCTTCCGAGGCCAATTCTTCGAGCGTCACCCGTTCCTGCGATGCCAGCGGATGGTCAGACGGAAGGATCACGTCCAGGGGATCGTCGAGCAGCACGGTCTGCTCGAAGCGCAGGTCATCCTCGCCGTAGGTGTTCGACTGCATGGCGACAATGACCGCAAGGTCAATCCTCTCGGCTACCAACAAATCGAAGCAGCGGGCCGGGTCAGCCTCAAGTACCTGTACCTCCAGTTGCGGACGCGTTGAGCGGAGAGTGGCCGCAAGCGGCGCGAGCAACTGGGCGGCCGCCGTCGAAAATCCACCGAGGCCGAAATGTGACTGCACCTGGTCCCCGGCCTCCATGGCGGCGGCGCGCAGGCTCTCCCATTCCGCGATGAGGGAGTCCGAACCAGCCACAAGAAACCGGCCCGTAGCGGTCAGCCGCACGCCGCGGCCGTCCTTCGCCAGGAGCTGCAAACCGAGCACGCGCTGGAGTTCACGCAATTGCGCGGAGACGGCTGAAGGGGAGTACCCCGTGAGCTCCGCGGTTGCGCCTACGGTCCCGCAGCGGGCGAATACTCGGAGCGTTATAAGTCTCGGATCAATCATGCACCTATTGTGCACGGTTATCTCCGGATTCTTGCGCTTTTATTGAGCTCTCGTGCGCCCTAATCTCTTGGAACAACGCTTTTTGACAACGGCTGCACTGACGCATCCGTAGTCGCCCCAGATATCACACGTAACCACGCCTCCCGGGAGGAAACCCATGACTGCTCCAGTGCACCAGCCCCTCAACTCACGCGGAAAACTCGCGTCCTCATTGCCTGCAGAGCAGCTGGCTGAGATCACCGAGTTGTTTGCGTTCCGCCGCACGGGCTACTCCCTCGATGCCCCCTTCTACACCGACCCGGCAATCTTCAAGGTCGACATGGAGGCTATCTTCGGCCAGCACTGGATCTTTGCCGGGAGTGTCGCCGAGCTGCCGGAGCCGGGCGACTACATCACGGTCGATTACGGTCCCTACTCGCTGATCGTCCTCCGCACCGACGAAGGGGACGTCAACGTCCTGCACAACGTCTGCCGCCACCGCGGGGCGCGCGTCCTGACCGAAGCTGCCGGTTCCACCGGAAACCTCGTCTGCGGCTACCACTCCTGGACTTACTCCCCCGAGGGCAACCTGATCCACGCATCCGCCCCCGGAGAAGCGAAGTTCGACAAGAACTGCTTCGCGCTCAAGCGTGCCCACAGCCGCGAGGTTGCCGGACTCATCTTCGTTTGCATCGCTGACGAACCGCCCACAGACTTCGACGAGACCTCAAAGATCTTCGAGCCCTACCTGGCCCCGCACGACCTTTCCAAAGCAAAGATTGCCTACCAGCAGAACATCATCGAAGAGGGCAACTGGAAGCTCGTCATGGAAAACAACCGTGAGTGCTACCACTGCGATGGGCACCCGGAACTCGCATGCTCACTCTTCCCCACGTGGGGCCTGACCGAGGGCCTGATTCCTCCGCACCTTGAGGAAGTATGGGACCGCAACAAGGAAGCGCAGTCCTCTCTTGAAGAGCGTTGCCGCCGCTACGGCCTGCCCTACGAGGTGGTAGAGGAGCTTGACACCCGTATCGCCGGAATCCGCATCTCCCGCGAATCCCTGGACGGCGAAGGCGAGTCCTTCTCCGCCGACGGGCGCCGGCTCTCCAAGAAGCTGCTCGGCGACCTGCCGGACTTCCGCCTTGGCCGCTGCTCCATGCACCTGCAGCCCAACAGCTGGTTCCACTTCCTCGGCGACCACGTCATCACGTTCGGCGTCTTCCCCATCAACGAACACCAGTCGCTGGTCCGCACCACCTGGCTGGTGGCTGACGACGCCGAAGAAGGCGTCGATTACGACCTGGAGAAGCTCACCTACACCTGGAAGCAGACCAACCTGCAGGACAAGGCGTTCGTGGAACTGTGCCAGCAGGGCGCTGCCAGCCCCGCCTACGAGCCCGGCCCGTACATGAAGAGCGAATACCAGGTCGAGGCATTCATCAACTGGTACGTGCAGCGCGTTCAGGAGCACTTGGCATGACCGAACTCCTCACTGAACCGGTGATCCAGGAACCACAGCGCATTCGCGGTCTGGAGATGCCGTGGAACAGGGTCATGGGCAGCACCGAGACACCAGCCCGCGCTGCCCGTGCATTGGGCCCCTGGCACCCCCAGGAGTTCATGGCCGAATGCGTGGAGACCGTTGTCGAGGCCGGCGGCCTGATGACCTTCGTGTTCCGGCGCACCGACGGTGCGCCCCTGGCCTTCCGTGCGGGCCAGTATGTAAACGTCGCCTTTCCGGTAAACGGTGAGGACCAGGATCCGGTGGACCGCAGCTACTCGCTGTCCAGTTCGCCCACGGAGCCATGGACGTTCAGCATCAGCGTCAAGCGCGACCCCACGGGCCTGGTTTCTCCGTGGGTGCATGCGAACGTCAAACCCGGCACCGTTCTGGACATGCTCGGACCGGTCGGGGCGTTCCACCTGCCCGACGCCGACCGGCGGGCGCGTTACCTCCTTCTGGCCGCCGGTGCAGGCATCACTCCGATCATGTCCATGGTGCGGACCATCCACTCCCTGCCCGGACACGCCGATGTGGTGGTCCTGTACCACGGGGCGGAAGCCGGAGGTTTTGCCTTCCACCGGGAGCTGGCCTACATCGCCTCCGTGGACTCGCGGATTAAGGTCTTCTACTCCCTGGGCGACCGCAGCAAGCCCGAGGGGTGGGAAGGGCTCACCGGAAGGCTGACGGCGGCCATGCTCGATCAGGTGGCCCCCGACGCCAACGGCCGCCAGGTCTACGCCTGCGGCCCCGAGGGTTACCTGAACAGCGCCACCGAGCTCCTCAAGAAGGTCGGCGTAGACGACACATCCATCTACATGGAGTTCTTCTCGGGAGACCGCCAGACACTCCTTGAGTACCAGGCAGAGATCGCGCTGGCAACGGACATCGCGGAGGAAATCGCCGAGGAGATCGCCGAGTCAGCCGAGGATTACTACGAAGGCCAGCCAAGCGCGTTCGGACTCTATGAGCCCGGCTACGACGCCGATGGACCCCTCGAGGCCACGGGGCTGCCGCTGGAAACCGTTGACACGGATGCGTCCACGTCTGGGGGCAGTGCGGACGCGGAGCCCGAGGCCGTGACCCCCGATGCCTCGAGCTTTGAGACGGTGGGAACGGGAAGCCTCACCCTGTCCTTCCTGCGCACCGGCGTCAACGTGCGGATTGATCCCGACCAGCACATCCTCGAGGTGGCGCAGCGAGCGGGTGTCCGGATCGGCGCCAACTGCAAGGAAGGCATGTGCGGCTCCTGCAAGGTCGTCAAGCTTTCTGGGGAAATCGAGATGAACCACCAGGGTGGTATCCGCAAACGGGAAATCGACGCAGGCAAGTTCCTGCCCTGCTGCTCCACGGCGCAGACCGACATGGTGATCGACGCCTAACAGCATTCAACGGTAATAGCAGTCCCGGGCGTCATTCCGCAGTACTTGCGGGATGACGCCCGGGTTTTTTCGTGCAGTGGAGGATGCTCAGGAACATGATGGCGGCGCGGTCCTGATTGCAGATGGTTTGATTAGTCGGTGCTCGGTCTCAGGCGTCTCTTGGTTCTTATCGTTTTTTCGGTCTGTGTCTCCACCGCTTTCGTGTTCTGGCTGCTTGGGCAAGCCGGCGTCGATGCGCGGCAGGCCCTTGCTCCGCCGCCCCGGGCGGGGGCCGAGCTTGAGGCGCTGTCCTCTGGTATGACCACCGCGGTGAACGTCACCAGGAGTCCGGATGCCGAATGGGTTGTCCGGGCCGCCGGGCAGACCGGCATCCCGGAACGAGCGCTGCGGGCGTACGTTGCCGCAGCTGTAACCGTCACTGATTCCGTTCCGGCGTGCGGGCTCGGGTGGAACACCCTGGCGGCCGTCGGTTTCGTTGAAACAGGACACGGAACATACGGGGGCGGCGGCCTCACCGCCGAGGGGGAAGTGAGCCGCCCGATTGTGGGCCCGGTCCTGGACGGTACCGGATTCGCCGCGATCGCCGACACGGACGCCGGGACCCTGGACGGGGACGCGCGCTGGGACCGGGCTGTGGGACCGATGCAGTTCATCCCCTCCACCTGGCAGCTCGTAGCGCGCGACGGAAACGGGGACGGAACGGCAGACCCGTCCAATATCGACGATGCCGCTCTTAGCGCAGCACACTATTTATGCGCCAACGGCCGTGACCTCACCACCTCGGAAGGATGGACCGGCGCCATCTACGCCTACAACCAGTCCGACACCTACATCCGCCAAGTGCGTGACCAGGCCACCGCATATGCAGCGAAGGCGGAAACCCTGGAGAGATGATGCACCTGGCAGTCAGCCGGGATCGGGGCCCGTGGAGGATGTGTTTGGCGGCGGCGGCTGCAGGTGCGTAGTTCATCACGGCGCGTATGAGTGGTGCCAGCTCGAAGTGGAGCTGCCTGGCCAGCGCCAGGTTGCCGGCGTCCACGGCGTCGATCAGGTGGCGGAAGCTTCCCGGCGCGACGTGAGCCGAGACGCTGACCAGCCCCGCAGCTCCTGCGGTCAGCCAGGGAAGAGCGAGGGCGTCGTCGCCGGCATAGACAGCGACGTCGGTTTCGGCCAGGACTTCCGTTGTTGCACTGAAGTCCGCCTTTGCGTCCTTCAGTGCAACGATGCGGGGGTTATCGGCCAGGCGTTTGATGCTTTCGGTGGAGACCGATATGCCCGCCCGGCCCGGTATGTCGTAGAGCATCACGGGAAGTTCTGCCGCTCCGGCGACAGTGGTGAAGTGCTCCACTACTCCAGTCTGGGTGGGTTTGCTGAAGTAGGGAGTAACCACCATTTGGCCGTCTGCCCCTGCCTGGGCAGCGCGCCTGGCTAACGCGGCGGACCGTGCAGTGTCATTGGTCCCCGTTCCGGCGACGACAAATGCCCGGTGGCCGACGGCGTCCCTCACTGCCCGAATGAGGTCTGTTTGTTCCCGGTCTTCAAGCGTTGAGGCTTCGCCGGCTGTTCCGCATACCACCAGGCCGTCGTCGCCGCCGTCCACCAGCTGGGACGCGAGATCCGCGGTGGCATCGAGATCCAAGCGCCCTTCCAGGGTGAAAGGCGTGACCATGGCGGTCAGAAGGCTTCCGAAGGGGCGGTCTGGACGGGAAAGGCGGTGTGGTGCTGTTGTCACTGGTCGGACTCCGTTGACTCGGCTTTGTGCCTGCGGAAGGCATGGATCACGACGGCGATGCCTGGGTGGCTCCTGCGTCAGAGACTTTCGATCGTTTTGGCCGCAATGCCGAAGGACAGGGTCATCCCGATGCCGGAGGCGACTGTTATTGCTGTTGTTGCTGGTTCCATCTCCTCACGCAGGAGGGAGGTCAGGGGGCTGGCGGCGTAGACCCCTTGCCAGCGTTGAGTGATCGTCACTTTGGTGCCAAGGATCTTTTCGATCTCACTGACTTGCCGGGTGGTCATCCATTCGTCCTGGAAGGGACCAATGGTTTGTCCGTAGACGGCAGGCTCATCACCCAGGTGGGTCACAGACAGCGTCATGGTCAGAACTGAATTGGACCTGGAACCGTGCATGGAAGGGGTGCGGCCCTGGCAGGGGATCCGTGGTTGCAGGTTTGCAGTCCAAGTCGAATGTCAGGGTGTGGTGGCCAGATTGTTGCTGGATCGACGACAGCTCCCAGGGAACAAGGCCTTGGCTTGGCTTGGCTTCGCTCCGCGGCCGGTCCATCTCCCCAGGTCTTCTGACAAAGCCGGAACCGGACCCTGCTGCCTAAAGCCCCCCGCAGCCTGTCCGCAAGGATGCGGACAGGAACGCCGTAGCGAGCTGCAGGGTTGCCGCATGTGACAGGCGCCACCGAACAGCCTGCCGCTCGGGAGCAGCAGCGGACGTTAGCGTTGAAAGCCCGCTGACCCCCGAAGGACCATGAAGATTTCCCGCTTTGCCGCCAAGTCCCTTGCCGCAGCCACTGCCGTTGTGCTGGCTGGTTCACTCGCCGGTTGTGATGCCGCCGCTAATGCGCTGGAGGCCATCGAATCTGCTCCGCGCAGCGCCGCCGGTGATCCCGCTCCGGCAGATCCGGCTGCTGCCGGCAACGCCCTCAACCAGCTGCAGACCATTCCGGTGAAGGGCCGTGCGCCGAAGACCGGCTATTCCCGCGATGAGTTTGGTCCGGCCTGGGCCGACGTTGACCGGAACGGCTGCGACACCCGCAATGACATCCTGGCCCGGGACCTCACCGACGAAACCTTCAAGCCCAGTACCAACGACTGCGTTGTTGTGACCGGCACCTTGGCCGACAAATACACCGGCACAACCATCGATTTCGTGCGCGGGCAGGATACCAGTTCCGCTGTCCAGATCGACCACCTCGTAGCACTTAGCGACGCCTGGCAAAAGGGCGCGCAACAACTCACTGCTGAAGAGCGCAAGGACCTGGCCAACGACCCGCTGAACCTCATGGCCGCAGATGGACCCACCAACGGAGCCAAGGGTGACAAGGACGCTGCCACCTGGCTGCCGCCGAACAGGGCATTCCGGTGCGAGTATGTCATCCGGCAGACGGCCGTTAAGGCCAAGTACAAACTATGGGTAACGCAGGCTGAGCATGATGCGATCGCCGGCATCCTCAGCGGCTGCCGGTAAGCGCACGAACACTGCAAAACACTCCGGCCCTCATTATGCTCGGATCATGGCGGTTCAAGATTCTGCGGAAAATCCCACCAGGTCCATCAACCAGGAACTGAGCCAACGGCGCGGCTGGTTACTGGTCATCGCCGTGGGGCTGGCCGTCCACATCCTCAGTATCGTCATCGGTTTAAGGCCCGCGGGGCCGCTCTGCGGCAGTCCGCTGCTGCCGGAAAGCCAGGCAGCTGAAATGGCCGATGCCCAACTGCACATCACGGCGCTGGCGCCGGAGTGCTACCGGAACATCGAAGCCGCGGCGGCGCCCGTCTGGATTCTCATGGCATTCGGTATCGCTTTGGTGCTGCTGGGAGTTGCCGTCAGGATAGCCGGTATCCGCCGGTCCTTGACCACCCCCGCACTCTGAGGGGCGCCTTCCAACGCGCGCGTGGGGTCGGAAGGCACCCCTCTTCGCAGGAACTATTTGACGGCGCCCTGGGTCAGGCCGGACATGACCCAACGCTGTGTGAACAGGTAGACGACGATCGCGGGCGCCATCGCCATCAGGTACGAGGCGAACGCTACGTTGTAGCTGTTGCTGAACTGGGTTTGGAACATCTTTTGCAGCACGGGAATTGTCTGCAGTTCCGGGTCGGAAATGATCAGTGACGGCATCATGAAGTCGTTCCAGGACGCGATGAAGGCGAAGATGCCCACCGTTGCGCTCATTGGCCCGAGCAGGGGAAAGATGAGCCGCCAGAACACCTGCCACGTCCCGGCGCCGTCCATCCGCATGCTTTCCTCCAGCTCCAGCGGAATCGAGCGCAGGAACGCGGTAAACAGCATCGTGTTGAAGGCCAGGGCAAACACGATGTGCAGGATCGCGACGCCGAGCGGATTGTCGAGTCCGACCATGCCGGTCAGCTGGATCTGGGGGAGCGCCACCACCGGGAACGGGATGAACATCGCCGCCAGCAGGTAGAAGAAGGACCAGCGGAAGAGCCGGCGGTCCCAGTTGCGGACGATCGCATAGGCTGCGAGCGCCGACACCACGATCTCCCCGATGACCGCGATGACGGAGACGAACACGGAGATCGCGAAGCCGCGGGGAAAGTTCGTGAGCGTCCATGCCTGGGTGAAACCATCGAAGGTCAGGGGGCTCGGCAAGGAGAAGGCATTGCCGTCCACCGCTTGGCCAGTGGTCTTGAGCGCCATGCTGACCGTGACGTACAGCGGGACAAGCACGCCAAGGGTGCAAACGATCAAGACGGCGGTGGCGGGCCAGTTGGTGCGCTCCTGGCCAACGCGGATGCGGCGGGTGGCAGGGGTCACTGGTTGTGCGGGGATGGTTCGGGTCGCGTTGCTCATGCTGCGATCCCTCCTTTGCCACGTGTGAAGCGGAGTTGGATGAGTGCGATGGCGACGCTGATGAGGAAGAAGATCACGGCGTTGGCCATCTGGTAGGCGTAGTCGCCGCCTTCGAAGCCGCGGAAGATTGCCATCGCTACGCTCCGGGTGGCGACCCCGGGGCCGCCGTCGGTAAGGCCGACGATGATGTCGTAGGCGTTGAGGTAGTTCTTGAAGCCCAGCACGGTGTTGATCACGGCATACCCGGCCACGAGCGGCAACGTGATGTGCCGCAGGTTGTGCCAGGGCTTCGCACCGTCGATGGAGCTCGCCTCGTACACCTCGGCGGGCACGGTCAGCAGGCCTGCGATGTAAATCAGCATCGCACTCGGAACCGACTGCCATGCCGTGACGAAGACGATCGCCAGCCAGGCGAGGTCCGGGTTGGCGAGGATGCTCGTGGTGAGCGGTTCGATTCCCAGACTCTGGCCTGCCAGCGGCAGCGAATTGGAGAACAGGTACTGGAACACAAAGGCAATGACGATGCCGGAGATCACCATCGGGATAACGAAGACCGTCCGCAGCGCGGTGCGGAAGCGGACACGGGACGTAAGGCCCAGGGCCAGCAGGAAGGCCAGGACGTTCACGACGACGACGGTCACGAGCGAAAAGGCGAGCGTGAATCCATAGGCGCCGAGGATCCCTTCATCGCGGAAGGCAGCGATGAAGTTACGGAGGCCGATGAATTCGAAGTCGCCGAAGCCAACAGAGTTCGTGAAGCTGTAGATGAAGCCGAGTACCGCAGGGAGTGTGACGGCGAGCGTGAAGATCGCCAGCGACGGCAACAGGAAAAGATAGTAGAGCGGGTCGACCCGGCTTTTGCTTACTCTTGCCGGCGTGGCCGCTGGTGGGGCGCTCACCACCGGCCTGGTGGAAGGTCTCGTCATTGATGACATGGGTGGTCCTCGTTTCGTGCAGGGGTTCGGGGATGCGCCTACGCGCGGAAGGCCAGGCGGGCCCAGTCGGCATCGATGCGTCGCAGGGTGCTCTCAGCGTCCGCTCCGGAGACGATTGACTGGAAGTAGTTCGCGGCGGGAATCGTGTTGGGGATGAACTGCGAGGCGCCCATGTAGAAGCGGCCCCCGTCGTAGTACTTCTGCATGTCCACGATGCGGGGGTCGGTGACCGCCGGTGCGTCCTTGACCGTGCCGAACCCCAGGAACTGGGCGTTGTACGGGTTCTGGATCTCCGGCTGCATGAGGTACTGCAGGAAGGCGCGGGCTCCCTGCTGCCCGTTGGCCACCTCGGGGACCCAGAGCGAGAGGTCGATGTTGACCCGGACCTTGAGGTCTGCGGGGTTATCGGTCATGGGCAGCGGGAAGGTGCCGAGGTCCACATCGGTGCCGGCCTTTTCAATCTCTCCAAAGGCCCACGGCCCTTGGAAGTACATTGCCGCCTGCCCCTGTGCCATGGCCGTGTTGCCGTCACCGTAGCCGCGGCTGGAGGCGTCCGCATTGACGTACTTCGTCAGCTGGACCATGCGCTGCACCGGTTCCAGCATGGTTTTCTGGAACGACACTTCGGAATCCGGTCCAACCTTTTCTCCGATGCCGTGCATCGCCTGGTAGAACGCGCGTACGTCCACCATGCCGCCCACCGCGTAGTCGAACAGGCCCTGGGCGATGGTCCAGGGATCGCGGAATGTGCCGTAGATCGGGGTGACGCCGGCAGCCTTGAGCCGTTCGCATACGTCGATAAGTTCGTCCCAGGTTGTCGGGACGGCCAGGCCGTTGTCCTGAAAAATCCGGCGGTTGTAGATGACGGACGCCGCCATCACCGAGTAGGGGATCACGCTGGTACGGCCTGCATAGGTGGGGTACCAGTTCGTCAGGTCGAGCACGTCTTCGCGGATGGCGGCTGCCTCGGGCAGGTCGGAAAGGTCCGACAGCGCACCCCGCTCCATGAACCGGGCCATCTCAAGGTTGTAATTGAGGCAACCGAGGTCAGGGGGACTGCTCCGGACGAATCCGGCGGAGAGATTTGTGGCCATGTCGTGCAGAACGCGGAACTGGTCCTGGGACGCGGTGAACTTCGCTGCCAGGTCGCGGAAATAGGGAACGGCTTCCGGCTTTGACTGGTGGAATGTGATGGTCGGGGTGCCCGACGCGCTGCATCCTGCCAGGCCGTAAGCGGCCAGCGCGCTTCCGGCTGCGGCGAGGAATGTACGTCGGGAGACTCGCGTCCCGGCGGACGTCAAGGGTGGCAACATTGGCTCCTGGTGGGTCTCGGAAGATTTATATGGAGCTTATATTTAGGACCTATACGAGGATGGGGGACGGAAGGGATATCGTCAAGGGATGAACGCAACCACGGCGAACTCCACCCAACTGTTACGGCAGATCAACTCGGAGGCGCTGTTGCGCTTCGCCTTGCAGGAACAGGTGTTCACCGCGGGCGAGGCGATGGCTGAAACCGGGCTGACCCGCGCCACAGTGCTGGGAGTTTGTGACGGGCTGGTTGATGCGGGATGGCTGGAAGAGGTAGACGACGGCGGTGACGCCACGGGCCGCACGCTCAAAGGAAGGCCGGCGCGCCGCTACCGGCTGCGTGAAGCTGTCGGTGTGGTTGTGGGATTGGACGCCGGCGAGACGTCCTTCACGACCGTCGTCGCGGATTTGCGGGGACGCGAACTGGGCAGCCGCCGCGAGGGGCTTGATTCACACGTCCTGGGGCGCGCCGGCCGCTGCGCAAAAGCCCGGAAATTGATCGGACTGACACTTGCCGATGCCGGGCTTACGGGTGAGGATGTGTTGCTCACGGTCGTCGGCGTCCCCGCGCCGGTGGACGCCGGCGGCGCGTCCCCCGCGGAGGGGGAATTCTGGCAGCTGATGAACAGCGGATTCGCCTCGCACCTCCACGGCAGGGTCGTCGTCGATAATGACGCCAACCTCGCCGCCATTGCCGAACGGGCACAGGACCCCTCCGCCAACGTGGCCACCCTGTTGACAGGCGAACGGTTTGGCGCCGGCCTGATCGTCGATGGGCGCCTGCTGCGCGGACCGCGGGGCGGAGCCGGCGAGATGCGGTTCCTGGACGCGTTCACCGATGACAAGTTCCTCCCCGGCGAAGGCAGCACGGACGGGTTCGGGGCGCTCGCACGGAAATGGGCGCGTTCGGGCATCCACTCCTACGAGGGCCGGACAACGCTGCGGGCCATTCCCGAGGAGCAGATCAAGGCGGAGGACGTGTTCGAGGCAGCCCGTGAAGGGGATCCTCTGGGGAAGGACATCATCGCCCGGCTCGGCGCCCGGCTGGCGAAAATTGCGGTGGTTCTTTCCAGCCTCCTCGATATTGAGCGTGTGGTCATAGCCGGCGCGATCTCACGGGCCGTTGACCCCGTCCTGGAACACGCGCGCAGCCTGCTCCCTGCCGATTCCGGTGCCCCGCTTCCGGATCTTGTGGCAAGCACGCTGGGAGCCGAAGCCGTTGTCCAGGGAGCGGTAGAGTCCGCACTGGCACGGATCAGGCAGGAACCGAGCGCCTTCCTCCCGCGGGCGGCCAGGGTCTGACAGCAGCCGACCGGCAGGTACTGGCCGGTGCACCTGCCCGGTGCCACCATTGAGCACACGGCTACACACCCGAGGCCAGAGGAGGCTCGTTATGATCAATAGGACAGCAGGCGCGCCTGAAACCGGATACGCGCCGGTGAACGGGCTTCAGATGTACTACGAGGTGCACGGCGACGGCGGCGGCGTGCCGCTGTTGCTCCTGCATGGCGGGCTCTTCGATATTGAGCAGCAGTTCGGTGCGCTGATTCCCGGGCTGTCGGCCGGGCGCCGGGTGATAGCTATGGACTTCCAGGGGCACGGACGTACCAACGACATCGACCGCCCGCTCGCTACTGCTTCCTTGGCCTCGGACGTCACCGGGCTTCTCGAGCACCTCGGTGTTGGGAACGTCGATGTCTTCGGATTCAGCATAGGAGGTGCGGTGGCGCTGGATCTCGCGGTCCGCCGGCCGGAGCTGGTGCGCAAGCTCATCGTGTCCTCGGTATCTTTCCGCCCGGACGGCGACCGCGGCGGGAACGCAGAAGCGGTAGCGGTGATGACAGTGGACATGATCGCCGGAACCCCGATGGAGGAACGCTACCTCGCCGTGTCCCCGCATCCGGACCGGGAGCACCTGCAGGGCCTGCTGGACAAGCTTGGACGCTACGGCGAGGGCGAAACCGGCTGGAGCGACGACGAGATCCGCGGCATCGCCGCCCCCACGCTTTACACCGTGGGCGACTGCGATATGGTCAGGCTCGACCATGCGGTGAAGTTCCTCCAGCTGCGCGGCGGAGACGTGAACGGCGACTTCGAGGGTGTGCCCGCCTCGCAGTTGGCGGTGTTTCCCGGCACGACCCACTTCTTCGGGCTCGCACGGACCAACCTGGTGTGCGACGTCGTCGTCACCTTCCTCGACGCATCCGCTGAAGCGTTGAATGACCCGCCAATGTAGGGCCACGGAACCCCTGAGAGGCTTCTCTCGCTAAGCAATTAGGGGGATTTGTTGATTGACTTTCCCTGTCAACATGAGGATGCTCAATCTTACAATTCACTGCAGTAACACCTGTTCCGATCGGGTAGCCATGGGCAACGATGACTATGGAATTTTTGAACTGGACCTCATGCGGTCCTGGCAGCTCCGCCAGGGCGGGGAAGTAGTTCACGTTGCTGCACGCCAGCAGCGGCTCATCGCCGCACTGGCGGTCCGCGGTGCCAGCCTTCGCACCTTCCTGGCCGGTATGCTGTGGCCCGAATATCCGGATGACAAGGCCCTCGAAAGCCTTCGGGTAACAGTCCACTTGGTCACACGGCAACTGCCCGGCTTGCTCGTCAAGGACGGAGCTTTATTGTCACTGGACGCCAGGGTTGTGGTGGACCTGCACAAGATCCGGGCTGTCCTGAAGGCAGCGGGCATCCCCGGCCGCGAAGTGCTTCCAGCGAACTTGCAGGAACTGCGCGACCTGGAATTCCTGCCCGGCTGGTATGAGGATTGGGTACTGTTCGAGCAAGGGCGGCTGCGGCACGACCAGCTCCGCGTCCTGACGCTCCTTGCCGGCGGATTTTCCAGCCGTGGTGATCACGGGGCGGCTGCGGAAGCCGCGGCTGCGGCACTCCATATCGAGCCGTTGTACGAGAGCGCAGTCCGGTTCCTGGTGGCGGCAGAACTTGCCCAGGGAAACCTCGCGTCCGCCCTGGTCGCGTACGAGAAGTACCACGACCAGCTGCTGCAGGATATGGGTGTAGAACCCTCCGGGGCGCTTAAGCACCTCATCAGCGAGGCCGTAAAGCCCCAGGCGCACGGGGCAAAGGACCAGCTAGTTCCCGCCTGGGGCAATGGTTTGGGTCAACAGCCACTGCTGCACAACGTGTAGGACCCGGTCGGGGTCGGCGGCGGACACCGTTGTCTGGTCGCGGCCGTGGGCAGGACCGTACGTGATCCTTGCCCGGAACGCGGGGGACTGCCCGCCATGTTCATGCCAGGTGCGGATCACCAGGGTGCCGGCGTCTGAAACGTCATGCATTGCTTCCTGCCCGCCGGCAGGTTCTGCCCCCACGTCGTCCGATCGCATCGTCTCCCCACTCTCCGCCGGGACCAGCCCCGTTCAAGGTGACGGTTTGACTGCCCGCAACCCGTCCTGCCGGCTGCGGTGCTGCCTGGATTGGCAGGGCACTGAGCCGAACAGCTCCCATCCTGCCCCAGAAGAACCGGTAGCCCGCTGCCTTTAGCAAAGATTCGGACAAACTTGAGCAACACGCCGCCGCAATTGCCGGCGCACGAATTCGGGCCCGGCGGATGGAGAGTGGACTCACCAATACATCAGGGCCGTCTGCCCGGACTCACCTGCCCAGTAGAGCCTCACCCGCACCACATAATGCCGTCCCTGGAAGAGCTTGGCCGAAACACGCGAGTTGCGGTCCTCGCCGCTGTCGTCATCGCCGGCGACAAAGCGAAGTTCGCCGTCGACGTTCTCGAACAGCACCAGTACGGTATCGGCTGTCCCGAAGGTGGCGATCTCGTAAGTCCGCGAGGCGGAGGGCTCCAGGGCGAAGTCGGCCTGCTCCGCGGGGCTCAGGGACAGCGGGACAGATTTGAACGGGTCGAGCAGGGGGAGTTCGGGTTTGATGGCAGGAAAGAACTTGAGCACCCATTCCTTGTCCGCTTCGGACAGCCCGCCCGGAGGATTCAGGCCTGCCTGGAACCTGGCAGGTTCCTTGATGAGTCCGGCGGGGAACCAGTATTCCATGACAGAATCCGGGTCCCACGAGGAACCTTCAACCTCGCCGGGGTCGATCTTCCGCAGCACATTGTGCAGCGTCTGCTCCGGCGGCCAGTGGTTCGGCGCTCCGCCGAAGTATTCGTAGACCCGCGGCTCGTCCCAGACGATGCCCGCGAACGGGTTCTGGTGCTCGTGCGGCATCCCCAGCGTGTGGCCTATCTCGTGCAACGCCGTTGTCCGGCCGTATTCGTCGGTGAGGTCCCAGCCGAAGTTCATGGTTGGTTCCGTGGCGTTGATTTCCAGGACGTCGCGCCCCACGTAGGACCAGGACCCGTCCCTTTGGTCAAAGGCGATCCTTACCTCGGCCTCGCTTTTGTCCGCCACTTCGGAAAACTCCAGGCCGATGCCCAGTGCTTTCCATTCCTGGAAGGCCTTCCGCACTGCCTTCTTTTGCGGGGCCGGTCCCTGGAAGAACCAGTAGTGGAGCACCGTGCCGTTCACCCATTTCCCCCGCAACCGGCGAATGAGGCGTTCCCTGCCGGGTGCGAGGTCGGGACGGAGCAGGGGACGGCTTTGCGGCCTGGTGTCGCAGTGCGGCCGGACAGTCTCTGTAGTCATGGTGTGCGCTCCTTTGCTGGCGGGCCGCGAATTGCCCGGATCAACCGCTGCCCCCGGCAACGGACACCGGGACGGTCTGCATCCAGTAGAGCGCGGCACCGTTACTGCCGCATTACTGCTCCCGGGATACCACCGGGGCACGCCCGTGCCGGTAACGCCGTCGTAACGGCGGACGTGCTCAAATGCCCGCAGGGACAATAGGCGCGGCGCCGCGGAAGCAAACCATCGGAAAGGGGACGGGACGTGGGCACTCCAGGTGGCGACGGCAGGCTGCCCATCATCTACGTCCGCGGGTTCGCCGGGAACGGAGGTGCCATCAACAGCGCGGTGGACGATCCGTTCTACGGCTTCAGCCAGGGATCAGTCCATGTCCGGTCGGACAGCAGCGGCAGGGTGCAGTTCCACCAGTTCGAATCGCCCATGCTGCGGCTCATATCGGACCACAAATACGAGGTCCCGGTACACGGAGACCAGTGGGCGTTCCTGCAGGGGGTGGACACCAGGTCCGTCAACCCCGCCTCGGTATGGATCCACCGGTTCTACGACGACTCCGCGGACACCTTTGACCAGGACCCGGAAAGCTTCTCCTTTGAAACGGCCGCCCGGGACCTGTTCAAGCTCATCAAGCTGGTGCTCGACAGGACGGGGGCGCCCAAAGTTTTCCTGGTGGCGCACTCCATGGGCGGGCTGGTCTGCAGGTCTTTGCTGCAGCGTGTCATTCCGGAGGAGCTCGCGGAGACTGACGGAATGATTGATCCCGCGGCCGGCGCAAAGTACGTGGCCAGGGTCTTTACCTATGCCACACCGCATGGCGGCATCAACTTCGCAGTCGGATTCGGACTGCTGGAGCGGATCAGGGACGCCACCGGCATCCACGGCGCTGACATCTTCGGGCCGGACCGCATGTATGACTACCTCACTCCCGCGGCACGACGGCGGACACTGCGGCGCGAGAGCTTCAAAGGCACCGAAATGCCCGACGACGGGTTCCCGGTTTCCGAGCTCTTCTGCCTGGTCGGTTCCAACCCCGAGGACTACGACGTCGCCCTTGGACTGTCCTCCCGGGCTGTCGGTCCCCGCAGCGACGGGCTGGTCCAGATCGACAACGCCGCTGTCCGGGGCGCCCCCCTTGCCATTGTCCACCGCAGCCACAGCGGCCGGTACGGCATCGTCAACTCCGAAGAGGGCTACCAGAACCTCCAGCGGTTCCTCTTCGGGGACCTGAAAATCCAGATTGAGCTGGTGGGTTTCACCGTCGGCCGGGACGCGCCGGATGAAGTGGAGTTCCAGCTGGACGTCGGCGTGGCCATCCGCGGGCTGCCAGTGCTGGTCCATGAGCAAAGTGCCGCGCATTTCTGTCCGGTGCAGATCGAGCGCTGGAGGGAAGGCGATCCCATCGATTCACCCAAGCCGCTGCTCACCACGTTCCTTTCGTCCCAGGCGCCCCGGCCGCTGGTGGGCGGACGGGTGGTGCCCAGGCTGCGGCACGCGCTGAAGCTGCGGCTGCTGTCCATCGCCGAGAAGCAGGGCCGCCTGTTCTTCGACGACCACATGGAACAGACGGAGGACTGGCAGGACACGCTGGTGGTGGACATTGAACCACCGTCCGCCGGGCAACCACTGCCGAAGGCCTGGGCTGCATGGAACAGCACCATTCCCACCGCCCTGCGCGACTGGAACCCGGAGGAGAAGGACCGGCTGCTTGACCGCGACGGGACACCCAACAGGTGGAGCGGCCGCATTGACGTGCCTGAGGTGATGAAGCCGCTGCTCGGCGGGAAGGCCGGCCTGCAGATCAGCGTGACCCCGCGGGTGCTGCCCCTCTAGGCGGCCGGCTGTCACCAGCGGATGTCCGCAAGGGTTTCCAGCGGGGCCCGGTCATCGGCTGCCCGCAGTGACGTCCGGCCGTCATCACCGCGCAGCGGACCCGCGAAGCGCAGGGAGGTGCGTTCCTCCAGTTCGGAAATGCTGACCTGGAAGGCACGGAATTCGTTCAGGTCCAGGGCTTCGAGGGGATTCAGGTTCTGCGTCAGGAGGAACGCTGCGCTGCTGAACCCGCCCTCCTCCATGTAGGCGAGGATCTTCCAGTATTCGCGCGGCAGCGGTACGCCCCGGTACTCCCGGTCGTTGTCCCGGAAGACGGGGCCGCCGAACGCCGTGGCCTTGAGGTCCTGGACGTCGACGTCGGAAAAGACGGCCTCCTCCAGCCGTCCCCAGATGCCGTTCTTGCCGCTTTGGTTGAAGTCGTCCATTTGCGGTGCGATGTTGGTGAAGAAGAACGAATCGTCGTTTGCCTTCTTCGCCTCGGGCAGCGAACCCCAGAGCAGGTCCGCCCGGCGGGCGATGTGCCCGCGGTCCAGGCGGTTGCCGTTGTATAGCTCGTCGCCGTTTTGGAACTCCTCCGGAATCCGGGAGTCCTTGATAAACGCGCTGCCCTTCCGGCTCAACCTCTTGATGCTGCCGCCGTCGATATTCCAGGCGACCCAGCGGGCAAACCGCCGGGACTTGCTGACGACCAGGGAGAAGTGGGTGTACGGGATGACGGCTGAACCGTTGAGTTGGACGGTGTCCTCCAGCAGCGCGGCATCGATGGAGGGCGGCTCGAGTTCGTTGCCAAGGAACCCTGGATCGTACCCGCGGCTTTGGACATCCGGCTGCTCACCCATGCCGCGGACTCTAGTTCCAGTGACGTTATCCGGACGTTACAGCGCTCGCCGGGACGGCGGGAGGGCCGTATGCTGAAGCCCTCTGGGCAAGCCCACAGGGAAAGGCGGCCGGGCCGCCACGAGAGGACAGGCCATGACAACAGCGGCCGGCCGGGTGGTCTGCGACATCACCGTCACGGCGGACGGATATTCTGCCGGGCACAACCAAACGGAGCAGCGCCCCTTCGGTGATGACGGCAGCGAGGGTTCGGGGGACCGGCTGCACGCATGGATGTTTGAAACTCCGGGCGAGAACCGGGCGGAGATCGAACAGATCGGTGCCGCCAAGGCGTTCATCATGGGCCGCAACATGTTCGGTCCGGTGCGCGGCGAATGGGACCGGCAGTGGAATGGCTGGTGGGGCACCAACCCTCCGTTCCACGCCCCGGTTTACGTTCTCACGCACCATGCCCGCGATCCCGAGCCCATGGAGGGCGGCACCACGTTCCACTTCGTCACGGACGGAATTGAATCTGCGCTGGCGCAGGCGCGCGCGGCGGCCGGCACCGGGAACGTCGCGGTCCAGGGCGGTGCCACCACCGTCAACCAGTACCTCGCAGCGGGACTGATCGACGAACTGCGCCTGCACATCGCGCCGCTGACGCTGGGTGCGGGCACCAGGCTGTTCGACGGCGTCCCGCCCCTGAAGCTGGAACAGTTGACATCCCGCGGGGCGAGCCAGGTCACCCACGTGACCTACCGGGTGCTGCCGGCACAACCGGGCTGACTCCGCAGCGCCGCCAGCGCATCGGCCAGGGGCATGCGCAGCACCGGGCCGTAGCCGGGCAGGATGACCTGCTAAAACGTCTGCTACTGCATGACGGCAGCCACGGCGCTAATCTCGACCAGCGCGCCGGGCACGCCCAGCCCGCTGACGAACGCCGCCGTCACCAGGGCAGGTTCTGCCGACGCGAGCTGCGGGGCGATGGCGCCGTAGCCGGCAGCGATATCGGCACCTTCCACGAACAGCACCGTCCATTGCACGACGTCCGCAAGGGTGGCCCCGGCAGCGGCGAGCGCGGTCCGGGCGTTCTCAAGGGCCCGCTCCGACTGGGCGGCCACGTCACCCTCCCCAGTGAGGGCACCTGCGGCATCGACGGCGTTCTGGCCGCCAACATAGATGGTGGTTGCACCAGGCGGCACGACGGCTACGTGACTGAACGCGGGACTTGAGACGAGGCCCTGGGGCCGGAGACGCTGGATGGATGCCATGGCTGTATGATCCCACCGCGCACCGCCGCTGGCGAGGCTGTTCCGCCAGGCCGCTGCGGGGACGGGAGGAATTATGGGAGTTTGCTCGATCTCCGGCATGGCCGGGCTTACCGTAGAGGGGTGAGTGACCGTCCCGATATTTTCACTGTCGGCGAGCTGCGCGCCGCCGGGCATGCCCACAAGGACCTGCGGCATGAAATCCGTGACAACCTGCTCGCGGCGCTCGCCGCCGGCCGGGACCCATGGCCCGGGTTGTACGGGTTCAGCCGGACCGTCCTGCCCCAGCTGGAGCGGGCCCTGATTGCCGGACACGACGTTGTCCTGCTCGGCGAACGGGGACAGGGCAAGACGCGCCTGCTCCGCACCCTGGCCGGGCTGCTGGACGAATGGTCGCCGGTGATCGAGGAGTCCGAACTCAACGAACACCCGTACCAGCCCATCACGGAGCAGTCGCGCGCCCGGGCGCTTACCGAGGGGGACCGGTTGCGGGTGGCATGGCGTCACCGTTCCGAACGCTACGTGGAGAAGCTGGCGACGCCGGACACCTCCGTCGCCGACCTCATCGGCGACGTCGACCCCATGCGCGTTGCCGAGGGCCGCCGGCTCGGGGACCCGGAGACCATCCACTACGGCCTGGTTCCGCGCTCCAACCGGGGCATCATCGCCATCAACGAACTGCCCGACCTTGCCGAGCGCATCCAGGTGGCCATGCTCAACGTGATGGAGGAACGCGACATCCAGATCCGCGGTTACGTGCTGCGCCTGCCCCTGGACGTGTTGGTGGTCGCCTCCGCCAACCCGGAGGACTACACAAACCGCGGCCGGATCATCACGCCGCTGAAGGACCGCTTCGGCGCCGAGATCCGCACCCATTACCCCATCGAGCTGGAGGACGAGGTGGCCGTCATCCGGCAGGAGGGCCGGCTGGCGGCCGACGTCCCGCCCGTCATCCTGGAGATCCTGGCCCGCTACACCCGGGCCCTGCGGCAGTCTCCGGCCGTCAACCAGACGTCCGGAGTGTCTGCCCGGTTCGCCATCGCAGGTGCCGAGACGGTGGCCGCGGCCGCGCTGCGCCGTGCAAGCGTGCGCGGTGAGGAGCATGCAGTGGCCAGGATCATTGACCTGGAACCCGCAGCGGAGGTCCTCACCGGGAAGATCGAATTTGAGTCGGGCGAGGAAGGCCGGGAACAGGGCGTCCTGGACCATCTGCTCCGAACGGCAACAGCCGAAGCCGTGCGGGCCCATTTCCACGGCATCGACATGGGTCCGCTGGTGGCGGCCCTGGACGGCCATACCACCGTGACCACGGGAGACCAGGTCACCGCACGGGAATTCCTCGAGAACCTGCCCTCACTCAACGGATCCGGGCTCTACGACGAAATCAGCGGCCGCCTGGGGGCGGAAAACGACGGCCAGCGGGCTGCCGCCGTCGAACTCGCGCTGGAGGGGCTCTACCTTGCCCGCCGGATCTCCAAGGAGTCCGACGACGAAGCAACGGTCTACGGCTAGCCACAGGAGGCATCATGGTGCTGCACCACCGGTCCCGGTACGGCAGGTATGCCGGAGGACCGGACCCCCTTGCCCCGCCGGTGGACCTGTCCGAGGCACTGGAGGCGGTGGCCGAGGACGTCATGGCCGGCTACTCGCCCCGGCACGCCCTCCAGGAGTTCCTCCGCCGCGGCGGCCGGAACCGGGACGGGCTGGACGACCTCGCTGCCCGTGTCCAGCAACGCCGGAAGGACCTGCTGGACCGGCACCGGCTGGACGGCACCCTCAACGAGGTGCGCAAGCTGCTGGACACCGCCGTGCTGGAGGAGCGCAAGCAGCTCGCCCGGGACGCCATGATGGACAACACGGACCGTGCCTTCCGTGAAATGCAGCTGCAGAACCTCCCTGCCTCCACCGCCGCTGCCGTCAACGAACTGGCCTCCTACGACTGGCAGTCCGGTGCCGCACGCGAAGCGTACGAACGGATCAAGGACCTGCTGGGCCGGGAAGTCCTGGACCAGCGCTTCGCAGGGATGAAGCAGGCGCTCGAGAACGCCACCGACGAGGACCGCGAGGCCGTGAACGGGATGCTGCGCGACCTCAACGGACTGCTGGACAAGCATCGCAGGGGTGAGGACACCGACGCCGACTTCCGGGAGTTCATGGCCCGGCATGGTTCCTTCTTTCCGGAGAATCCGCAGTCGGTCGAGGAGCTGATCGACGCCCTGGCGAAAAGGGCGGCAGCGGCCCAGCGGCTCCTGCAATCCATGTCACCCGAACAGCGTGAAGAGCTGATGCGGCTGTCCGCCCAGGCGTTCGGGTCCGCCGAACTGATGGCACAGCTCGACCAGCTCGATGCCAGCCTGCGGGCCCTCCGGCCGGGGGAGGACTGGCACGGGTCAGAGCGCTTTGAGGGCCAGGAGGGGCTCGGGCTGGGCGACGGCACAGGTGTGCTGCAGGACGTTGCCGAACTCGACAGCCTGGCCGAACAGCTCTCCCAGTCCTACAACGGTTCGCGGCTGGATGATCTGGACCTGGATGCCCTGGCCCGCCAGTTGGGGCAGGACGCCGCCGTGACCGCGCGGACCCTTGCGGAGATCGAGCGGGCGATGCACGACGGCGGCTACCTGCGCCGGGGTGCAGACGGGGACCTCCGGCTGTCCCCGCAGGCAATGCGCAGGCTGGGAAAGTCGCTGCTGCGGGACACAGCGAAGCAGCTGTCCGGCCGGCAGGGCCGTCGGGAAACGCGCGCCGCGGGCGCGGCCGGTGACCAGACCGGCTCCAGCAGGCAGTGGGAGTTCGGTGACGCCGGTCCGTGGGACGTCACCCGCACCATGACCAACGCCATCCGGCGCACGGTTGCCGAGGGCCGGGATCCGGGCCGTGGCTTCCGCCTGGGGGTGGGGGACATCGAGGTGACGGAGACCGAGGCGCGGACGCAGGCCGCAGTCGTCCTGCTGGTGGACGTGTCCTTCTCGATGGCGGCCGAGGGCCGCTGGGTGCCGATGAAGCGCACCGCACTTGCGCTGCACCACCTTGTCTCCACCCGGTTCCGCGGTGACCGGCTGCAGCTGGTGACGTTCGGCCGGTACGCGCAGTCCATGGATATAGCCCAGCTCACGGCCCTGCCTGCGTTGCGCGAGCAGGGTACCAACCTCCACCACGGCCTGCTGCTGGCCGGCCGCTTCTTCCGGCGGCACCCGTCCATGCAGCACGTGCTGCTGGTGGTGACCGACGGTGAGCCCACCGCGCATCTGCTGGCCGACGGCGATTCCTGGTTCAACTGGCCGCCGGACAGGGAGACCATCCGCGCCACGGTCACCGAACTCGACCGCCTGGGACGCGCCGGCGTGCAGGCGACGTTCTTCCGCCTCGGCGACGATCCGGGGCTCGAACGGTTCATCCAGCGCCTGGCACGCCGGATCGACGGCTGGGTGGTCGCACCCGACGTCGGCGGGCTGGGGGCCGCCGTGGTGGGCGAGTACCTCCGCGCCCACGTGCGCAGCTACTACGGCGGCTCCGACTGGGATCTTTGATCCACACCTCGGCAGATCTACCCCTCGGTGCCCAGGCCCGCCTCCGCCAGGAGTTCGGTCAGCCAGGGCCGGTGCCCGCGCCGGAACTGGAGTCCCTCGGGCAGGCCCTGGACGGTGGGCTCGGAACCGACGATGTCGATGGTCATCCTGCCGCCGGCTATGGGCGCGTTGGTGATGTGCAGGTTGCCGTAGGACTCCGGCAGGACCGGGTCCATCCAGAAGCCGCCCCGGGACACGTGGGCGTCGTACCGCATGAGGCTGGTGATCAGCATGATCGGCGTGGTGGCCGCCCAGGCCTGGGGTGAGCAGGCTGTGGGGTACGGCACCGGCTCGGCAACCTGGTCGCGGCTGAATCCGCAAAAGAGTTCCGGCAGCCGGCCGTTCGAGAACTCCGCCGCTTCCAGCAGTGCGGTGGAAATCCGCTGGGCCTCCTCCACGAGGCCGTAGCGCATCAGGCCGGCCGCGATGATCGCGTTGTCGTGCGGCCAGACCGACCCGTTGTGGTAGCTGGCAGGGTTGTAGGCGCCCATGTCCGAGGCAAGGGTCCGGACGCCCCAGCCGCTGAACATCTCGGGGGACATCAGCCGTTCGGCTACCAGGGGGGCTTTGTCGTCGTCGATGATGCCATGCCACAGGCATTGCCCCATGTTCGATGCGCAGGCGTCCACCGGCCGTTTCCGGCCATCCAGGGCGACGGCGTAGTAGCCCCGCTCCGGAAGCCAGAACTCCTCGTTGAACTTCTTCTTCAGCCGTGCCGCTTCCCCCGTGAGCTGCGCCGCCAGGGGCGCGTCCCCGGCGTCGTAGGCCATCCAGGCCCGGGACAGCAGCGCGGAGTAGACCAGCGCCTGGACTTCGCACAGGGCGATGGGCGGCTCGGCCATGGTGCCGTCCGCGAAGTTGATGCCGTCCCAGGAGTCCTTCCAGCCCTGGTTGATCAGCCCCTGGTCGTTGAGCCTGGCGTACTCGACGAACCCGTCGCCGTCCTTGTCCCCGTAGTTCCTGATCCAGTCCAACGCCCGGTCCGCGTTGGGCAGGAGCGAGGCGATGGTGTCTTTCGCGAAGCCCCAGCGGCTGACGGAGCCGAGCGCCATCAGGAACTGGGGTGTGGCATCGACGCTGCCGTAGTAGACCGACTTGCCGCCCAGGGCCAGCCCGCTGGAAACGCCCAGCCTGACTTCATGCAGGATCTTCCCGGGCTCCTCCTCGCTCATCGGATCCACCACTTGGCCCTGGCGGTCCGCCAGCGTCTGCAGCGTGCCAAGAGCAAGGGACGGGTCCACCGCAAGGGCCATTTCCGAGGCCCACAGGGAGTCCCGCCCGAACAGCGTCATGAACCAGGGGGCGCCTGCCGCCACGACGATCCGTTCCGGATGCGCGGGGTCCTCGATCCGCAGGGCACCCAAGTCGTCATAACTGCGCCGCAGGGTCCGTTCGATGGAGCGGTTCGTCATATGGAGCCGGGGAATCTTGGCCACCCATTCCTGGCGCCGGCGGTCGCTCGGCGACATCCCGTGCGCTGCCGGGCGCAGGGGCGGTGCCGCGGGTGCACCGTCGTCCCCGGCCGGGGCGACACTGAGCAGTGTGCTCCACTGGCCGCGCGCCGGAACCGCCGCCGTGAACGTGAGGGCCCTCGCAGTGGCGGTGGCACCGTGTCCGCTGATGAGAACCGTTTTCCGGACATCGTTCCACGAGGAGCTGACTGTCAGGCGCTCGCCCTCCGCGGTGCGGGATTCCTCCCAGCGGCGCTGGACGCGCGCCTCCTTGACCTCGAAAAGGTCGGCGAAGTCCGACTCCACCTCAATGGACACGCTGCATTCCGCCGGGTCGGACGAGTAGTTCCTGATGGTGATTTCCTCGACGATCCCGGCGGCCACCTCCCGGAGTCGCTCCACGATCAGGGGGCTGTCTGCGTAGCCGTCAGACCGGGGGACGCGGCCGATGAAGAGGGCGCGGTAGGGTTCCTTCGTCTCGGCCGTCAGCGGCTCGAGTGACTGACCGTTCACGGTCAGGTTCCAGCGCGACAGGATGCGGGTGTCCTCATGGAAGGTGCCGTGGGGATGCTCGGGATGGATATCCCCGTTGGCGGACGAGATACAAAACGATGAACCCTCAACCAGGGTGATGGTTCCTGCCCCCACAGGTCCCGCAGCTGTGTCCGCATTCCATCCGGCCATGGGATGACGCTACGCCTCGCTCGCCCCGGATAAAAGGGGTTAGCTCTTGAACCTCCACCGGGCCGGGCATACCCTGTCCCCGCACACGAATGCCGATCGGACGGAGGAGGCGGCCATGGGCGGAACACCGGCGGAGACGGCGGCGGCAAGCGTGATGGTGGACCTGATCATCTCCCTGGACGGATATGCCTCTGCCGAGGGGTGGCCCGGCTGGTGGGGGTTGGAGGGGCCGGAGTACCTCGCGTGGCTGGACCAGGAAGCGGAGCAGAACTACACCTTCCTCCTGGGAGCCAACACCTACCGGCTGATGTCGGGCATGTCGGGGGAGGCTGCGGCCGGCGGCTCCGATTTTTCCGCGGAGGAAGGTGCCTCGCTGGCCGGGCTTGCCGCGGTGCCCAAAGTGGTCTTTTCTTCCACGCTGCAGGAGCCGCTCAGCTGGCCGAACTCGGAACTGGTCCGGGGGGACGCGGTTGAGGCGGTCCGGGCAATGAAGCAGTCGGGAAACCGGCCGCTGAGCACGCTGGGCAGCCTCAGCCTCTGCCGGTCGCTGCTGGCGGCGGACCTGGTGGACCGTTTCCGGCTGGTGGTCTTCCCGGTGATCACCGGGCGTACCGGGCGGGAACGCATCTATGACGGCTATCCCGACGTCGCGCTCCAGCTGGTGCAGAGCAGGACCTTCGACGGCCGGCTCCAGCTACTCGAATACGTTCCCACCGTGCTGGACGGCCCGCCGGGCGCCAGCCGGACGTGACAAGGACCGGCGCTCATTCCGCATGGCTGGCGGGGATGTCGTGGAAGGCTGCCCATTCGCTGACATCCCGGCGTTCGATCGCGGCGGCCATCAGCTCGGGGAAGAGATCGGGCGTGCAGGCAAACGCGGGGACACCTATGCCGGCCAGCGCAGCGGCATGGCCGGCGTCGAAGGTCGGATGCCCGTTGTCGCTCAGTGCCAGCAGGGCGATCATTGTGGCCCCCGAGCCCACGATCGAGGCTGCCCGCCGCAGCATCTCCTCGGCTATCCCGCCTTCGTAGAGGTCGCTGATCAGCACCAGGATGGTTTCGTCCGGGCGGGAAATCTGGCCCTGGCAGTAGGCCAATGCCCGGTTGATGTCCGTGCCGCCTCCCAACTGGACGCCGAACAGGACATTCACGGGATCATGCAGCTCGTCCGTCAGGTCGACCACCTCGGTGTCAAACACCACCATCCGGGTGCGGACGGACCGGAGGGAGCTAAGGACGGCCCCGAAGACGCTGGAATACACCACCGACTCCGCCATCGATCCCGACTGGTCAATACAGAGGATGATTTCCCGCTGGATCTCGGTACTCCGCCGCGCGTGGCCCACCAGGCGCTCGGGCACTACCGTGCGGTACGCCGGCTGGTAGTTCTTGAGGTTCGCGGCGATGGTCCGGTTCCAGTCGATGTCCCGGTGCCGCGGCCGCCGGGTCCGGGCGGCCCGGTTCAGCGCCCCGGTGACCGCCTGGACCGTCCGCGCCCGCAGCCGCTCCTCGAGCTGCTCGGTTACCTGGCGCACCACCGCCCGGGCGCTCTCGCGTGAGTGTTCCGGGATGACCCGCCCCAGCCCGAGCAGGGTGCTGACGAGTCCGACGTCGGGCTGCACGGTGCGCAGCATCTCCGGTTCGAGCAGCAACTGCCGCAGGCCCAGCCGGTCCATGGCATCGGCCTGCATCACCTGGACCACCGAGGAAGGGAAATAGCCGCGGATGTCCCCGAGCCACCGTGCCACACGGGGGCTGGACGCGCCCATGCCTCCACGGCCGTTCCGCTCCGTGTCGTACAGCTGTTCGAGTGCCTGGTCGCGGCGGGCATCGTCGGCGGAAAGACCCACGGCGCTGCCATCGGCGGCTGTTACCCCGTCCGCCTCATGCCCGCCAAGCACCAGGCGCCAGCGGCCAAGCCGGTCACGTGCGGGTTCTCCAGCCGTCATCCTGTTGTCTCCCATCCCAGGTACCGCGCCATTGTCCGGAGGGCCGGGGCAGCCGCCGCAAAATCCGGCCCGTCGGGTGCGGCAGCTGCCTGGCTGCCGCCTGTCCGGCTGACCTGTTCGCCGATTTCGCGCCGCTCCGGCCTGCTGAACGCCGAAAAGGTCCTGCGCAGGAGCGGCAGGACGTCGTCGAACACTTCCTCGTCCACCCCGCTGATCCAGCCGTCGACGATCGCGAGGAGCCGCGGGTCGTACACCAGGAGGGACGCATCGCCGGAGAGCAGGCCGTCCAGCCATGCGGCGGCAGCGGGCGCCGGGGTGGCCAGCGAAAGGCGCCGGCTCAGGCTGTCCGCCACATGGGCGCCGTCGAGCAGCCCTGCGTCCAGGAGAAGCCGCGTGGCGCGCCCGGCCACGGCGCCATGGATGCGGTCTGAACCCGCGACGGCGGACAGCGCCTGCCGCCAGTCATCGCGCGGCAGGTCGGGCAGGAGCGACAGGCCGTCATTGGCTGCGTCGATGGCGTGGCGCATGGCCGCGGCGGCTTCATCATCCAGGCCGGCGCAGGCGGTGGGCAGGCCCACGCAGGCCCGCACCACCGTGGCATCGAGGATCTTCCGGACGCCGCTGACGTCCACGCCACGGACGTTGCCGTACCGGCAGGTGCGCGCCAGCGGCCCCACCGTTTCGAGCAGCGGTGCGACGTCCTGCTGGCGGGCAGTGCGCTCGGCGAGCGCCGAAACTACGGTTCCGACCCCCTCGGGGAGATCGGCCAGCAGGCACTGCGACAGCAGTTCACTGAGGTCTGCAAGGCTGTCCGCGTGTGCCGCCTGCTCCGCGGCGGCTGCAGCAGCGGCTGCGGCTACGGTGGTGCCGTGCAGGCTGGCTTCCACCACTGCCACGCTCAGTTCCGGCTTCCAGCAGAGCGTCCACGCCTCCTTGAAGGTGCCGGTGGTGCGCCCGGCTTCCGCGGGGACCCCCCAGTCCACGCCCAGCAGCTGCAGCCGGTGCAGCAGCACGGACCGGGCCAGCTGGTTCGGCTTGCGGAGGTCCAGGACGAGGATTTCCTCAGTGGCGGCCGGCTTCCAGCGCAGGCGGCGCTGGGACGCAGTGAGGTCTGCAGCCAGCGGAAGGGTCGGCACGGTATCCGGCACACTTCCGAGCTTTTGTCCCACCGTGAGCTCGCGCTGCACGATGGACAGTGGCTCCGGCAAGCCGTCGCACAGCACGGCCTGAGCGGCGTCGTCGAGCTCGGCCAGTCCGGGGCTGGGCCGGCCCCGCACGGCGGCCAGGGCAGCGGCAAGCCGGCTTGCCTCCACCACCGAAGCGGTGGAGGCGCCAAGGTTTTCCCGGCGCAGGGCGTGGGCCACCCGAACGAGCCAGGTGGTGGCCACATCGGCGCCCCCGTCCCGGACCATCCAGTGGTTGAAAAGGTGCTGGTACCAGCCGGGGGCAGTGACCCCGGCACCGTATCCGCTGCGGAAGCTCAGGCGGTCCGAGGTCCACGGCACCCATGTGGCAGTAACTTTGGCCCTGGGCAATCCGGACAGGAGCTTGTTGTCTGCCGTGGCCGGAGGGAAGTTGTCCGGCACCAGCGCGGGCGCGTGATAGGCGCCGCACACCACCGCCACGCTTGGGTGCCCCTCGCGGATAGCGGCGCGCAACACCCGCCGCATGGCGGCCTCGCGCAGGCTGTTCTCCACCACATCCGGATGCCCCTCCGGCCTTGGATCCCCGGCACGAATCTCGGCAATGGCATCAGTGATGGCAAGGAACCGGTCAAGGGGCCCGCCGTTTCGATGCTCAACCGCGTCTTCCCACCACCGTTCGGCATCGCTGTAGCCGGCTGCCTCAGCCAGCATCGCGATCGCGTCCGGCCGGTACGAGCCGTCGGAGCCGGCCGGAGGGCCCTCGGGCACATCCGCGATGCGGCGCGCGAACGTGATGGCCGCCGGGAGGTCCATGGCCCGGACCTGAGCCCCGGTGGACAGGGCCCAGCGGATGGCCACCCATTCCGGGGAGAAGCCGGCCAGCGGGTAGACGGACGCCAGCCGGGGCTCGTCCTGGGCGTAGATCAGCCCGGCTACGGGCGGCACCATGTCAGGGTCGGCGAGCAGGGGAAGGACCTGGTCAAGTTCCGGGGGACCCTCCACCATGACCAGGCCGGGCCGTAGCTCGGCCAGGGCCTCGGCGACGGACCGGGCGGATCCCGGACCGTGGTGCCGGATTCCCAAGACGTGGACGTCTGTCATTCGGCTAGTTGGAGGAATCGAGGTCGCGGCAGGCCCGGTAAAGGTCCTTCCAGTCGGGGCGGTTGCGGACCACTGTTTCCAGGTACTCCTGCCAGATGACCCGGTCCTGCACCGGATCCTTGATCACGGCACCCACCAGGCTTGCGGCCACGTCCCCGGCCCGGACAGTGCCGTCACCGAAATGGGCAGCCAGGGACAGGCCGTTCGTCATCACTGAGATGGCTTCCGCCGTGGACAGGGTGGCCGACGGCGATTTGATGGTGGTGCGCTGGTCCTGCGTCACGCCGGCCCGGAGCTCCCGCATCACGGTAACCACCCTCCGGATCTCCGAGAGCTCCGCGAGGTCCGCCGGCAGTTCAAGTGCACTGCCCAGGGCACGGACCCGTGCGGTGACGATTTCCACCTCCTGGTCGATGGTGTCGGGAAGCGGAAGCACCACCGTGTTGAACCGCCGGCGCAGCGCGGAGGACAGGTCGTTGACGCCCTTGTCCCGGTTGTTGGCCGTTGCAATGATGTTGAAGCCCTTCCGCGCCTGCACTTCGGCGTCCAGCTCGGGAATGGGAAGCGTCTTCTCGCTGAGAATCGTGATCAATGAATCCTGCACGTCCGAGGGAATCCTGGTCAGCTCCTCGACCCGGACCAGGCTTCCGGACTCCATGCCCCGCATCACGGGCCCGGGGACAAGGGCCTCGCGCGACGGGCCGTCGGCGAGCAGCCGCGCATAGTTCCAGCCGTAGCGCAGTGCTTCCTCGGGCGTCCCGGCGGTTCCCTGCACCACCAGCGTGGAGGAGCCGGAGATTGCCGCGGAGAGGTGCTCGCCCAGCCAGGTCTTCGCCGTGCCCGGCACGCCCAGCAACAGCAGTGCCCGGTCGGTGGCCAGGGACGCCACCGCGATCTCCACCAGCCGGGACGATCCGAGGTACTTGGGGGTGATCTCCACGCCGTTGGGCAGGGTGCCGCCAAGGATGTACGTGGTGACGGCCCAGGGGGAGAGCCGCCAGCTGGGCGGGCGGGGCCGGTCGTCGGCGGCGGCCAGTGCCTCCAGTTCCCTGGCGTAGGCGTCCTCGGCATGGGCGCGGACAATGTCGGCGGGTGCCTGGGCATCGGTCATGGAAAAGCCTCCGTCAGTGATTGTCGGAATGAAAGGTACTGGACGGCGTCCCGCAGGACACGCCGCCGCGAACCGTCGTCGTCGGGACGCGCGAGCAGGCGCCGGCACTCGTCGGCGGCCTCCGGCGGAAGCGCAGCGGGCAGGATGGAAGCCAGCAGGCCCGCCACGTAACCGTTCTCCTTGCGGGCGATGACCTCAAGGACAGCTCCGGCGAGCGGCGCACCCCAGGGCGTTGGAAGGTCGCGGAGCAGCTGAACCAGCGCCACCGGCTGGATGCCGCCGGACCGCAGGTGCTGCAGCAGCCACCGCTCGCGTTCTTCAGGGGGCAAGCAGGACAGGAGCCGCGGGTCTGTGCGGACACCCAGCAGGGCCCGTGCCCACTCCGGCTCTTCCCTGAGGACCGCGGTGGCGCTGATCGCATCGATAATGCGTGGTTCCGCCTCCAGCAGGGCGAGCGTGCCTGCCGGGTCCCGGCCTGCCGCCGTCGTCCATACCGCCAAGGGTGCGCCGCGGATGATCGCATCCAGCCAACGGAGCCGGTCCGGGTCCCCGGTGCGTGGCGCCGGGGGCAGCCCGTCCCGTAGGGCGGCAGCGTCGGGATCGGGCGGCAGGTCAATCTCCAGCCGCTTGCGGAGCATACCGCGGGTGCCCAGCAGGGGGCGGAGACGGGCCGCCATGCGGCTTGCCCGGGCGCTGTCCGGAAGCCGGTTGAGGAGCCCGGCCGCAACCTCCCGCACGCTTTTTGCCTTGTCATCCAGCGCCCGTTCCAGCAGGGGCTCGTCAGCCGCGGAGAGGTTCGTCGAAAGCAGCGCCAGGAGGGTGGCGCGGTGGCGGGCGCCAAGGCCGTCCCAGTCGGCGGCCAGCTTGCCGGCGGCGGCAGCCGGGTCGGTGCTCCGCAGCCGTTCCAGGTTTGCGGCGGTACCGGCTTCCTCCGCCACAGGCGTGGTGCCGGGCGAGGGGGCCGTGCGTCCTGGCCGCAGGACGTCCTGAAGCCAGCGGCCGCGCGTCCCGATGGCCGGGTGGAGCCGTTCCGCGACGCGCGGCTGCGCGTCCGCCAGGGAGAACAAGGAAGGCAACAGTGAGTGCGGCACCCGACGGCCTGCGCGTGCCGCGAGCTGAAGCCAGTCAGCCACCAGGCGGGTCCGCAACTCAGCCCCGACCGGGGGCTGGTTAAGTAGCAGTTCCAAAAGCCTGGCGGATTCGCCGTCGGCTGGCGGGGCGTCATCAGGCGGCGCCGCCGGCAGGTGGCCGTCCGGAACCTGCATGGCGGTCCGGGCCGCACGCATTGCCACGTCCGCCAGGGCAGCCTGGTCAAGCAGCGATTCCTCGGCAGAGAGGCCGGCGGGAGCGTCGAGGTTTAGTTGGGCCGGCGGCGCAGGGGCAGGGTGGCGGCCCGTGCCCACGAGCGCAGAGGCGCGGAGTTCCGCCAGCCACCTCATGCGGCCACCACAGACCCGCCAACAACAACCGAAAGGGGACGCAGACGGCCGTCCTCCAGTTCCCCGAAAAGTTCGACGGCGTGCCCGCCTGTCAGCGCCAGCAGGTAGTCGAGGCGGGCGTCAACCAGTGGCAGTCCCCGGCCGGACCCGTCCTGCACCCACCCGTGGTCCACGGGGCAGATCCGGACGCCGGAAAGCAGTACCGGATGCCGGTCCTGCCAGGGGGAGGCCGCGACCGCGCCCGACTCCGCTTCCAGGGCCTGTTGGATGCTGCAGCCCGGACCGAGCCCTCCGGCCGCCCCCCTGGGCGCGGCCGGATCGTTGAACAGGGCACGCCGGGGTGCGGTGCCGGGATAGCGTGCGACGGTTCCGTCCAGCATGGCCCCTGCCAGTTGCGGCATGGCAAACGCCTCACCCCGTGCGGCGAAGTCGAGGAGCACCACCACGGTTCCGTCCGGACCGCGCAGCCAGGTGCGCTGCTGCTGGAGGCGGCCGTCGTCGCTGCGGTGGGCGCCCAGCACCAGCCAGGGTCCGGGCAGCGCCTCGGACCCCTGCACCTCAGCGGAGGGCGTAGGCCAACCCACTGCTGCGCGAAGGTCAGCCAGTTCTGAGGGCCCAAGCCGGTCCCGCTGCCGCCAGGCCTTGGTGAGTGCCCACCAGCGGCCCGCATGGAGCAACAGGTGGTCGGCCCAGTCGGCGCGGGCGTGGACGTCCGATCCCATGGCACGCACCTGGTCGGCCAGGCCGGGAAGCTGTGCATCAACCAGCCGGGCCGCCACCCCGTCCCACCAGGAGTACGGCTGGTTGCGTGCCGGGGCGAGCCCTGTCCGTACCAGGTCTGCCAGCCAGCGGGCAAAGTCGTCAATGCCGGTGTCCATCAGCGCCATCCGGTCTGCCAGCCGCCTGGCCTGCGCCGCCGGATCCGCAGGCTCAGCACCCTGGCGCTGGTTGCGGGCAACGGAGAGACCGGTCCGTTTGGCTGCCCATTCCTGGGCAAAGCCGGCGGTCTCGCTGCCGGCCGCGGCGGCCTCGCCCCGGGCCCACAGGAGCAGCAGGGCGAGGGCATGCTTGCAGGGGAACTTCCTGCTCGGGCAGGTGCAGCGGTATGCGGGCGCCGTGGTGTCCACGCTTACCTGGTACGGGGTCTTTCCGCTTCCCTGGCACTTTCCCCAGACCAGGTCCTCGTTGCTGCCGGTATCGGACCAGGGTCCCGGATGGGCCAGCCTGCGCGCGGCCGCGAGGGAGGCGTCGTCAGGCGCGGCGCTGACAACCCGGTCCTCGCTCCAACGCCCCATGAACCACATTGTGCCTGATGCGGGACGGTTCCGGCACAGCTGCGGCGAACCGGATTCAGTGTGTCTGTTTCCGCAGGTCAGGGAGCATTGACAGGGCCTGTTGCCAAGAGCACGCTGGAAGCGCAGTCGATGGGGTGCGCCGGGCCGCGGCGTCCACGACGCGCAGCCCGTGCCACGTCCCGCTACCCGGATCCCCTCGCCGGTTTCCGGACGAACAGCAGCACAACTCTCCGCCAGGAGGAACAGAAAATGACCGCAGTAACCGTCAAAGCCCTGGAGTCAAAGTCCTTCGACGAGCCCGACGAAAAGCGCCGGCCGCCGAAGACGCAGGTTGATGTGGTCACCCTCGGAGACACCACGCTGGCGAGGATGACTTTCGAACCCGGCTGGCGCTGGTCGGAAACGGTGAAGACGGTGGTCCACACCGACAGCTGCCAGGTCAACCACCTGGGCTTCTGTACGGCCGGGACCTTGACGGTGGAAATGGAGGACGGCACCCGGGCCACGGTCACGGCCGGAGGCGCCTATTCAATCCCGGCCGGCCATGATGCCTGGGTGGAGGGCGATGAGCCGTTCGTGGGCTACGAGCTCATGAGCGCCGCCACGTACGCCAAGCCTGCCTGAGGATCAGGCTGCGTACGCATCCGCGGCGGACAGCGCCTCGTCCAGGACGGCCAGGCCCGCCACGGCGTCGTCGTCATTGACATTCAGCGGGGGAGCGACGTGCAGCCGGTTGCCCAGGGCCAGAGGCAGCAGGCCCCGCTCCAGGCACGCCTTTGCCACGGCAGCCATCGGCGCGTTCGTCGGGCCGACGGCGCCCGGCGGCACCAGCGGCTCCCGCGTCACCGGGTCACGCACCAGCTCCAGGCTCCACAGCCCGCCAATGCCGCGCACGTCCCCGACAACCCGGTGCTTGCCGGCGAGCTCCCGGAGGCCGGGCCCCAGCACCTCGGAACCGAGGCGGGCAGCGGCCGCAATGGTGTTCTCGTCGCGCATCGCCGAAATGGCGCCCACGGCAGCCGCGCAAGCCAGCGGGTGGCCGCTGTACGTGAGGCCCGCCGGGTAGGGGCGGGTGGTGAACAGCTCGTAAAGAGCATCGGAGATCAGGACGCCGCCCAGGGGCACGTAACCGGAGTTGACACCCTTTGCGAACGCCATCAGGTCCGGCGCCACCCCGGCATGGTCCACGCCGAACCAGGCCCCGGTGCGGCCAAAACCGGCCATCACCTCGTCGGCAATGTAGATAATCCCGTGCCGGTCGCAGAGCTCGCGGAGCCCGCGCAGGTATCCCGGCGGGGGTACGATGACGCCCGAGCTGCCTGTTACCGATTCCAGGACCAGCGCGGCAATGGTGCCCGGGCCTTCTAGCAGGATCACCTGTTCCAGGTGCGCCAGCGCGCGCTCACATTCTTCCTCCGGCGTCGTCGATCCGAACGCCGACCGGTACAGGAATGGTCCAAAGAAGTGGACAGCGCCGGCCGTTCCGGTGTCAGAGGGCCAGCGGCGGGGGTCGCCCGTAAGGTGGATCGACGTCGTCGTCGAGCCGTGGTACGAGCGGTAGGCGGCGAGCACCTTGGGCCGTCCTGTGAAGAGCCGTGCCATCCGCACCGCATGCTCGATGGCCTCCGTGCCGCTGTTGGTGAAAAGGACATGGCCCAGGCCCTCCGGAGCCACGTCCACGATCAGGCGCGCCGCTTCTCCCCGCACATCGGACGCCCAGCCGGGTGCCAGCGTGCAGAGCCGGTCCGCCTGCTCCCTGATCGCCGCTACGATGCGCGGATGCTGGTGGCCGAGGTTGGCGAACACCAGCTGCGAGCCGAAGTCCAGGTATCGCCGGCCGCCGTCGTCGAAGACATGGCTTCCGGAGCCCCCCACCAGCGTCGGCACGTCTCGCGGCCCCTGCACCGCCCAGGGATGGAACACCAGGTCGTCGAGATTCATGCCACCCTCCGTTGCGCTCCGCATCAGGCCCGGTATGACCTGCTTGCATCCTATGCCTGGCAACGGCAGACCCGCGTGGGCGGCTGCAAACCCCGGCAGATCCGTGTCAGGATGCAGGTATGCCGGACCGCCTGATGCTGCTGGACACTGCCTCCCTGTATTTCCGTGCCTTCTTCGGCATGCCGGACACGGTCCGCCGGCAGGACGGAACACCTGTCAACGCGGTCCGCGGGCTGCTGGACATGGTCGCGAGGCTGGCCACCGACTACCGGCCCACGCACCTTGTGGCCTGCTGGGATGATGACTGGCGTCCCCAGTGGCGCGTGGACCTCATTCCGACCTACAAATCGCACCGGGTGGCCGAGGCCGTCATTGACGCCCCGGACATCGAGGTTGTCCCGGACGCGCTCGAGGCACAGCTTCCCATGATCCGCGAGGTGCTGGGCCTTGCCGGCATCGCCATCGTGGGTGCCGCTGAGCATGAGGCCGACGACGTCGTGGGCACCTACGCGAGCAATGCCGCCTTCCCGGTGGACGTGGTCACCGGCGACCGAGACCTTTTCCAGGTGTGCGACGACGGGCGGCAGGTCCGCGTCATCTACACCGCCCGCGGGATGCGGAACCTCGAAGTGGTCACCGAGGAAACGGTGGTGACCAAATACCGGGTGCTGCCGCAGCAGTACGCCGACTATGCCACCCTCCGGGGCGACGCCTCCGACGGGTTGCCTGGCGTTGCCGGAATCGGGGAGAAGACGGCGGCTTCCCTGCTCCTGAAGTACGGCACCCTTGAGGGGCTGCTGGAGGCGGCAGAGGACGACGGCAGCGGACTGGCCGGCCCGGTCCGGGCCAAGCTCGCCGCTGCCGCCGACTACCTCAAAGTAGCTCCCGCCGTCGTCCGGCTGGTGCGGAACCTCGAACTGCCTGGCCTTGAGGAGGCCGGCGCGCGCCTGCAGCCGGTGACCGGGAACCCGCGCGCGGAGCTGGAGCGGCTGGCGCCGGACTGGAACCTGGGCGGCTCCGTGCGGCGGCTCCTCGACGCGCTCGACCGGACGGCGTAAGACCGCCTCATCCCGGCCGTAACACTGGCCGGCGTGTGACGGCCGGTGTCGCGCAATGACCCTCCATGACGGCCCGTTGCGGGACGCGTCGGAGCGTTGCAAAGACGCTTGATCACGGTGCCGGGCCTTTGGTTTGGTGAGGTGACGATCCAAGTGAGAGGCCACGCCCATGACATTCACCTCCGACCTGGCACCCCGCCGGCTACGGGACATTTTTGGCACCTTTGCCACCGGCCTGACGGTCATCTCAGGCTCCACCGGGAACGGGCCGGCCGGGTTCACCTGCCAGTCCTTCGCCTCCCTGTCCCTGGAACCTGCGTTGGTCACCTTCAACCCCGCGAGGACATCAAGCACCTGGCCGGTGCTGAGGGAGGCCGGCTCCTTCACTGTCAATATCCTTCCCGCAGAGCACCAGGACCTGGCCGCGCAGTTCGCCCGGTCCGGCTCGGACAAGTTTGCCGGGGTCAGCCACACGACCTCGCCACTGGGCAACCCCGTTCTTGACGACGCCCTTGCCTGGATTGACTGCGAGCTGCACGCCGAATACGACGGCGGTGACCACACCATCGTGGTGGCGGCCGTGCGGCACCTGCGTGCCCGCCGGAACGCCGAGCCGCTGCTGTTCTTCAAGGGGCGTTATGCAGGACTGGCACCGGCGGAGCGACTCCTTGAGGCTGCCGGCTGACCTGCCTGTCAGGAAAAGAAAGCTGCCGCAGCCGTGGATGGCTGCGGCAGCATTCTTTTCCTGCTGATCAGTAGGAGATAAAAGCCACCAGCTCGCCCACCCGGTCCTCGGGGTAGTTCTTGGCGATATCGCCCTGGCTGAGGACGCCGACGAGGTTGTGCCCGTCAATAACCGGAAGGCGCCGCACCTGGTGGTCCTGCATGGTCCTGATCGCCTCTTCGATGGAATCGTCGGCGCCGATGGTCACAGGCTTGCCCTGGCCGAGTTCACCGGCTTTGACTGACCGTGGGTCGCCGCCTTCCGCCAGGCATTTGATGACGATATCGCGATCCGTCAGCATGCCCTTGAGCCGGTTGTCCTCGCCGCAGATGGGGAGCGACCCAACGTCGAGGTCCTTCATTTTGCGGGCGGCCGCCTCCAGAGTCTCGTTCTCGCCGATGCACTCCACGCCGCCGGTCATGATTTCCCGTGCCGTTGCCATGATTGTCTCCTGATGCGATACCTCGTGTGATTTTTTGCCCGGAAGGCCCTGCGGAAAGCCGCTGCCAGCTGCGGATCCGAAGACCGAACCGTTGGAAAAATGCTAAGCCTACTGATTATTACTGTCCAGAGCCGGCGGGTGTTCTTCGCGCCGGTCCGCGCAGGCGCCGGCGGCTTTTCGCTCAGACTCCCTTCTTGCACCTCCTAAGTTAGGTAGTAAGCTTGCTGAGCATTACTAGTAAGCTTGCTGATGAATCGGATGATGGAAGCAGGAGTAATGGGCACAGTGTTTGCGGTTGCCTTGTCAATCACGCTGACGGCCGGGGGAGCCGCGGTGGCAGCGGGCGCCCCCTTCGGCGGCGCTGCAGGCCTGGGCGGCCAGTATCTCGCCGGCCACGTCCTGCTGGGCGTGGGACTCGGCCACCTGGCGGCAATGCTGGTGCGGTCCGGCCTTGGCAGGATTGTCCGCCGGGTCCGCTCCCGCGCCGCTTCAACCCCTGCGGTGACGGCTGCGGCGTCCACCCTCCCGGCAGCAGAGGCGCCCGAGGTCCGGCTTGCCACTGTGTCCGTGCTGGCACCCAGGCCCGCAGCGGTTCCACCCCTGCGGGGCCGGCATGCGGCCTGACCTGCAGCCTGCCGGGCAGCAGAGGCTGGCGGGAGCGGCACGTCCAGTCAAAGCAAGGTCAGTAAAAGCCCGGCAAGTGGCAGCGGGGCCGATGCCGGGGAGGCGGGTGCGTACAGCAGCCGCAGCGCTTGCAGCCGCGCTTGCCGTGGCCGCCATTGTCTTCGCGGCGACCACCGGTTTCCGGCCGTCCGATTCGGATACAGCAACGCTCCGGGGCTTCCAGATCAGGGTCCTGAGCATCAGCCAGGCCGCCGCCGAGAACCGGATGGAAGGAGCCCTGGCCGCCCTTCAGGCGCTGGAAAGCGACCTGGATGCCGCGGCCCGGGATGGGCGGATTTCAGCACCGCGGCTGCGTGGCATTGAGACAGCGCTGGCGGCTGTCCGCACAGACATCGACGGGTACTTGGCTTCGCAGGCGTCCCAGGCGGGCGCAGCGGCCGCACCGGGTACCACGGAAACCGTCCCGTCTGAGGCAGCGGACACCCAGCCCCAACCTGTCCGGCAGGTGCCGGAAGAGCCGGTCATTGCGCCGCTGCCACCGGCCGACCAGGCCGAACCGCCCGCTGCGGTCCCGGAGGTGGCCAAGGAGAACAAGGGGAAGGGCAAAGCCCAGGGCAAGCAGTAACCCTCTGGACCGGGCAAAATGGACGGGTGACTTTATCCAGGCGGCAGGAATGGCCCCTCGAAGCTAAGGCCTTCGACCTCGATGCCATCGGTGCGGGGCTGGCATTCGCAGGCTCGCTTGGCGCGTTGAAGGATGCGCTTGCCAACGGCACGGCAGTAGTACAAGCGCCGCCCGGCACCGGCAAAACCACCCTTGTTCCGCCCTTGCTGGCAAACCTCGTGCACCCCGCTGGACGGGTGGTCGTGACGCAGCCGCGGCGTGTTGCGGCGCGTGCTGCGGCACGGCGGCTCGCTGCCCTGGACGGGTCCCGGCTTGGCGGCCGGGTGGGCTACACGGTCCGCGGGGAACGGCAGGCAGGAGCGGAAACGCTCGTTGAATTCGTAACCCCGGGGATTCTCCTGCGCCGCCTGCTGGCCGATCCGGGCCTTGAGGACACTGCCGCCGTCGTCCTGGACGAAGTGCACGAGCGCGGCCTCGAGACCGACCTGCTGGTCGGCATGCTGGCCGAAGTGCGGCAGCTCCGCGGTGACCTGACCGTCGCCGCAATGTCCGCCACCCTGGACGCGCCCCGTTTCGCTTCCCTGCTGGGGGATCTCGACGGCGGACCCGCGGCTCCCGTGGTCGACTGCCCTTCGGTGCTTCATCCCTTGGCATTGGCGTGGGCTCCGGGCGGGGGCCTGCGGCTGGACGGCAGGGGAGTGGCGCCGGGCTTCCTGGACCACCTGGCGGAGACAGCGGCACTGGCGCACTCGGAAGTGCTGGCCGAAGACAGCAGCGTGGACGCGCTGGTTTTCGTTCCCGGTGCCCGGGAAGTTTCACAGGTGGCGGCAGGGCTGCGGCGGCGGCTGGGGCCGGCCGTGGACGTGCTGGAACTGCATGGCCAGGTGGGCGCCGCTGAGCAGGACCGGGCGGTGTCGGGACGCAGGCCGGGGGATCGCCCGCGGATCATCGTTTCGACGGACCTGGCCGAGTCGTCACTGACCGTACCGGGGGTGCGGCTGGTGGTCGATTCCGGCCTGGCCCGTGAGCCGCGCAGGGACTCCGGCCGCGGGATGAGCGGCCTGGTGACGGTTTCCTGCTCGCGGGCATCGGCAGACCAGCGTGCGGGACGGGCTGCCCGCCAGGGCCCGGGAAGAGTAGTGCGCTGCTACAGCCAACAGGCGTATGGGGCGTCACCTGCCCACGTAACACCGGAGATCAAGGTGGCGGACCTAACGGGGGCTGCGTTGACGCTCGCCTGTTGGGGGTCCCCTGGCGGTGAAGGCCTGGCCCTTCCGGACAGACCGCCGCGGCAGGCCCTCGAGGACGCCGTGGAGGTGCTGCGGGAACTCGGCGCGGTTTCCGCCGACGGGCATGCCACGTCCGCCGGCAGGATCCTGGCCGGGATTCCGGCTGACCCGCGGCTTGCCCGCGCCCTGCTTGACGGTTCCGCAGCCCTCGGAGCCCGGGAAGCCGCCGAAGTGGTGGCGGCCGTGGCCGGCGACCAGCGGGCTCCGGGCGCGGACCTGCCCGGCCTCCTGTCCCGGCTCCGGAGTGACTCCGGCCCCGCCGGGCGGCGCTGGGCCGAAGAAGCCCGGCGGCTGGAACGACTGGCCCGGAACATGTCTTCCGCCCCGAAACCGGCCCTATCCATCGACGGCGCGGACAGCGCGGCGGTGGGGGCCGTCGTCGCCCTCGCCTTTCCCGACCGGGTGGCCCGCCTGGTACCGGGCGACGGGCCGGCCCGCTACCTGCTTTCCTCCGGGACACGGGCGGGACTTCCTGCAGGAAGCACCCTGTCCGGGCAGGAATGGCTGGCCGTGGCCGAGGTGTCCCGGGCCGACGGACGGGACTCTGCCGGCACCGGTGCCGTCATCCGGGCGGCGGCACCGTTGACCGGCGAACTTGCCCTGGCCGCTGCCTCCGGCCTCGTCGCCGAGACTGTCGAGGCGCAATTCGGCCAGGGGCGGGTGACGGCCCGTAAGGTCCGCCGCCTCGGCGCGATCGTGCTTGCTGACACGCCAGTCCGCCCCGGACCGGAAGAGGGCAGGTCCGCAGTTATCGGCGCCCTGCGCAAGGAGGGTCTGGCTGTCCTGGAATGGTCGACGGCGGCCGCGGGCTTACGCCGCCGTATTGCCTTCCTGAGGCGGGAACTGGGGGAGCCCTGGCCGGACGTCTCAGACGCGGGCCTCCTGCTGTGCCTCGATGAGTGGCTGGGACCTGAGCTCGAAACGCTTGCGGCAGGGGCCGCCGTCGGGTCCGTGGACCTCGCCCAGCCGCTGCGCCGGCTGTTGCCCTGGCCCGAGGCCGCCAGGTTGGACGACCTTGCCCCGGAATGGCTGGAGGTTCCCAGCGGCTCACGGGTCTCCATCGACTATCCCGGCCACGATGAGGACGGCGCCCGCCCGGTGGTCGCCGTGAAGCTGCAGGAGTGCTTCGGCCTCGCCGAGTCGCCGCGGCTGCTCGGCGGTACCGTGCCTGTGCTTTTCCATCTGCTGTCCCCGGCCCGCCGTCCGCTGGCGGTGACCGACGACCTCACTTCCTTCTGGTCCGGCCCCTACAGCCAGGTCCGGGCGGAGATGAGGGGCCGCTACCCCAAGCATCCGTGGCCGGAGGACCCCTGGAGCGAGCCTGCCACGGCCCGGACCAAGCAACGCAGGTAGCCGTTTCGAGTTGCTTCCTGTCTGTGTTGGTGCGGCCGGGTGATAACTCCGATACAAGATCGAAACGTTGCGTCGACGTGCTGAAACATGCCTTGGCTAGGCTCACAGGTACATGGACAGCGTGGTCCATTCAACTTATGGAAGGACGTAAAGATGTTTCTCTTGAACAGCCTTAACCTCTTGCTCGACGGCCGGCGCGGCGACGACGCCTGGTCTTCCAGCGGGAGCACCGGAAAAACGGATTTCCCCGAGGGGCAGCTCACCTCCGCAGCCTGGGAGGGCTGGTGGCACGAGGAGGCCGCGTAGCGGATGCTGCCCCGGGGGCCTAGTGACTGCTGGCGCGGATGAACCCGGCGACGGGCGCTCCCAGCGAAGCCCCTATCTCGTCCGCCTGGCGTTTCTGGCCGGCCACGGCGAAGGAATGGTCGCCGCCCTCCATCCACTGAAGTACAGCTGACGGCCCGATGCGGGAGACTACGCCCTCGAGGATTTCGGGTGTGGCAAAGGTGTCGCGGGTGCCCTGCAGGAACAGCATGGGGGTGGTGATCCCGTACAGGTGCTCGTCACGCAGTTTCTCTGGTTTTCCCGGCGGGTGCAGGGGATACCCCAGGTAGATGAGCCCGTCGGCCGGCATCCCGTCCGCCACCGCCATGGACGCCATCCGGCCGCCAAACGACTTCCCGGCAGCCCAGAACGGGCCGGAGCCTCCATACGCGGCAGCCTGCCGGACAGCCTCCGCCATGGCGGCCCGCCAGGTGGCGATGGCCGCGGGAGGCCGGTCAGGAAACCGGCGCCCGGCTTCACGGTACGGGAAGTTGAACCGAAGGGTAGCCAGTCCCAGGGCATTAAGGGCCCCGGTGAAGCCCCGGAGGAAAGGATGTTCCATGCCGGCTCCGGCACCGTGGGCGACCACCACCGTAGCCCAGTGCTCTTCGGGGCAGGCATAGGCCGCGGAAACCTTGGTCCCGTCCACGTCAAGGGAAAGGTGTGTTTCGGCATCGGGCATGACTCCATCATGCCTGACCGCGGCGGCTGAAATGTGCCGCCTTCAGGACGGCGGGGTGTACGTTGTCCCCATGGCGAGCGAACAGACCACCATCACGGTCCAGGGTCCCCACGGTGAACGCGCGATGCGCATTTCCAGCCCCAGCCGGGTCCTCTGGCCTGACTTGGGACTGACCAAGCTGGACCTGGCCCGCTACATCTGCGATGTGGGGGAGGCCTTCATTGCCGCGAACGGCGACCGGCCCGTGTCCCTGCAGAGGTACTCAGACAACATCAACGGGGAAATGTTCTTTTCCAAGAACCCGCCTAAAGGCACCCCGGACTTCGTCCGCTCGGTCAAGGTGGTTTATCCCAGCGCACGCTCCCATCCGCAGCTGGTGCTGGATGAGCCTGCGGCGGCAGTGTGGGCAGTCCAGATGAACACAGTGGTGTTCCATCCCTGGCCGTCCCGCACAGAAAACACTGACAACCCGGACCAGTTGCGGATCGACCTCGACCCGCAGCCGGGAACAGATTTCGACGACGCTGTTCCGGCTGCGCTGGTCCTCAAGGAAGTGCTGGCGGAAGCGGGCATGGACTGCTTCATCAAAACGTCAGGAAACCGGGGCCTCCACGTCTACGCGCCCATCGCGCCCGTCCGCGAGTTCCTGGATGTCAGGCACGCCGTGATTGCCGCAGCGCGGGAAGTCGAGCGCCGGATGCCGGACAAGGTGACCACGGCCTGGTGGAAGGAGGAACGGGGCCAGCGGATTTTCCTCGACTTCAACCAGGCCAACCGGGACCGCACCATTGCCGGCGCCTACAGCCCGCGCGCTCTGCCGCATGCGCCGGTCTCCTGCCCCATCACCTGGGATGAGCTGGGGAACGCCGATCCGAAGAACTTCACCATCCTCACTGTTCCGGAGCGCCTGCGGACCACCGGCGACCCCTGGGCCGATTTCCACCGAAACCCCGGCAGCATCGACACCCTGCTGGAGTGGTGGGAACGCGACGTCAAAGACGGCCTCGGTGAACTGCCCTTCCCGCCGGACTACCCCAAGATGCCCGGCGAGCCGCCCCGGGTACAGCCAAGCCGGGCCAAGAAGCAGGACTGATTCTTAACCGCCACAGCTCCTGCTCCGGACTTGCGGCAGCATTGATCTATCTATCCAGGTCCGGCCCTGCCTAACACCTGGACAGAGTTCTTCGCCGCAGTGTGTTCCCGGCTAGATGCCTTTGAATCGGTGAGTGTGTCACGCAACCGGCCGCTTGCGGGAGCTGCGGCCGCTGCTGGTCCGCCGCCAGGCAATGGCAGCGCTGTTGATCGGTAGAGATGCCCGGTGGGTGTTCGGGTCTGGACTGTGTGCCGGAGGCCCGGTGTCAGTAGCGGTTTTGCTGCCCAGCCGGGGGTTTCTTTGGTGTGGTTGCAGGCTTCGCAGAGCCCTTGGCCGTTCTTCGCGGTGGTGGTTCCGCCGTTGTGCCAGGCGGTGATGTGGTCGTGGTGGCGGATGGGCGCGTCGCAGTAGGGTGTGCGGCAGGTGTCGTCCCGGACCTGGAGGAAGCGTTTGAGCCCTGCCGGGAAGAGCCTGGCCCGGGAGTCCATCGCGACCAGTTCTCCCGTTCTGGGTGCGGTGAAAAGCCGACGGACCCAGGTTGGCAGTCCGCGCATGCCATGGGCGTCGGCGCCGGAATGTTCGGGGCTGACGAGGAGGGTGCGGGCGGTTTCGGCGGGGATGATGCCGTAGCCGGGGATCCTGGCCGGTTCGCTGTCGCCCTGGAACAGGGCCCGGTCGGTCATCACGACCTGGAGGTCGATGCCGGTGATCCCTCCCGGAGTTCCGGTGACGCGTTCGACCAGGGTGTCGGCCATGACCTGCCCGCGGGACCCTTCATCCCCGGCCGACCGGGCAGCATCGGCCTCCTGGGCCAGCGCGGCGTGTGCGGCCACGCCCTGGGCGACGGGCAGCAGCGCGGTCAGGTACGTCATCGTGTCCGAAGCCGGCCGCAATGACACGGTCCGCTCCGTCACGGCATGGGCTGCCCGCTTCGCAACAGAACGCGGGTCACGTCGATACGCCGTGGCGCGGACGGCGCTGGTGATGGCGTGGTCTCCGGCGCCGTCGAAGGTGCCGGTGTCGGCGGCGAGTTCCTCATCGACCGCTGCCCGGTCCTCCACGGTCAGGCAAGCTGTCTCTTTTATGATCAGGGTGGTCCGCCACTCGTTCAGCCGCCCGGTCCGGAACGCGGCCAGCGTCCGCGGCATCCCCGTCAGCGCTTTCGCCATCCCTAGAAGCCTGCCGCCCCGGGCGGGGGATTCCCGCCGCGCCAAAGCAATCTGGGCAGCAACACCCGTGCCCTGCTCCTCGGCCGGAACACCCGCAGCGGCCTGCTCCCGCCGCTGGGACAGATCAAAGGCGACAGCGATCTCGGCCTGCCGGGCGGCGGACAAGGACTTCAAATCCTCGAGCTGCCGCAGCTGGTCGATCATCCCCGCACCATCAGAGGAGACAGGCACCCGGGCGAGCAGAGCAAGCACATCCGCGATGGTCGGGACACCACCGCGCCCCGCCGTTACCGCTCCCAACGCCCCAACCGCCTCCATGAATAGAGTCTTCCAGCGAACCCTGACAATCCGGTCCAGGCAAGAGCGCTATGTGGAAAACCTCGGTCGGCGCTGAAGAGGTGCCGCCCCGCGCAGCCGCCGGGCCGCCGTCGTACGCTACCGGAACCGGGGCCTACTCGAACCGGGACGCGTCTCCCGCGCCGTGCCGGACGACTTCCGCCAGGCCGCTGGAGAAGTCCACCACGGTGGTAGGTTCGGCTCCGCAGTCGCCGGCATCGATCACCGCATCCACCTGGTGGTCCAGCCGTTCCTTGATGTCCCAGCCCTGGGTCAGCGGGTCTTCCTCGTCCGGCAGCAGGAGCGTGCTGGACAACAGCGGCTCGCCCAGCTCGGCCAGCAGCGCCTGGACCACCCGGTTGTCCGGGATCCTGACGCCAACGGTCTTCTTCTTGGGATGCAGCAGCCGCTTGGGAACCTCCCGGGTGGCGGGCAGGATGAACGTGTAGCTCCCTGGGGTGACGGACTTGATGCTCCGGAACACGTCGTTGCCGATGTTCACGAACTGACCCAACTGGGCGAAGTCACGGCAGACGAGGGTGAAGTGGTGTTTGTCGTCCAGTTGCCGGATGCTGCGGATCCGGTCGAGGGCGTCCCTGTTGCCCATCTGCGCGCCCAGCGCATAGCAGGAGTCGGTCGGGTAAGCGATCAGCCCGCCGTCGAGGATGATGCGCACAGCCTGGGTGATGGCCCGCGGCTGGGGATCCTGGGGATGAACGTCGAAGTATCTGGCCATGCCCCGAGCCTAGTGGCACCCGGCCCTGCCCGCACGAAGGTGCCAAACCCCCTACCAGCGCGCCCTTCTTTGGGGCAGGATGTTGTCTGGTTTCACCGTGTCAGTCCCCACTAAGGAGATTAACCATGCCGACCATCCTCAACCCTTACCTCAACTTCCGTGACAACGCCCGCGAGGCGCTGAACTTCTACCAGTCCGTGTTCGGCGGCGACCTCCGCGTCAGCACGTTCGGGGATTACCAGGCCAGCGAGGATCCCGCGGAGGGGGACAAGATCATGCATGGCATGCTGACCACACCGCAGGGTCTGGTCCTCATGGGCGCCGACACCCCGAACAGCATGGAATACCGTGAGGGGTCCGCCATCTCCATCTCGCTCAGCGGCGAGGACGAGGCAGAGCTGCGGGGCTACTACGAGAAGCTCAGCGGCGACGGCGGCTCGGTCACCGTCCCGATGGAGAAGTCCCCGTGGGGTGATGTGTTCGGCATGTGCACGGACCGCTACGGCATCGGCTGGCTGGTTAACGTCAACGCCGCCCAGGGCACCACCGGCGCGGCCTGATCCTGGCCGGACTGTCTCCCCGGGGATCATTCCCCGGGGAAGCAGTCCCGACCGAAATCCTCCTTGAGGCGCGCTGCGGCGCCTGCGACGATGGACGGGTGGAGTCCCTTTTCGAGTTCCTGTCTGACAAATGGTGGCTGGTCTTTCCGCTGGCTGCCTTTACGGGACACTGGGCCAGCAGTTGGCGCAAGGCCAGTGAGCGCCGGCACCAGCGCAAGGTGGAACTGTACAAGCTGCGCAACCAGCACCTGGCAGCGGAGCAGGCGTCAACGGCGGAAGTGGAAGCCCTGATGGCAACCCATGACGCCACCAACCGGCGCTGGCTGGACTATGAACTGGACGTCGGCAAACTCATCGATTTTCCGCTCATGACCGACGTCCGGGAACCTTTGACCGTGGCATTCCTGCGGGCGAAGCGGGAGGCCGACGGCCAGCGGCCTAACACTGCAACGGACATCACCTCACCCGCCCGGCTGGAGGCCTACCGGCAGGCCGTCAACAGTTTTGCCGTGGCACTGGATGTGGCCGAGCGGGAAGCCCGGCGCATCAGGGACAGCAAGTTCAGTGGACCTGAGCGTGAGCGGCTGGCCACCGCCCGGAAGCTGCTGATGATCGCGGAGAACCAGGCTGCCACCCCCGCCGAGCGCCAGGCAGCGTACAAGCGGCGCGGCGCGAATTGGACGGCCTTATCGTCCTGCCGGACGTGACTGTCGCCGCACTGGAGGAGCGCATGGCCCCCGGGCTGGACACGGGACGGGCGCCTTCGGAGTTCCGCCGGAGCTGAGAGGCAGCGCAGCGTGGGCCGCACGCTTTATATCGACGTCGACGGCGTCATCTGCCCTTTCGGCCCGGCGGGAACCACCGGATGGGGTTCAGCGTGGTGCCTTGCGGATGCCGGCCTCCTGCCCGTTGCCTATGCCAGGGAACTGGTGGACGGGCTGAATTCGCTGGCGCGGGCCGACGGGGTCCGCTGCGTTTGGCTTACCAGCTGGGAGGAACTTGCTCCGCAGTACTTGTGCCCGGCCATCGGTCTCGACGGCGGCAGCTGGCCCTATCTCTCGGCAACCGGGCCGTCGGGCGGAAACGAATGGTGGAAGCTGCGCGCCATCCAGGACGATGTGGAAGCGACGGGTCCGGACGCGGTGGCCTGGATCGATGACCAACTGGATTTCGAATCGGAGGCGCAAGCGTGGGCACGGCTGCTGGGCAGGCGGATCCGCCTTGTTTCGCCTCATCCGCGCCGGGGGATTTCACCGGCTGAACTGGCGGCGGTCCGCACGTTCCTGACCCAACCGATGTTTTGACCTGATGGCCGGGACGCGTACGATCGATAAGGTTTCCCGCCGGTTTGGTAAACGCCGCAACTCATTCCACACGAACAGTCGGTGAATTATGCTGTCCAAGGCAGCAGCCGGGGGATAGAAACTGCCGAACGTCGTCTCTGCAGATTGGGCAACAGGTGGATATCACCTTCATGGTGGCGCTGGTCATTGCGCTGGCATTATTTTTCGACTTCACGAACGGCTTCCACGACACCGCAAACGCCATGGCCACCCCCATTGCAACCGGTGCCATCAAGCCGAAAACCGCGGTAACCCTGGCTGCCATCCTGAACCTGGTGGGCGCCTTCCTGTCCACCGAGGTGGCCAAGACGGTCTCCGGCGGCATCATCCGTGAGGGCTCGGACGGCATCCAGATCACGCCGGACATTATTTTCGCCGGCCTGATGGGTGCCATCCTCTGGAACATGATCACGTGGCTCAAGGGCCTGCCGTCCAGTTCCTCCCACGCGTTGTTCGGCGGCCTGATCGGCGCGGCGATTGCCGGCATCGGGTTCCACTCCATCAACCTTGAGGGCCTCATGCAGAAGGTCATCCTCCCCGCGATTTTCGCGCCCCTCATCGCCGGCATCGTGGCGTACGTGTGCACCCGCCTCGCCTATGCCCTCACGTCACGCCACGATCCCGAAACGGGCAGCAAGCTCACCCAGAAACGCGGCGGCTTCCGCACCGGACAGATTTTTACCTCCAGCCTGGTGGCGCTGGCCCACGGCACCAATGACGCGCAGAAGACCATGGGCATCATCACGCTGGTCCTGATCGCAGCCGGTACACAGGAGCCTGGCTCCGGCCCCCTCTTCTGGGTCATCGCTGCCTGCGCGTTCGCCATCGCTATCGGCACCTACGCCGGCGGCTGGCGCATCATCCGGACCATGGGCGCCGGGCTGACCGAGGTCAAGCCCGCCCAGGGGTTCGCCGCCGAAACCAGCACCGCGTCCGCCATCCTGGCGTCCTCCCACCTTGGCTTCGCCCTGTCCACCACCCAGGTGGCCTCCGGATCCGTGATCGGCTCCGGGATGGGTCGCAAGGGCACCAGCGTCCGCTGGAGCATGGTGGGGAAGATCGCCCTCGGCTGGCTCTTCACCTTGCCCGCCGCGGGCATCGTGGGTGCCCTCACCGCCCTGCTGGTCAAGACCGGCGTGGTGGGCGTGCTGATCGCGGCCGTTGCCGGCACCGCCGCCGTACTCTTCATGTTCTTCTACTCACGCAAGTCGGCCGTGGGCCACCACAACGCCATTGAAGTGGAGGAAGCCGGCCAGGCTGTCCGCTTCAGGAAGAAGAAGGCCATGGTCCGTGCGAGGGCGCAGGCACACAAAGCACAGCAAGAGGCCCAGGCAGAGACCGACGCCGACGCCACCAACCCGAAGGAGCCCCGGCGATGAAGTGGCTGGAACTCGTGACCGTGGCCGGCGCCACCCTGATCGCGGCCGTTACAGTGGTGACCCTGTACTCGCTGGGTGTCCGGCTCACCGCCATCGCTGCCGATTCCCAGCAGGCATCGCCCGGCATCAAGAAATCGTTCGCCTACGTGTGCTTCGGCCTGTGCGGCCTGGCCGTGCTCTTCGGGCTGTACTTGATCATCCCGTACTTCTCCGGCTAGTCCGGTCGGGGGCTCGGAACACTGTCCACGCCGGGCGGCTTTGGCTAGGCTGGGCGCATGCCACGCTTCCAGTACTTTGTCGCTGCCTCGCTGGACGGCTTCATCGCCACGTCCACCGACGACCTCGGCTGGCTCCTGCAGTTTGACGGCTTCGAGGGCGGATCCGAAAGCTACGACGCCTTCATGGCCGACGTGGGCTGCATCGTCATGGGTGGGGAAACCTACGCCTGGCTGATGGCGCACGAACCGGACAAGTGGCCGTATTCCGGGACGCCGAGCTATGTGTTCACCAGGCACGAGTATTCCGCACCCTCAGGGGCGGACATCACCTTTGTGCGGGGCGACGTGGGTGAGTTCGTCGAGGACTTCCAGCGTGACGCTGCAGGCAGGAACGTCTGGGTGGTGGGCGGCGGAAACCTGGCCGCCCAGTTCGCCGACGCCGGGCTGCTGGACGAGATCATCCTCTCGGTCATCCCGGTGGTCCTTGGCGACGGCAAGCGGCTGCTTCCGCTGGCGGGCCCGACGCCGCCCCTTGAGTTGGCTGCCTCGCGCACCCTGGGCAGGGGCGTGGTGGAGCTGCGCTACCACTTCAACCGCGATAGTTCCTAGCAGCTCCCGGCTGCCGGAGCTCGCCAGGCACCCGGCTACTGCCCTGCCGGCGCGTTCTTCCTGATCAGGTTCGTGATCCGGGCGGTCGAGAGCCGCCGGCCCTGTCCGTCCGTCATGACGATCTCGTGCGTTGCCAGGGTCCCGCCCAGGTGGATGGCGGTGCATGTCCCGGTCACCATGCCTGTTGAGATGGAACGGTGATGCGTGGCACTGACCTCGATCCCCACCGCGTGCCGGCCGTCGCCGGCATGCATGGCCGCGGAAAACGAGCCCAGCGTCTCGGCCAGCACAACATGCGCACCGCCGTGCAGGATGCCGGCCACCTGGGTGTTGCCCTCCACCGGCATGGTGGCCACTGTCCGTTCGGGGCTCATCTCAAGGAACCGGATACCCATCTTCACCACCAGTGCGCCGATCCCGTACCGGCCCAGCCAGCCATGCAGGTGGTCCGGAACGCCAGCCGCCGTCAGCTCCTCCGCGAAGGGGCCGGGCGTGAAATTGTCCATCATGCCAACTAGGCTGGCACCTGTGAGTGAAACAACCAAACCGGCCCCTTTCCCGTCCGAAGTTCTTCCGCAGGACCCTGCCCTGGAAGGCGGAAGTGCCCAGGGCGGCACCGTCGTGAAGGACAAGATTCCTGCTCCCGCCGGTGAGTCGGTTTCAGCCACCGCAGCCCCCGTGGTCCCCATGACAGGCCAGCCGCGGCTCCTGGTCCTGGACGGCCACTCCATGGCTTTCCGTGCCTTCTTCGCCCTGCCCGCGGACAAGTTCTCCACCATGAACGGGCAGCACACCAACGCCATCCACGGCTTTACCTCCATGCTGATCAACCTGATCAAGGAGCAGCAGCCCACGCACATCGCCGTGGCCTTCGACGTCTCCGATGAGACCACCCACCGCAAGGCCCAGTACAGCGAATACAAGGGCGGCCGGAACGAGACCCCCCGCGAGATGAGCGGCCAGATCGACCTGATCGCGCAGGTGGTGGAGGCCTGGGGCATCAAGACCATCAAGCTGCCGGGCTACGAGGCGGACGACATCCTCGCCACCCTGGCCGCCATGGGGGAGAAGGCCGGCTTTGAGGTTCTGCTGGTCTCCGGCGACCGGGACGCGTTCCAGCTCATCACGGACAACGTGTTCGTCCTGTATCCCAAGAAGGGCGTCAGCGACATCCCCCGGATGGACGCCGCTGCCATCGAGGCCAAGTACTTCGTCAGCCCGTCCCGGTACTCCGACCTTGCCGCCCTGGTGGGGGAGACGGCGGACAACCTTCCCGGCGTGCCCGGTGTCGGCCCGAAGACCGCGGCCAAGTGGATCAACCTCTACGGCGGACTGGAAGGTGTCCTGGAACACCTGGACTCCATCGGCGGGAAGGTGGGTGACGCCCTGCGCGAGAACGTCGAAAACGTGAAGCGGAACCGAATGCTCAACCAGCTCCACACGGACCTGGAGCTTCCCGTCACGCTTGACGACCTGTACCAGCCCCGCCCGGACCAGGCAGCCCTGGAAGACCTGTTCGACCAGCTGGAGTTTAAGACCATCCGCAGCCGCCTCTTCGCTCTCTACAGTGAAGAGGACGCGCCCGCCGCGGAACGCGAAAGCATCGACGCCCCGGAGTACACCACCCCCGCAACTGCCGCCGAGCTGGAGGCGTTCCTGGCCGCCGGTGCAGGGCAGCGCTCGGCCCTCGCCGTGGACCTCATCCCGGGACGGATCGGCGAGGATGCTGCAGCCGTGGCCATCGTCCGCGACGGCGCGGCCGCCTACATCGACCTGTCCGGCCAGGATGCCGAAACGGAGAACGTGCTGGCCCGCTGGCTGCGCGACCCCGAAGCGCCCAAGGTGATGCACGGCTTCAAGGCCGCCCTGAAGGCGCTAACGGCCCGCGGGCTGGAACTGGAAGGCGTGGTGGACGACACCTCGATTTCCGGGTACCTCATCCAGCCGGACCGCCGCTCCTACGAGCTGGACGAACTTGCCCAGCACCACCTGAACGTCGGAATTTCCGCGGCCACCGCCAAAGCCGGCCAGCTGGAACTGTCGTTTGACGGGGACGATACCGCCGCCGCCGACGCGCTCGTCCAGGCAGCCGCCGTCGTACTCTCCCTGAGCCGGTACTTCGAAAGCGAGCTCAAGGAGCGCAAGGCGGAGGAGCTGCTGTCCACCCTGGAGCTGCCCGTCAGCCGGGTCCTGGCGGACATGGAGCTTGCCGGCATCAGGATCGACATGGACCGCATGGATGAACAGCTCGCCGACCTCGCCCGGGTCATCGACCAGGCCCAGGAGCAGGCGTACGCAGCCATCGGCCACGAGGTCAACCTCGGTTCCCCCAAACAGCTGCAGACGGTCCTGTTCGACGAACTGCAGCTGCCCAAGACGAAGAAAATCAAGTCCGGCTACACCACCGACGCCGCGTCGCTGAAGAACCTGCTGGAGAAGACCGGGCACGAGTTCCTGGTCCAGCTCATGGCGCACCGGGAGGCGGCCAAGCTCCGGCAGATGATTGAGTCGCTAAAGAAGTCGGTGGCGGAGGACGGGCGCATCCACACCACCTACGCCCAGAATGTGGCCGCCACCGGCCGCATCTCTTCCAACAACCCCAACCTGCAGAACATCCCCATCCGCAGCGAGGAGGGCCGCCGGGTCCGCGGGATCTTCGTGGTCAGCGACGGCTACGAATGCCTGCTGTCCGCCGACTACTCGCAGATCGAAATGCGGATCATGGCGCACCTGTCCGGGGACGAGGGCCTGATCCAGGCGTACCGCGACGGCGAGGACCTGCACCGCTTCGTTGGCTCCAACATCTTCCATGTGCCCACCAGCGAGGTCACCAGCGCCATGCGCTCGAAGGTCAAGGCCATGTCCTACGGGCTCGCGTACGGCCTCACCTCCTTCGGCCTGTCCAAGCAGCTGGAGATCTCCGTGGACGAGGCCCGCACCCTGATGAAGGACTACTTCGACCGGTTCGGCGCGGTCCGCGACTACCTCCGCGGCGTGGTGGACCAGGCGCGCGTGGACGGGTACACCGCCACGATCGAAGGCCGCCGGCGCTACCTGCCGGACCTCACCAGCACCGACCGGCAGCTGCGGGAAAACGCGGAACGCATCGCCCTCAACAGCCCCATCCAGGGCTCGGCCGCGGACATCATCAAGCGTGCCATGCTGGGAGTCCACGCCGGACTGCAGTCCCAGGGGCTCAAATCCCGCATGCTGCTGCAGGTCCATGACGAACTGGTCCTCGAAGTCGCCACCGGAGAACGCGAGGCGGTGGAGAGGCTGGTCACGGAGCAGATGGGCGCCGCGGCGGACCTCAGCGTGCCCCTGGAAGTCCAGATCGGCGTCGGTCCCAGCTGGTACGACGCCGGACACTGACCGCCAGCGCGAGTCGAACGGGGGCGGGGCGATGGACAAATACGACGTCCGGAGGCAGTTCAAGGAGCTGTACGCGCCCCGCACCCGTGACAAGGACAGCTGGAAGTGGACCATGATGGTTCCGCAGCCCGACTGGATCGGCCACGCCGAACTGCACTCCGGCGTGGCCAAGGCGGCTGCCAAGGGGGTTGCCGGGCTGGACGCATTGCGGCTGGAGACCCTGGACGAAGGCCTGTCGGTACAGATCCTGCACATCGGCAGCTACGACGACGAAGGGCCCGCCCTGCACCGGCTGCACAGTGAATTCATGCCCGCCCACAGGTACGGATTCGCGGGGCCGCGCCACGAAATCTACCTCAGCGACCCCCGGAAAGTGGCGCCGGAAAAACTCCGGACCATCCTGCGCCAGCCCGTCCGCCCGCTCTGAACGTGCTGCCCGGCTGTTTGCGCTGGTCAGGCGCCGGATGGATTGGCTAGGCTCGGACGAATGGGCGATCTGAGCGGCAACTATGAAATCCGGCGCTTTGGCGCGGTCTTAAAAGGCAACGACGGCTATGAGGAAGCCGCCACGTGGTCCCGGGCGGTGTCATTCGGTTTCCACGAGTCCACCCGCACGCCCGAGCACGTGGAAAAGGCCCTCGCCACCTACCAGGTGGATGGCCGCGTCCTGACGGGCGCCTACCAGACCGGCGGCGTGGCTCCTGGATCCCTACCCGCTGAGGTTCCCGTGGCCACGTTCGCGACGCTCCGGAAGACCCTGAACATCGGCTTCGGAAGGACACTGGAGACGCAACTGGTCACGTCGGTGACGGTGCGTACTTCCCACCGCCGGAGGGGCCTGCTGCGGCGGATGATGAGCGAGGACCTCAGGCTCGCGAAGGAGGACGGCGTGGCGATGGCGGCACTCACGGCCTCCGAGGGGTCCATTTACGGAAGGTTCGGCTACGGGGTGGCGAGCTTCGAGCGCTCCCTGAAGGTTGACACCACCACCCGGTTCACCCTGCAGCACCAGCCCACCGGCTCCGTGGAGGTAGCCGACCCCAAGGCCCTGCTGGAACTGGCCCCGGTTGTGTTCGACCGCGTGCACCGGCTGACCCCGGGGTCCATCGGACGGCAGGAGTGGTACCGGCAGCTGGCGTCCGGGTCACTGGGACTCGACGGCAAAGAGGACCCCGCCGTCAAGGTGGCGCTCCACTACGGCCCCGGCGGCGACGTGGACGGCTACGTCTCGTACAAGTTCCTTGGTTGGGACACCAAGCCCTACACGGTTGAAGTGGTGGACCTGCTGGCGGCCACGAACGACGCCTACCTCGAACTCTGGCAGTTCCTGGCGGCGATCGACCTGGTGGAACGTATCACCTGGGGTGAAGCTCCACTGGACGACCCCCTGCCCTGGGCCCTCATGGACCCCCGCTGCATTGACTCGTCGGACAGCAGGGACATGCTCTGGCTCCGGATCCTGGACGCCGCCGCGGCCCTCGAGGCCCGGCAGTATCCGGCAGACGGCAGGCTGGTGCTGGAGCTCAATGACCCGCTCGGGCTCACCGCGGGAACCTGGGCCCTGGCAGTCGAGGGGGGCCGGGCCGCCGTCGAACGCCTCCCGGAAGGCACCCCCGCGGACCTGGCACTGGACGTCTCCGCGCTTTCCTCCATCTACCTCGGCGGTGTCTGCCCGGTGACTTTGGCGGCGGCAGGGAAGATCCGTGAAAACACTGAAGGCGCGGTGCTGCAGGCCCGCCAGATGTTCGCGGTGGAGCGGGCCACCCACTGCCTTACCCACTTCTGAGGGGGAGGGGTACCTGCCCGCTTTTGCCCTTGTTGGCGGCGGCGACTAGACTAAACGGGCGTGTACCACGTGCACGTTCTGTAAAATCCACAAAATCAGGATGACCCGGAGGATCCGTCGGATTCACCGCGAATCGCGCCTGCGTTCCATAACGCGGGCGCGCCGGTTTGCCTGACCGACTAACTATCCACAACGGAGCCCCTACTACATGACCATCACCTCCACCGAGAAGCCCGGTACCCCCGTAGTCGCCATTAACGACATCGGTACCGCTGAGGACTTCCTCGCAGCAGTCGACGCCACCATCAAGTACTTCAACGACGGAGACCTCGTCGAAGGTACCGTCGTCAAGGTCGACCGCGATGAAGTCCTGCTCGACATCGGTTACAAGACCGAAGGTGTCATCCCCTCCCGCGAGCTGTCCATCAAGCACGACGTTGATCCCGGAGAAGTTGTCTCCGTCGGCGATCAGGTCGAAGCCCTGGTGCTCACCAAGGAAGACAAAGAAGGCCGTCTGATCCTCTCCAAGAAGCGTGCTCAGTACGAGCGTGCCTGGGGCGACATCGAGAAGGTCAAGGAAGAAGACGGTGTTGTCACCGGTACCGTCATCGAGGTTGTCAAGGGTGGTCTTATCCTCGACATCGGCCTGCGCGGCTTCCTGCCCGCATCCCTCGTCGAGATGCGCCGTGTGCGCGACCTGGCTCCGTACATCGGCCAGCAGATCGAAGCCAAGATCATCGAGCTGGACAAGAACCGCAACAACGTTGTTCTGTCCCGCCGTGCATGGCTCGAGCAGACCCAGTCCGAGGTCCGCTCCACCTTCCTCAACAAGCTGGAAAAGGGCCAGGTCCGTCCCGGCGTCGTTTCCTCCATAGTCAACTTCGGTGCCTTCGTGGACCTGGGCGGCGTAGACGGCCTGGTTCACGTTTCCGAGCTGTCCTGGAAGCACATCGACCACCCGTCCGAGGTTGTCGAGGTTGGCCAGGAAGTCACCGTCGAGGTTCTCGAGGTGGACCTGGACCGCGAGCGCGTCTCCCTGTCGCTCAAGGCTACGCAGGAAGATCCGTGGCAGACCTTCGCCCGCACCCACGCCCTGGGCCAGGTTGTTCCGGGTAAGGTCACCAAGCTCGTTCCGTTCGGTGCGTTCGTCCGCGTCGAAGACGGCATCGAAGGCCTGGTCCACATCTCCGAGCTCGCTGTCCGCCACGTTGAGCTGGCCGAGCAGGTTGTTTCCGTTGGCGACGAACTGTTCGTCAAGGTCATCGACATCGACCTCGAGCGCCGCCGCATCTCGCTGTCCCTCAAGCAGGCCAACGAGGGCGTCGACGCCGACAGCACCGAATTCGATCCCGCTCTGTACGGCATGGCTGCAGAGTACGACGAAGAGGGCAACTACAAGTACCCCGAGGGCTTCGATCCCGAGTCCAACGAGTGGCTTGAAGGCTACGAGAACCAGCGCGCCGCCTGGGAGCAGCAGTACGCTGACGCCCAGACCCGCTGGGAAGCCCACAAGAAGCAGGTTGCCCAGCACGCTGCCGACGACGCTGCTGCTGCAACGTCCGGTGACAGCGACTCCGGCGCCACCAGCTACTCCTCCGAGCCTGCTGCCGCCGACACCGGCGCCGGCACCCTGGCTTCGGATGAGGCTCTTGCCGCCCTGCGCGAGAAGCTGACCGGCAACTAATTGCCGCCGGCCCGGATTTCCGGGCTGACACAATGGGCCCCTGCGGAAGCAGGGGCCCATTGTGCGTTAACCGGCGGATTGAAGTTCGACGACGGCGAGGACAGTTCCGTCGTTTTCGGGCTGCAGGTGCCCGCCCGCCGACTCGAGCAGATGCTGCGCCGCTCCGTTGCCGGCCAGGGTGCGGGCGACCACCCTGGACAGTCCTGCCTTCCGGGCCTCAGCCAGCACCAGGTGCAGCGCGGCACTTCCGATTCCCCGGGACCGGAAGCTCCTGCCCAGCCAGATGCCCGTCTCAGCCACAGCCCCGTCTTCAGGGCCAGACCCACGGTGCCCCGGTGCGAGGCGGCGGAGCCGGATGGATCCGGCCAGGTCCCCGCCGCAGAGGATGCCCCAGGATTTTTCGCCGGCCTTTCCGTCCAGGCCTTCAGCCGCCGCCCGGTGGTAGCTGCGGAACCACGCGGTGCGTTCCGGGTTCCAGCCGGGCCCGCCCAGCGGGGGAGCCACCTCGTCCGGTGATGCGTCCCGCTTGGCGAGCGCCAGGAGCGACTCCATGACGGCGTCGTCCACGTCCACCAGGGACACGTCAGGCAAGCGCGACATCCACCCACTCCGTTCCCTCGGTCGCCAGGCCAACGCCGCCGGAAGTCAGCACCTGCAGCCGTTCCGCGGCGGCGGCGATCGCATCCGCATTATCGGCAACGGCGAGGCGCAGGACCGTGTCCTTCGCGCCGTAGCTGGTTTCGGCCATCACGAAGCCGGCAGCGCGGAGGTCGTTTTCCAGCCTGCCGGCTGCCGCATGGGGTACCGCCGCGGAACAGATGCGCAGCCGGCTGCGCCGTACCAGGGGCACCAGTGATAGTGCTGAGGAGACCGATTCTGAGTAGGCACGGACCAGGCCTCCAGCCCCGAGCAGCACGCCGCCGAAATAGCGCACGACGACGGCGCTGACGTCGCTGAGGTCCGCCACTCCGGGTGCCGTCTCCCTCTTGGACAGGGCTTCCAGCATCGGTATTCCGGCCGTCCCGGAGGGCTCGCCGTCGTCGTTTGACCGCTGTATGTCCCGATCCGGTCCGATGATGAAAGCGGAGCAGTGGTGCCGTGCGTCGTGGAACTCCCGGCGGAGGCCTGCCACCAGGTCACGGGCATCCTCTTCGGTGCCTGCCCGCCGGAGGACGGTGATGAAGCGTGAACGCTTGATCTCCAGCTCGTGGCGGAAGTCCGGACCCGCGGCCAGGGTGGTGTAGGACGCCGCCCTGCTCTCTTGCTCATGCACCCGCCCCAGTCTAGTCAGGCGGGATAGGGTGGGAGCCGTGCTGAAGATCGGGTTGACCGGCGGAATCGCCTCAGGGAAGTCATTGGTGGCCGGGCGGCTGAAGGAGCTGGGCGCCGTGCTGGTGGACGCGGACGCGCTGGCCCGTGAAGTTGTGGAGCCCGGTACGGAGGGGCTGGCCAGGATCGTGGCCGAGTTCGGTGCGGAGATGCTCGACGACGGCGGGCGGCTGGACCGTGCCCGTCTCGGCGCGGTGGTCTTCGGGCAGCCGGAACGCCTTGCCGCCCTGAACGGGATTGTTCACCCGCTTGTCCGTTCCCGCGCCGCGGCCATCGTGGCAGCTGCTGCGGACGACGCCGTGGTGGTGCAGGACATCCCGTTGCTGGTGGAGACTGGCCAGGGGAGCGACTTCCACCTGGTCCTGGTGGTGGACGCCCCGGAGGACATGCGGGTGCAGCGGATGCTTGAGTACCGGGGCATGACCGCGGAGGCCGCCCGCTCGCGCATCCAGGCCCAGGCGTCCCGGGAGGACAGGCTGGCCGCCGCAGACGTGGTCCTGGACAATTCGGGCAGCGTCGCGGAACTGCTGGAGCAGGTGGACCGGCTCTGGAAAGGACGCCTGCAGCCCTTTGCGCTGAACATCGCCCAGGGGGTCCGCGCCGGCCGGCAAGGTGGACCCGTCCTGCTCCCGTCCCGCCCGGAATGGCCGCAGGAGGCACGGCGCATCATGGCCCGGATCCGTGCCGCCCTGTCCCGCCAGGACGCGGTGGACGTCAACGGCCTCAGCCTGGAGCACATCGGTTCCACCTCGGTCCCGGGCCTCGACGCCAAGGACGTCATCGACCTCCAGCTCGCTGTCCCTGACCTGGCCGCGGCAGACACCCTTGCGCCGCTCCTGTCGGCCGCCGGGTTCCCCTTCGTTCCGGGCAGTTCCGCCGATGCACCCAAACCGGGCCATCCGCGGCCGGAGGACTGGTACAAGCGTTTCCATGCCAGCGCCGACCCCGGCCGCGACGTGAACCTGCATGTGCGGGCTGCGGGGTCGCCCGGATGGCGGTTCGCCCTGTGCTTCCGGGACTGGCTGCGCGCCGATGCCGGCGCCGCCGCCGGTTATCTGGTCTTCAAGCGGCGGCTGGCCGCCGAGCATGCCGGCGACGCAACCACCGAAGGCTACGCGGAAGCCAAGGAGGAGTGGTTCCGGAACGCGGAAGACCCCATGAAACGGTGGGCCGAAAGCGCAGGGTGGCAGCCGCCGTCGTGCGCGTCCTGACCCCTGCGAAACCCGCTGCGCTGTTCGCCCGTAACGGACTCGGCCCGTTCTGTCGGTGCCCGGTTGTAGATTAGATCCATGAGCCTTGCGCAGGATATAAACCGTGTTGTAGCGCCGTTTGAGGTCATCAGCGAGTTCAAGCCTGCGGGTGACCAGCCGGCCGCCATAGCGGAGCTGACGGAGCGCATCAACAACGGCGAGAAGGACGTGGTGCTGCTCGGCGCCACCGGCACGGGCAAGAGCGCCACCACCGCCTGGCTCATCGAGCAGGTCCAGCGCCCCACCCTGGTGATGGTCCAGAACAAGACCCTCGCCGCGCAGCTGGCCAACGAGTTCCGGGAGCTGCTGCCCAACAATGCGGTGGAGTACTTCGTCTCCTACTACGACTACTACCAGCCTGAGGCGTACGTTCCCCAGACGGACACCTTCATCGAGAAGGACTCGTCCATCAACGAGGAAGTGGAGCGGCTCCGGCACTCCGCCACCAACGCGCTGCTGACGCGCCGGGACGTTGTGGTGGTGGCCACGGTCTCCTGCATCTACGGCCTGGGCACGCCGGAAGAGTACATCGCCGGCATGGTCACGCTCCGCAGGGGACAGGAAATGAACCGGGATGCGCTGCTGCGCAAGTTCGTCTCCATGCAGTACGCGCGCAATGACATGGACTTCCACCGCGGCACGTTCCGGGTCCGCGGCGATACCGTCGAGATCATCCCGATGTACGAGGAACTCGCGCTCCGGATCGAGTTCTTCGGGGACGAAGTGGAGAACATCTACACCCTGCACCCCGTCACCGGGGAGGTCATCCGCGAGGAAACGGAGATGTACGTCTTCCCGGCATCGCACTACGTCGCCGGCCCGGAACGCATGAGCCGCGCCATCAAGTCCATCGAGGACGAACTCGCGGACCGGCTCGCAGTCCTGGAGGGGCAGAACAAGCTGGTCGAGGCGCAGCGGCTCCGGATGCGGACCACCTACGACCTTGAAATGATGCAGCAGATGGGATTCTGCAACGGCATCGAAAACTACTCCCGCCACATTGACGGGCGGGCCGGCGGCACCGCCCCGCACTGCCTGATCGACTACTTCCCGGACGACTTCCTGCTGGTGGTGGACGAATCCCACGTGACCATCCCGCAGATCGGTGCCATGTACGAAGGCGACATGTCCCGCAAGCGGACCCTTGTGGACCACGGCTTCCGGCTCCCGTCCGCCATGGACAACCGGCCGCTGAAATGGGACGAGTTCCTGGAACGGATCGGCCAGACCGTCTACCTGTCCGCCACGCCCGGCAAGTACGAGCTCGGCAAGGCGGACGGCTTCGTCCAGCAGATCATCCGGCCCACCGGCCTGGTGGACCCCGAGGTGATCGTCAAGCCCACCAAGGGCCAGATCGACGACCTCCTGGGCGAGATCAGGACGCGCGTGGAGAAGGACGAGCGCGTCCTGGTCACCACTTTGACAAAGCGCATGGCGGAAGACCTCACGGACTACCTCCTGAGCCACGGCGTGAAGGTGGAGTACCTGCACTCCGACGTCGATACGCTGCGGCGCGTCGAGCTGCTGCGCGAGCTGCGGCTGGGCAGCTTCGATGTCCTGGTGGGCATCAACCTGCTCCGGGAAGGCCTGGACCTTCCGGAGGTGTCCCTGGTGAGCATCCTGGACGCGGACAAGGAAGGCTTCCTGCGGTCCTCCACGTCCCTGATCCAGACCATCGGCCGCGCGGCCCGTAACGTGTCCGGCCAGGTCCACATGTACGCGGACCGGATCACGGACTCCATGGCCAATGCCATTGATGAAACCAACCGGCGCCGCGCCATCCAGGTGGCCTACAACACTGAGCACGGCGTGGACCCCCAGCCGCTGCGGAAGAAGATCGCGGACATCACGGACCAACTGGCCCGGGAAGACGCCGACACCAATGCGTTGTTGGGCAGCTTCGACTACGGCAAGGGCAAGCGCGGGATCACCGGGGCAACCAAGGCCGGGGCCAAGAAGGGTGCTGCGAAGGTCCGTTCGGACGGCCTCGCGGCGGCCCCGGCAGAGGACCTGGTGGGGCTCATCGAGCAGCTCACCGAGCAGATGCACGGCGCCGCTGCCGAACTGCAGTTCGAGGTGGCCGCCCGGATCCGCGACGAGGTCGGCGAACTGAAGAAGGAACTGCGGCAGATGCAGGCGGCAGGCCACGCCTGACCCGGCGCCTGGGCGACACCCAACGTAAGCCGGGAGCGGCGACGCTCCCGGCTCATGTACAGTTAACGTCACGTAGGGGAGTATCCCGAGCGCTACGATCGTCAACACGCAGGGCATGGTTGCCCCGCCGGGCGTGGCGGGCCGCCATCTCAGCACCAAGTGCGCAGGCAGGCCGGAGAGACTTACACCGCATCTCTGTACCCTGCGAAAGGCTACCCTGTGCTCGAATTGCCCGTGTGGTTCGAAGTCGGCTCTTTTGTCGTCCTCGGCCTTATCCTCCTGATCGACCTTCTCCTGGTGGTCCGCCGGCCCCACGAACCATCCATGAAGGAAGCCGGCCTCTGGGTAGCGTTCTACGTCAGCCTTGCGCTGGTGTTCGCCGGAACCATGTTCGCTTTCACCGGCCCGGAATACGGCGGCCAGTTCGTGGCCGGCTGGGTGACGGAATACAGCCTCAGCATCGACAACCTGTTCGTCTTCATCATCATCATGGCCCGGTTCTCGGTGCCCCGGAAGTACCAGCAGGAAGTGCTGATGGTGGGCATCATCATCGCCCTGATCCTGCGCGGCATTTTCATCCTGCTGGGCGCCATGGTGATCGAGCAGTTCAGCTGGGTGTTCTACATCTTCGGCGCCTTCCTGCTGTGGACCGCCTGGAAGCAGGCCCAGGACGAGGGCGAAGACGAGGAAGACCGTGAGAACCCGCTGATCGCCAGGATCCGCAAGGTGATCCCCATGTCGGAGAAGTTCGACGGCAACAAGCTGCGCACCACGGTGAACGGCAAGAAGGTCTTCACCCCCATGCTGATCGTTTTCATCACCATCGGCCTCACGGACCTGCTGTTCGCCGTCGACTCCATCCCGGCCATCTTCGGACTGACCCAGAGCCCGTTCATTGTGTTCACGGCCAACCTGTTCGCCCTGATGGGCCTGCGCCAGCTGTACTTCCTGCTGGGTGGCCTCATGAACCGCCTGATCTACCTGAAGCACGCACTGTCCTTCATCCTGGCATTCATCGGCGTCAAGCTGGTGCTGCATGCCATGCACGTGAACGAGCTGCCGTTCATCAACGGCGGCCAGCACATCGAATGGGCTCCCGAGATCCCCACGTTCGTGTCCCTGGCCGTCATTGTCGGCACCATCGTCATCGCGGTGATCGCCAGCCTGGTCAGCTCCAAGGCCAAGGAAGCGCACCTGGATCCGCGCCTGGAAGAAGACGTCCGCAAGAGCCACAGCGACGTCGACTAAAGGCTTCCAGCCTTCAATCAGCAGCAGTCCCGGCCACGCGAGCGGCCGGGACTGCTGCCTTTAAATTGGCCCCTTTAGGAGGCCACCGGCGGGGACTATGCTCTGTCCATGGCCCCCATGGTGATAACCGACAACGATGTGCGGCGGGTGCAGCGACGTACCGTCGCCCTGCTGGCCGCCGCCCAGGTCTTCGGCGGAATCGGCACGGGGGCAACAGTTTCGATTGGTTCGATCCTCGCTGTGGAGCTGTCCGGCTCCAGCGCGTGGGCGGGAGCCGTAGCAACGGTCATGACCCTGGGGGCAGCGCTGGCCGCGCTGCCGCTCGCCTCGCTGGCGGACCGCAGGGGCCGCCGGATGGGCCAGGTGGCCGGCCTCTCGGCTGCCCTGGCCGGCACGGTGCTCATGGTCCTGGCGGTGGTCACAGGAATCTTTGTGCTGCTTGTGCTGGGCGCGGCGGGCATCGGGGTGGGCACCGCAGCGAACCTGCAGGCCAGGTTCGCCGCCGTGGACCTGGCCGAGGCGGAACACCGGGGCAGGGCGCTGTCCACCGTGGTGTGGGCCGTAACGGTCGGAGCCGTGGCAGGACCCAACCTGATCCAGCCCGGCACGGTGGTGGGTGCGGCGCTGGGGCTGCCGCCGGTGGCAGGCCCGTTTGTGATCTCCGGTGCCGGGCTTCTGGTGGCCATCCTGCTTGTCCTCATCGGGCTCCGACCGGACCCGCTGCACCTCGCCCGTGAAGTTGCCGCCCGCCAGGTTGCGGAACGTGGACCGGCCGCCACTGATGCTGCGGCGGTGGCTGCCGTCCCGGGCGCGCCCCGGCCGGGAGGCTCATTGGCCCGCGGGATGCGCGCCATCCGGGGTTCCCGCACTGCGCTGCTGGCCGTCGCCGCCGTCGTCGGGGCCCACGCCGTCATGGTGGGCGTCATGTCCATGACGCCGCTCCACCTGCAGCACCTCGTGGAAGGACCCGCGGCATCCCATGCCGGCCATACGGCATCTGGTGATGTGCTGGTCATCATCGGCTTCACCATTTCCCTGCACATCGCGGGCATGTTCGCGCTGTCACCGGTGATGGGCTGGTTGACGGACAAAGCTGGCCGGACCGAGACCGTCATGATCGGCTGCATGCTGCTGATGACCGCCGTCCTCGTGGCGGGGTTCGGTCAGGGCTCCACCGCAGCCGTCGCCGTCGGCCTGGTGCTGCTGGGCATGGGCTGGTCCGCAGCGACTGTCTCCGGGTCCACCCTGCTGGCCGAGAGCGTCGGACAGGAGTCCCGGGTGGTGGTGCAGGGTGTCTCGGACATGCTGATGGGCGCGGCGGGGGCGGTGGGGGGCGCTGTCTCCGGCCTTGTGCTCAGCTGGACCGGCTACCTGGGGCTGAACATGCTGGGCGGCGTGGTGGGTGCCCTCGTCCTGGCCGCAGCCTTACTGACCCGGGTGGCTGGTCGCCGGGCCTCAGCGGCGGCCTGACCTCACCATCCCAAGCAGCCGGTTGAAGATCCCCTCGCCGTCATCGGCGATGCCGTCATGGTGGAAATCCCCGGTCTCCCAGACCTCGAGCCCACGGACCGCGGCGGCCGTTTCCAGGGACAGCTTCCGGTCCACATAGATGTCCTCGGAATACACGGCTGCCGCCACCGGCACCCGGTTGGCGGCAAGCTGCCGGATATCGTAGAGCGGCCGCCAGTCCTGTTTCGCGGCGAGCAGCCCGGCCACCTCGCGGAGGGGCTGCAGGGCAGGATCCTGCTCGAAATACCAGGGGTAAACCATTTCGCCGGTGAGCAGCAGGGGCTCCGCTTCAGGCCGGAATTCGGGATACTCCGTCAGCACGCGCCACGCCGACCAGTCCGTTGCCTGGCCCTGCCCGTAAATGGATTCATGCATCAGGGCATAGAGCGGGTTGGACCGGCGCGAGACGATGCCCTGCATCTGGTCAAGGAACGGATCGGAGAGCCTCGGCCCGGCCGGGGTCCCGGTGAAGGCATCCTCCAGCAGGTAGTGCAGGCTGTCCACCCTGGTGTTTCCGCCAAGGAACGCACCCAGCATCTGGAGGCGCTCCACGGTGAGGGGACCGCCGTCGGGCAGGAACTCCGGCGTGGTCCGCAGGTGGCGGGCAATCCGCTCCACCATGGTGCGGTCTTCCGGGTACCAGCTGAAGTACTCGGCGTTGCGCGCCGCCACCCGCTGGAAGGTGGCGCGGTAGACGTCGTCGGCAGGACCGGTCAGGGGAGCGAGGCCGCCGGTGATGAGGACCTCCTTCAGGCCGCCGGGGGCAAAGGACAGGTAGGTCAGGGCACAGAAACCGCCGTAGCTCTGCCCGAACACGGTCCAGGGTTCCGAGCCCAGCGCCTTCCTGATCAGTTCTGCGTCAGCAACGATGGCATCGGCTCGGAAGTGCTCCAGGTACGCGGCCTGGTCCGGCGCAGCCCCGCGGAGCGGCAGGGTGTTGCGGTCCACGGGGGTGGACAGTCCGGTGCCCCGCTGGTCCAGCATCAGTATCCGGAACTCTTTAGCGGCGGCCTTGCCCCAGCCGCCGAGGGAGCCGAACCTGTTCCCGCGGCCGCCCGGGCCGCCCTGCAGGAACAGCAGCCAGGGCAGGTTCTGCGCCTCGTCCCCGCTGTGGGAGGCCGAGACATACTCACGGGCGAAGACGGTGATGGTCTCGTCGTCCGGCGCGGAGTGGTCAAGCGGCACGGTGAAGTAGTGCTCCACCGTGCGCATGCCCCGGAATTCGTGCCGGGCACGGACCTCGTGGCCTGCTTCAGCCATGGGCCGCTGCGGGGACGGGGGCGGATGAGGCGCTGCCGAACTTTTCGAGGGCGTCGCCGGTGAGCCTGAAGGTTGACCACCCGTCCATCGGGCGGGCGCCCAGGCGGCGGTAGAAGTTGATGGATGGCTCGTTCCAGTCCAGGACGCTCCATTCCACCCGGGCGTAGCCGTTTGCCACCGCTATGGAGGCAAGGTGCTGCAGGAGGGCCTTGCCGTGGCCCTCGCCGCGCGCCTCCGGGCTGACGTACAGGTCTTCCAGGTAGATGCCGTGCACGCCTTCCCAGGTGGAGTAGTTGAGGAACCAGAGTGCGAAGCCCTGGACGTCTCCGGCCTCGTTCTCGGCCATGGCGGCAAAGACGCGCGGGTTCTCGCCGAAGAGGACCTGCCGCAGCATCTCGGGAGTGTTGCGGACTGCGTCCGGTTCCTTCTCGTAGTGGGCCAGTTCGTGGATCATGCGAAGGATCGCGGGCACGTCGTGTTCGGTGGCGGGGCGGATAACACTCATTGTCCGAGCTTACCGCCGGGCCCGTTCCCCCTGCTGCAGGTTAGCCCTGCGTCAGAGCCGGTTGACGTCCGTTACCCGCACCACGGCGGTTCCGGTTTCGTCCGACGCTGCCAGGTCCACCTCGGCCGAGATGCCCCAGTCGTGGTTCCGGGCAGGATCGTCGAAGATCTGCCGCACCTTCCACAGCCCGGCTTCCTCGGTGATGATGAGCAGCCCCGGGCCGCGGGCATCCGGACCGGTCCCAATGTCGTCGTGCTCGTCGAAGTAGTCGTCCAGTACGTCTTCCCACCGGTCCCGGTCCCAGCCCGAGCCGGCGTCCAGTTCACCAAGGGCCGCCGCGTCCTCGTCAGCGAACAGTTCAACGCGGCGGAACATCTCGTTGCGGACCATCACGCGGAAGGCCCGGATGTTCGAGGTGAGCGACGGCGGGGGAGGCGGCGGCGCGTCGTGCGGGGTGGGCATGGCCCCGGACGCGAGTTCTTCCCATTCATCCAGGAGGCTGGAGTCCACCTGGCGCACCATTTCGCCGAGCCACGCGGTGAGGTCTTCAAGGTCCTCCCGCAGCATGTCCTGCGGAACCGTTTGCCGCAGGGCCTTGAAGGCGTCCGCCAGATATCGCAGCACGATGCCTTCCGAGCGGGCCAGCCCGTAGAACTGCACGAACTCGCCGAAGTTCATGGCGCGTTCGTACATGTCCCGCACCACGGACTTGGGCGCCAGTTCGAAGTCGCCCACCCAGGGGGCCGCCTTCCGGTAGACCTCGAAGGCCTCCCCAAGGATGTCCGCGAGCGGCTGCGGGTAGGTGACCTCCTCCAGCATCGCCATCCGCTGGTCGTAGTCGATGCCGTCCGCCTTCATGGCCGCCACGGCTTCGCCCCGCGCCTTCTTCTGCTGCGCGGAGAGGATCTGGCGGGGCTTTTCCAGCGTCGCCTCGATCACGGACACCACGTCCAGGGCGTACGACGGCGACTCCGGGTCAAGGAGCTCCAGCGCAGCAAGTGCGAAGGGGGAGAGCGGCTGGTTGAGTGCGAAGTTCGGCTGCAGGTGGACGGTCAGGCGGACGGTGCGTCCGTCAGCTTCCTGCTGGTCCGCCGGGATCCGCTCCACCACCTCCGCCGCCAGCAGCTCGCGGTAGATGCCCAGTGCCTTCTTCATCAGCTGCAGCTGCGAGGAGCGGGGCTCATGGTTTTCGGTCAGGAGCCGCCGTGCCGCAGCGAAGGGATCGCCGGGCCGCTCCATGAGGTTCATGAGCATGGCGTGGGTGACGGTGAAACTGGACGTGAGCGGGTCCGGTACGGACTCGACCAGGCGCTTATAGGTGGGCTCGCCCCAGGACACGAAGCCTTCGGGGGGTTTCTTCTTGACCACCTGGCGCAGCTTCTTCTGGTCGTCGCCGAACTTTGCCACGGCTTTCGCCATCGCCTTGACGTTCTCCGTCACATGCTCGGGGGCCTGGACCACCACGGTTCCGGCAGTGTCGTAGCCCGCGCGGCCGGCACGGCCCGCGATCTGGTGGAACTCGCGTGAGTTGAGCAGCCGGGTGCGGACGCCGTCGTACTTGCTCAAAGCGGTGAGCAGGACGGTGCGGATGGGGACGTTGATCCCCACGCCCAGGGTGTCGGTGCCGCAGATGACCTTGAGCAGGCCGGCCTGCGCGAGCTGTTCCACCAGGCGGCGGTACTTGGGCAGCATGCCCGCGTGGTGCACGCCGATGCCGTGCCGGACCAGCCGGTTGAGGGTCTTGCCGAAGCCGGCGGCGAAGCGGAAGTTCGCGATCAGCTCCGCGATCCTGTCCTTCTCCTCACGGGTGCAGACGTTGATGCTCATGAGCGTCTGGGCCCGGTCGATTGCCTCGATCTGGCTGAAGTGCACCACATAGACGGGGACCTGTTTAGTGGTGAGCAGCTCTTCCAGCGTCTCGTGCACCGGGATCTCGTGATAGTAGAAGTGCAGCGGGATGGGGCGTTCGGCGGAACTCACCGTGGTGGTGGGGCGGCCGGTGAGGTCGGTTAGGCCTTTCTCGAACCTGGTGACGTCGCCCAGGGTGGCGGACATGAGCAGGAACTGGGCCTGCGGAAGTTCCAGCAGCGGCACCTGCCAGGCCCAGCCGCGCTGCGGATCCGAGTAGAAGTGGAACTCGTCCATGATGACGGCGCCGAGTTCGGCTGCCGCACCCTCCCGCAGTGCCGTGTTCGCCAGGATCTCGGCGGTGCAGCAGATGATGGGTGCGTCCTGGTTGACCCCGGAATCGCCGGTGATCATCCCGACGTTCTCGGCGCCGAAGATGTCGCAGAGGGCAAAGAACTTCTCTGACACCAGGGCCTTGATGGGCGCCGTGTAGTAGCTGCGCCGGCCTTGGGCCATGGCCTGGAAGTGCGCGGCGATGGCAACCAGTGATTTTCCGGACCCGGTGGGGGTGGCGAGGATGACGTTGGCACCAGTGGCCAGTTCCATGACAGCCTCGTCCTGCGCCGGATACAGCGCCAGGCCGCGGCTTTCCGTCCATTCGACAAAGCGGGTGTAAAGGTCATCGGGATCGACGGCGGCGGAGGAGTTCCGGGGCAGATCGGTCAGCTGGTCAACGAGTTTCATTGGTTTCCAGCTTAGTGCCAGGGTGCTCCCGGAAATCCGCCGCGTACCGGCTAGGCTTCGCGGTATCTGTGACACGACCAGGCAACGGGGAAGCTTATGAAATGGAATCCGGCCAAATACGTCCAGTTCGGTGATTACCGGAACCGGCCGTTTTTCGACCTCACCGGCAGGATCACTGCTGACCGGCCGGGACGCGTTGTGGATCTGGGCTGCGGACCGGGGAACCTCACCGCCACGCTGGCCGGGCGGTGGCCGGAAGCCGAGGTGGTGGGCGTGGACTCGTCGGCGGAGATGCTGGACAAGGCGGGGACTGTGGCCGCGCGGCATCCGCTCCTGCGGTTCGAACAGGCCGACATTGCCGGCTGGATGCCGCCAGCGGAAACGGATGTGGTGGTCAGTAACGCCGCCCTTCAATGGGTGCCCGGGCACCAGGACCTCATCCGGGATTGGCTGGCCGCCCTGCGTCCCGGGGGCTGGTTCGCCATGCAGGTGCCGGGGAACTTCGGGGCGCCCTCCCACACGTTGATGCGGGAACTCGCAGCGTCAGCCCGTTGGGCACCGAAACTCGACGGCGTGCTTCGCGGCGGGGAATCGGTAGGTGAGCCGGCGGACTACCTCACTATCCTGCTCGACGCCGGTTGCACCGCAGATGCTTGGGAAACCACGTACCAGCAGGTCCTGCCGGGCCCGGACCCGGTCCTTGAGTGGGTGCGTGGCGCGGCCCTGCGCCCCGTACTGGCCGTTCTCTCACCCGACGACGGCAGGGAGTTCGAAGCAGAATACGCAGCGGCACTCCGCACCGCCTATCCGCCGGGACGGCACGGCACCGTCTTCCCATTCCGCCGGATCTTCGCTGTGGGGCGCAAGAAGTAACGAAATCCATTCGCTGGACAACCTCTACCGCACTGTCACACGCTTGACAAAATTAGTAAGTGATCTGCCTTACAATGAGCGATGTGGCTGGTGGGGAACGGTTGCCGCCGCCCCGCAGGCTTCCCGACCTTCTGGAGGTGCGTTGCTGATCCGACTCATGGGGCGGCTGCTTATGGCGCACAAAGCTCCCGTTGCCGCCGTCGTGCTCCTGCAACTGGTGCAGGCCGCCGCCAACCTTCTGCTCCCCACCATCAACGCGGCCATCATCGATGACGGCATCGTGGCAGGCAACACCTTGTCCATCCACCGACTGGGCCTCCTCATGGCGGGAATCGCCATGGTGCAGGCGGCTGCGGCCATTGGGGCAGGCTACTTCGGCGCAGCCATCGCCATGAAGCTCGGCCAGCAGCTCCGGGCGGAGATCTTCCTGAAGATCCAGTCCCTGTCCTCGCGCGAGGTGGCCCGGTTTGGAACCCAGAGCCTCACCACCCGGGTGACGAACGACACCCAGCAAATCCAGGCCTTCGCGCTCCTGGTGCTCACCATGCTCATCGCCGGGCCCGCCATGGGCCTGGGCGGAGTCATCCTTGCCCTCCAGCAGGACGTGGGGCTGTCCGCAGTCATCATCGTCATCGTGCCGCTGCTCGTGCTGATCATGTCCGCCATTGTGCGGCGCCTCATCCCGCTCTACCGCGAGGGGCAGGACCTGCTGGACAATTCCGGGGGCATCCTGCGGGAGCAGATCATCGGCGTGGTCACCATCCGGGCATTTGTGCGCCAGGAGCATGAGAGGGACCGCTTCGCCCGCGCCAACGGCAGCCTCACCGCCAACAACCTCCAGTCAGCCTTGCTCGTGGCCGCCATGCTGCCGATGATCATGCTGGTGGTGAACCTGTCCTCGGTGGCAATCGTGTGGTTCGGCGGCCAGCGCATCCAGGCCGGACAGATGAACATCGGTGCGCTCACGGCGTTCATTGCCTACATCATGCAGATCCTGCTGGCCATCATGATGTCCATGTACGTCCTGATGACGGCACCGCGGGCAGCCGTGTGCGCGGAACGGATCGGCGCTGTCCTGGACACCGAGCCCTCGGTGGCGGATCCCGGGGAGCCCGCGGCACCCATGCTGCCGGCCCAGCCCCGGGACGGACCCAGCGGGTCCGTCCCGCAGGGCGGCACCATTGAGTTCACGGGTGTCGGCTTCTCCTATCCGGGGGCCGAGGCGCCTGTCCTTGCCGGCGTCAGCTTCGCCGCGCTGCCCGGCACCACCACGGCCATCGTGGGATCCACGGGCAGCGGAAAGTCCACCCTGCTGAACCTGGTCCCGCGTTTCCTCGACACCACCGAAGGCGCCATAACACTCGACGGCGTCAACATTAAGGACCTGCCCCTGGATGTGCTGCGCGGCTCCATGTCCGTGGTGCCCCAGCATTCGCACCTGTTTTCCGGAACCATCGCCGACAACCTGCGGATGGCGGCCCCCGGAGCCTCGGACATGGAACTGTGGGATGCCCTTGAAAAGGCGCAGACCATGCGCTTCATGAGCGGATTGCCCCTGGGCCTTGAGACGCCGGTGGGGCAGGGCGGAACCAAACTGTCCGGGGGACAGCGCCAACGGCTCTGCATAGCCCGTGCACTGCTACGCAAGTCATCCCTGTACCTCTTCGACGACAGCTTCTCTGCACTTGACTACCACACGGACACGCGGCTGCGGCAGGTGCTGGATTCCGAACTTGCGGCCGCCACCATCCTTGTTGTGGCCGAACGCGTCTCCACTGTCGAGGACGCCGAATTGATCCTGGTGCTCGACGGCGGCCACGTGGTTGCGCAGGGTACGCACCGGGAGTTGCTGGAGACGTCGTCCACCTACCGGGAAATCGCGGAATCACAGCTGGCCCTGGACGGCCCGCAGTGACGGCCCCGGCCGGCGCTACGGCGGCAGACCCGGCTTTCCGCGCCACATCGTGGCGGCTCCTCGGGCTGCTGCGGCCGTTCCTGCGGCTGATGCTCGGAGCCGTCGCAGCCACCTGTGCCTTCGCCGGCCTGAACGTGGCCGCCCCCAAGTACCTGGGCGATGCCACGGACGTGGTGGTTGATGGCGTCTACGGCGGCAGCACGGACCAGGAACGACTCGTCCTGCTGCTTGCGGCAGTGGCGGTGATGTACGTCCTCGCATCGCTGTTCAACTGGATCCAGGGCGCACTGACGGCGCGTTCCGTCCAGGGACTGATGTACAACATGAGGGCTGCCGTGGAGGACAAACTGCACCGGCTGCCCGCCTCCTACTACCGCGACAGCTCCCGCGGCGACGTCCTGAGCAGGGCCACCAACGATATTGACAACATCTCCCAGGCGTTGAACCAGCTCCTGACACAGCTGATCATGTCCGTCCTGATGCTGTCCGGGTCGCTCGCCATGATGCTGTGGATCTCGCCGCTGCTGGCGGCCATCGCACTCGCCACCGTTCCGCTGTCCACCTGCATCACCTTTTTCGTGGCGCGCAGGTCGCAGGTGCATTACGCGCGGCAATGGATGGAAACCGGTGAGCTCAATGCGCATGCAGAGGAATTCATCACGGGCCACGAAGTCATCAAAGCCTTCGGATACCAGTCCCGGGCGGCCGGCGTTTTTGCGGCCGGCAACTCGCGGCTGGCCCGTGCATCCACGAAAGCCCAGTTTTCAGCCGGTGTCGTCCAGCCCCTCATGGTGCTGATGGCCAACCTGAACTATGTTGCGGTGGCCGTCATCGGGGCCCTCCAGGTCATAGCGGGAGCCATGACCATCGGCGGGATCCAGGCTTTTATCCAGTTCAGCCGGCTCTTCACCCAGCCGGTGGGACAGATCGGCGGCCTGCTCAATGTCATGCAGTCCTGCGCCGCGTCCGCCGCCCGCGTTTTCGCCCTGCTGGACGCGGAAGAGGAAGCTGCCGACCCTGATGCCGCGGACGGGCAGCCTGCGGCCGGCGGAGCAATCGTGTTCGACGACGTGACGTTCGGCTACCCGGGCTCGTCCCCGGCCGTCCGCAACCTTTCGTTCAGGGTGGAGCCCGGGCAGACGGTGGCCATCGTGGGACACACCGGTGCAGGAAAAACCACCGTGATAAACCTGCTGATGCGGTTCTATGAGCCGACCTCGGGCCGGATCACCATCGGCGGAACCGATACCTCCGCCGTGCCCCGGGACCGGCTGCGTGCACAGTTCGGCGTGGTGCTCCAGGACGCCTGGCTGTTTGCGGGCAGCATCCGCGAGAACATTGCCTACGGTTTGCCGGACGCCACCGAGGCCGGCATCCTGGCCGCCGCAGAGGCCAGCCACGTTGACCGTTTTGTCCGGGCACTGCCGGACGGATACGACACCGTGCTGGAAGACGGGGGTGAACCCCTCAGCCGGGGCCAGCGCCAGCTCGTCACCATTGCCCGGGCGCAGCTGGCTGGCCGCGCCGTCCTGATCCTGGACGAGGCAACGAGCTCCGTGGACTCCAGGACCGAACTGCTGATCCGGCAGGCCACCCAGCGGCTGAGGCGCGGCCGGACCAGTTTCGTGATTGCCCACCGTTTGTCCACGGTACGCAACGCTGATCTAATCTTGGTCATGGACCACGGACGCATCGTCGAACAGGGCAACCACCAAAACCTCCTGGCGGCCAAAAGCTTCTACGCCCGGCTCTACTACGCCCAGTTCGCTGCCCGCGCCGGCAATGCCGGCGTCCTCGAGGCGGGCCGGTGAAGGCCGTCCCCGACTTCCCCGGGGCCTGGAAGCCCAACACCGCCAGCACGGTGGCGCTGTACGAGCAGCTGAGGCTCCGCATCATCCACCTGGCTGACAGCGGTGCGCTTCCGCCCGGCACCCGGCTTCCCGCTGTCCGCTCCCTGGCTGACAGCCTTGACGTGGCGCCGCACACAGTGGCCCGGGCCTATAAGGAGCTGGAGGCGGCGGGCATCGTGGCCACCCGTGGCCGGAACGGGACGGTGGTCAGTGCACGTGACGAACGTCTCAGCGGGCTCTCCGCGGCGGCGGCGGCCTACGCCGAAGCCGCTAAGTCGCAGGGGGCAACGTTTGCCGAAGCCGTGAAGCTGCTGGCGGCCGCCTACGACGACCGCTGAGGGCCGGGCCCTGGGCGGTGACGGTTTCGAAGAAGTTTTCGATTAGCATTATTGGGTGCCTAAAGCCTTAGCTGAAGAAACCGCCATCGAACCCACTTCCGTCACCGAGCCCTCCACTGGCATTGTGCAGCGCCATGACCTGTCCCGGCTCGTGGTGAAGGGCGCCCGCGAACACAATCTCCGGAATGTTGACCTGGACCTGCCGCGCGACGCGATGATCGTCTTCACCGGTCTGTCAGGCTCGGGCAAATCCTCACTGGCGTTCGACACGATCTTCGCCGAGGGCCAGCGCCGCTATGTCGAATCACTGTCCGCCTACGCCCGCCAGTTCCTCGGGCAGGTGGACAAGCCGGATGTCGATTTCATTGAAGGCCTGTCGCCGGCAGTTTCCATCGACCAGAAGTCCACCAGCAAGAACCCGCGCTCCACGGTGGGCACCATCACCGAGATCTACGACTACATGCGCCTGCTCTGGGCGCGCGTGGGCCGGCCGCACTGCCCCGTCTGCGGCAAGCCCGTTGCCAAGCAGACGCCGCAGCAGATCGTCGACCAGCTGCTCGAGCTCGACGAAGGCACCCGCTTCCAGGTCCTCGCCCCGGTGGTGCGCGGGCGGAAGGGCGAGTTCGTGGACCTCTTCAAGGAGCTAAGCGCCAAGGGCTACTCCCGGGCACGGGTGGACGGCGACCTCGTCCAGCTGAGCGATCCGCCCAAGCTGGGCAAGCAGTTCAAGCACACTATCGAGGTGGTGGTGGACCGGCTGGTGGTCAAGGAAGGCATCAGCCAGCGGCTCACGGACTCCATCGAAACCGCCCTCGGGCTGGCTGAGGGCCGCGTCCTGGCTGAGTTCGTGGACCTCGAGGCGGATGACCCCGCACGCATCCGGGCGTTCTCCGAGAACCTCGCCTGCCCCAATGAGCATCCCCTCGCCATCGACGAGATCGAACCCCGATCCTTCTCCTTCAATAACCCCTTCGGCGCCTGCGCAGCCTGCAGCGGCATCGGCACCAAGCTGGAAGTGGACGAGGAACTCATCGTCCCGAACCCGGAGCTCTCCCTGTCCGAGGGCGCCATCGCCCCCTGGTCGATGGGAACTGCCACCACCGAGTACTGGAACCGGCTCCTCGAGGGCCTGGCAAAGGAACTCGGATTCTCGATGGACACCCCCTGGGAGAAGCTGGGCAAGGACGTCCGCCAGACTGTCCTGCACGGCAAGGACCACAAGGTGGTGGTGCAGTACCGGAACCGCTTCGGACGGGAACGCAAGTACAGCACCGGGTTCGAAGGCGCCATCCAGTATGTGCACCGCAAGCACGGCGAAACCGACTCCGACTGGGCACGCGACCGGTATGAGGAGTACATGCGGCAGATCCCCTGCCCTGCCTGCAACGGCGCGCGCCTCAATCCTGCGTCCTTGTCCGTGCTCATCAACGGCAAGTCCATTGCCGAAGTGGCGGCCCTTCCCATGCGTGACTGCGCCGCGTTCCTGGAGAACCTCGTCCTCACCGGCCGTGAAGCCCAGATCGCGCACCAGGTCCTCAAGGAAATCCAGGCGCGCCTGACGTTCCTCCTGGACGTCGGGCTGGAGTACCTGAACCTCGAACGCCCGTCCGCCACGCTGTCCGGCGGCGAGGCGCAGCGCATCCGGCTGGCCACCCAGATCGGCTCCGGCCTGGTGGGCGTGCTCTATGTCCTGGACGAGCCGTCCATCGGCCTGCACCAGCGCGACAACCGGCGGCTCATCGATACCCTCACCCGGCTCCGCGACATGGGCAACACCCTGATCGTGGTGGAGCACGACGAGGACACCATCCACGTCGCCGACTGGATCGTGGACATCGGACCCGGCGCCGGCGAGCACGGCGGCCAGGTAGTGCACTCCGGCTCGTACAAGGAGCTCCTGGAGAACACCGCATCCCTGACCGGCGACTACCTGTCCGGGCGCAAGAGCATCGACATGCCCAAGAAGCGGCGCAAGTACGACAAGAAGCGCGAGCTCAAGGTGGTGGGTGCACGCGAAAACAACCTCAACAACGTTGACGCCGCATTCCCGCTCGGCCTCTTTACCGCGGTGACCGGGGTGAGCGGTTCCGGCAAGTCCACCCTGGTGAACGAGATCCTGTACAAGGTGCTGGCCAACAAGCTCAACGGCGCCAAGCAGGTGGCAGGGCGCCACAAGACCGTCCAGGGCCTTGAGCACCTGGACAAGGTGGTCCACGTGGACCAGAGCCCCATCGGGCGCACGCCGCGCTCCAACCCGGCCACCTACACGGGCGTCTTCGACAACATCCGCAAGCTCTTCGCCGAAACCACTGAAGCCAAGGTTCGCGGCTACCTTCCCGGCCGGTTCTCCTTCAACGTCAAGGGCGGGCGCTGCGAGGCCTGCTCAGGCGACGGCACGCTGAAGATCGAGATGAACTTCCTGCCGGACGTCTACGTCCCCTGCGAGGTTTGCCATGGCGCACGGTACAACCGGGAAACCCTGGAGGTGCACTACAAGGGCAAGACCATCGCCGAGGTCCTTAATATGCCCATCGAGGAGGCGGCGGAGTTCTTCGCCGCGTTCTCACCCATCGCGCGGCACCTGAACACCCTGGTGGACGTCGGCCTGGGCTACGTCAGGCTCGGCCAGCCGGCCACCACCCTCTCCGGTGGTGAGGCGCAGCGCGTCAAGCTGGCGGCAGAGCTGCAAAAGCGCTCCAACGGCCGGAGCGTGTATGTGCTGGATGAGCCCACCACCGGCCTGCACTTCGAAGACATCCGCAAGCTGCTTCTGGTCCTGCAGGGCCTGGTGGACAAAGGCAACACTGTCATCACCATCGAGCACAACCTGGACGTCATCAAGAGCGCCGACTGGATCGTGGACCTGGGACCGGACGGTGGCTCCGGCGGCGGACAGATTGTCGCCACCGGCACGCCGGAGCAGGTTGCAACGTCCACCACAAGCCACACGGCCAGCTTCCTCGCCGAAATCCTGGGGTAGGACAAGAGAAATATTCCGCCGCAGGAATGCGAGTTTCAGGCACTGCTGCTGACGTGAGAAACTAACCCGGTGACTCCAACAACAGTGCCCGTGATCTTTGACCTGGACGGCACTCTTGTCGATCCGGCCGGTGGAATAACAGAAGGAATTGCGGCGGCCCTGACAGCCGTGGGGCTTCCCGTTCCCGGCCAGGAGCTGCTCGAAGCCATGATCGGCCCCAAGCTCAGCGATTCCCTGCTCAATGTGGCACAAGTGCCCGCCCACCTCCTGGACGAGGTCATCCGCCGCTACCGTGAGCACTACGTGGCTACCGGCATCGCCCAGAGCCGGCTGTACCCGGGCATCCGCGAAGTGCTGGAATCCTTCACGGCCGCCGGGACGCCGGTGGCCGTGGCCACCCAGAAACCGCAGAACCTGGCCCGGAAGGTCCTGGCGCACCACGGCATCGACGGGCTGTTCCTGAGCATCCGCGGCTCGGCCGACGACGAGACGGCCGTCGAAGGGGTGCCACTGGGAAAGACGGAAATCATCGCCGCCGCCCTTGAGGACCTGGAAACCCGGCACGCCCTCATGGTGGGGGACCGCGCCCAGGATGTCTCGGGAGCCATTGCCAACGGGCTCGACTGCATCGGTGTTGCCTGGGGTTTCGCTCCCGACGGCGAACTGGAGAACGCCGGGTCCGTGGCCGTCGTGGACACGGCGGAAGAGCTGGTGAAGGTCATCGACCGGCTGCAGGCCATCCACAGTGCCGCCATGAGCGAGGTGACCAACGATGGAAATGTTTGAAGCCGTCCGCTGGACCACGCGGAGCCTGATCGCGGGCACCTGCCGGCCCACCGTCGTCGGCGTTGAAAACGTCCCCACGGACGGGCCCTTCATCGTGGCACCCAACCACCTGTCCTTCTTCGACAGTGTTATCGTCCAGGCGCTGATGCCCCGTCCGGTGGCGTTCTTCGCCAAAGCCGAGTACTTCACCACCGGCGGGATCAAAGGCAAAGTCATGAAGGCCTTTTTCGAGTCCGTGGGCTCCATTCCCGTGGAGAGGGGCGAGCAGGCGGCGAGTGTCCAGGCGCTCAAGACCCTCCTGGACATCCTCGAGTCCGGCCGCGGGATCGGCATCTACCCTGAGGGCACGCGCTCCCGGGACGGCATCCTCTACCGCGGACGCACCGGCGTGGGCTGGCTTGCGCTGACCACCGGCGCGCCGGTAATCCCGGTGGGCCTGGTCGGCACGGAGAACCTGCAGCGTGCGGGCGAGAAGGGCGTACGGCCCCAGCACTTCACCATGAAGGTGGGGGAGCCGCTGTATTTCGACAAGACCGGCCCGGACCATTCGCTGCCGGCCCGGCGCGAAGTCACTGACCGGATCATGGATGCCATCGCGGAACTCAGCGGCCAGGAACGGTCCACCAGCTACAACCAGAGCAAAGCGCTCGACTAGGCCGCCAGCGGCAGGGGGTCCGGCTGGCGCAGCCGGCGGGCACGGCTCAGTAGAATGGATAAGTGGCAAATCCAGCAAGTTACCGGCCCAGGACGGGTGAAATCCCCACCAACCCGGGGGTCTACCGGTTCCGCGACCCCCACGGCCGGGTCATCTACGTCGGCAAGGCCAAAAGCCTCCGCTCCCGGCTGAACTCCTACTTCGCCAACCCGGCAGGGCTGCTGCCCAAGACCTACGCCATGGTCCACGCAGCGAGCAGCGTGGAGTGGACGGTGGTGGGCAGCGAGCTGGAGTCGCTGCAGCTGGAATACACCTGGATCAAGGAATTCAAGCCGCGCTTCAATGTGGTGTTCCGGGATGACAAGACCTATCCGTACCTTGCCGTAACCATGGGAGAGAAGTACCCGCGCGTCCAGGTCATGCGGGGCGACAAGAAGAAGGGGACCCGCTACTTCGGTCCCTACACCGCGGGCGCCATCAGGGAAACCATGGACACCCTGCTCCGGGTGTTTCCGGTCCGCAGCTGCAGCGCAGGGGTGTTCAAGCGTGCCGAAGCCACCGGCCGGCCCTGCCTCCTGGGCTACATCGACAAATGCTCGGCCCCGTGCGTGGGCCGCATCTCTGCCGAGGACCACCGCTCCCTGGCCGAGGACTTTTGCGCCTTCATGGGCGGCGAGGCCAAGCGCTTCATCGCCAAACTGGAAAAGCAGATGGCGGATGCCGTGGCCGAGCTTGACTACGAGCACGCCGCCAGGATCCGGGATGACATCGCCGCCCTTCGGAAAGTCTTCGAGCGCAATGCAGTGGTGCTCGCGGAGGACACGGACGCGGACATCTTCGCGCTCCACGAGGACGAACTCGAAGCCGCGGTCCAGGTGTTCCACGTCCGCGGCGGCAGGATCCGCGGCCAGCGCGGCTGGGTGGTTGAGAAGGTGGAGGACTTCACCACGCCGGACCTCGTGGAGCACCTCCTGCAGCAGGTCTACGGCAACGACGGCGACAGCCACGGCAGACTGCCCCGCGAGGTGCTGGTTCCCGTGGAGCCCAGCAACGCCGGGGAGCTGGCGCAGTGGCTCGGCGGAATCCGGGGCGCAAAGGTGGACATCCGGGTTCCGCAGCGCGGCGACAAGGCCGCCCTCATGACCACCGTCCGTGAAAACGCCGAGCATGCGCTGAAGCTGCACAAGACGCGAAGGGCCGGAGACCTCACCGTCCGCTCCCAAGCCCTCCAGGAACTCCAGGAAGCGCTGGACCTGCCGGTGCCCCTGTTGCGGATCGAATGCTTCGACGTCTCCCATGTCCAGGGAACCAACGTGGTGGCCTCCATGGTGGTGGTGGAGGACGGCCTGCCAAAAAAGTCCGACTACCGGAAGTTTTCCGTCACCGGGCCCGCAGCAGCCGACGACACCGCCGCCATGCACGACGTCCTCACCCGGCGGTTCCGCCACTACCTGCAGGACAAGTCCGCCCAGGTGGATGACTCGGTGCTGGGCCCTGCCCCGGAAGATGCGGAACAACCGGAACCCGGGCAGCAGGAGACGCCCATGGACAGCAGCCCGAAGGACAGCACCGTGGCGGACACCACGACGCCCGCCCCGCGGGCCAAGTTCGCCTATCCGCCCAACCTGGTGGTGGTCGACGGCGGCAAGCCTCAGGTCAACGCCGCTGCCCGGGCCCTCGCGGACCTGGGCATCGACGATGTCTACGTGGTGGGCCTCGCCAAGCGCCTCGAAGAGGTCTGGCTGCCGGACAGCGACTTCCCCGTAATCCTTCCCCGGACCTCACAGGGGCTGTACCTGCTGCAGCGCATCCGTGACGAAGCCCACCGCTTCGCCATCACGTTCCACCGGCAGAAGCGCGGCAAGGCGATGACGGTATCCGCGCTGGACGGAGTTCCCGGGCTGGGCGCATCCAAACGCAAGGCACTGCTGGCCCACTTCGGGTCCGTCAAGGGGGTCAAGGCCGCCTCCGCCGAAGAGCTCTCGCAGGCGAAGGGCATTGGCCCTGCGCTGGCCAGCGCCATCGTCAGCCACTTCTCCACGGGCGAACCGGCTGCGGCAACGGTGCCCGCCATCAACATGTCCACCGGCGAAATCATTGAAACTTAGCTAGGGTAAGGGGCGGGGTTTGCGCGGGGCGCGCCCCGGCATGGCAACAACAGAAACGGGGCGGACCTAATGGCAGACACGACGGCGGAATCCGGAGCCGGGCAGGACGGGATGCAGCCCGTCAAGCCGCTCGAAGCGGAGCTGCTTGTGGTCACCGGAATGTCCGGAGCCGGCCGGAGCACCGCCGCCGACGCGCTGGAGGACCACGGCTGGTACGTGGTGGAGAACCTGCCGCCGCAGATGCTGGGCACGCTGGCCGAACTCGTCTCCCACGCCCCGCAGTCCATCCCGAGGCTCGCCGTGGTGATCGACGTCCGCAGCAAGGGGCTCTTCGCGGATATCCGTGCCGCCCTCGGTGCCCTCGCGGCCAGCGGCGTCACCTTCCGGGTCCTGTTCCTCGACGCCAGCGACAACGTCCTGGTCCGCCGCTTCGAGCAGGGTCGCCGGCCGCATCCGTTGCAGGGCGGCGGCCGCATCCTGGACGGCATCGCCGCCGAACGCGAGCTGCTGCAGGAACTGCGCGACAGCTCCGACGTTGTCCTGGACACCTCCGGCTACAACGTCCACGGGCTGGCCACGGCCATCACGGAACTCTTCACCGAAACGGGCCCCGTGGCCCTCCGGCTCAACATCATGAGCTTCGGCTTCAAGTACGGCCTGCCCGTCGACTCCAACTACGTGGCCGACGTCCGGTTCATCCCCAACCCGCACTGGGTTCCGCAGCTGCGCCCGCACACCGGGCTGGACAAGGACGTCAGCGACTACGTGCTGGAGGCGGAAGGCGTCAAGAACTTCGTGGACCGGTATGTCATGGCCCTGGAGCCCGTCCTGGACGGATACCGCCGCGAAAACAAGCACTACGCCACCATCGCCGTGGGCTGCACCGGCGGGAAACACCGCTCCGTCGCAGTCGCCGTCGAGCTCTCCAAGAAACTGGCGCAGTTCCCCCGGGTCACCGTGACCACCACGCACCGGGATCTGGGCCGCGAATAATGGCGCTGTTCACCGGCGCGCTGCCGCTGGTTCCGCCTGCGTCCGGAACCGGAGCCAGCCAGCAGGACAAAGGTCCCAACGTTGTGGCGCTCGGCGGCGGCCACGGCCTCTCCGCCTCCCTCTCTGCGCTGCGCCTGCTCACGTCCGAACTGACCGCCGTCGTTACGGTGGCGGACGACGGCGGCTCTTCCGGGCGCCTGCGCGAAGAGTACGGCGTCCTCCCGCCGGGGGACCTGCGGATGGCCTTGTCCGCGCTCTGTGACGACACGGACTGGGGCAGGACCTGGCGCGACGTCATGCAGCACCGCTTCCGTCCCGGTAAGGGCCCGGGCGGTTCGCTGGACGAGCACGCCATGGGGAACCTGCTGATCGTCACGCTTTGGGAGCTGCTGGGGGACACCGTGGCCGGACTGAAGTGGGCCGGTGCGCTGCTGGGCGCCCGCGGCCAGGTCCTGCCCATGTCCACCGAGCCGTTGACCATCGAAGGCGACGTGCGCGTCACCGCGCCGGATGGCGCCTCCGCCCTGCAGACCATCCGCGGGCAGGCGCGCTGTGCCGTGGCGGGCTCGCTGGAACACGTCCGGCTCATGCCCGAGGCGGCCCGGGCCTGCACGGAGGCGCTCACGGCCATCGAACTGGCTGACTGGGTCATCCTGGGCCCGGGCTCCTGGTACACCTCAGTGCTGCCGCACCTGCTGCTGCCGGAGATGCGCCAGGCGCTTTGCAACACCCCGGCCAAACGCTGCCTCACCATGAACCTCGCCACGGACACAAAGGAGACTTCCGGGATGACGGCCGCGGACCACCTCGACGTGCTGCGGCGCTACGCCCCGGAGTTCACGGTGGACGTTGTCCTGGCAGATCCTGCCTCGGTGCCGGACCGGCAGGAGTTCGAGCGGGCCGCCGCGATGATCGGGGCCGAGGTTGTCTTGGGTAAAGTAGGGGCGTCGGGACGCCGGCCCGTCCATGATCCCCTGCGTCTGGCGACGGCGTACCAGGACATTTTTGGGAACAGTTAGGAAGGTGCCATGGCACTGACAGCATCGGTCAAGGAAGAACTGTCCCGTCTGGACATCAAAAAGTCATCGGTGCGCAAGGCCGAAGTCTCCGCAATGCTCCGCTTCGCCGGCGGGCTGCACATCATTTCCGGCCGGATCGTCATCGAAGCCGAAGTGGACCTGGCCTCCACGGCGCGGCGCCTCCGCGCAGCGATCGCCGAGGTTTACGGGCACCAGAGCGAGATCATCGTGGTGTCCGCCGGGGGACTCCGCCGGGCCAGCCGCTACGTGGTGCGGGTGGTGCGCGACGGCGAGGCGCTGGCCCGGCAGACCGGCCTCCTGGACGGCCGCGGCCGTCCCGTGCGCGGGCTGCCGTCCGCCGTCGTCAACGGTTCCGCCGCGGACGCGGAAGCCGTGTGGCGGGGCGCGTTCCTTGCCCACGGCTCGCTCACGGAGCCGGGCCGGTCCTCCTCGCTGGAGGTCACCTGCCCAGGCCCGGAATCCGCACTGGCGCTGGTGGGGGCCGCACGCCGGCTGGACATCCAGGCCAAGGCGCGGGAAGTCCGTGGCGTGGACCGCGTGGTCATCCGCGACGGCGATACCATCGCCGCCCTCCTCACCCGCATGGGCGCCCACGATGCGCTGATGGTGTGGGAGGAGCGGCGCATGCGCAAGGAAGTCCGCGCCACCGCCAACCGCCTGGCCAACTTCGACGACGCCAACCTGCGCCGCTCCGCCCAGGCTGCAGTGGCAGCCGGTGCCCGTGTGGAACGTGCCCTCGAGATTCTGGGCGACGACGTTCCCGAGCACCTGAAGTACGCCGGCGAGCTGCGCGTGGCTCACAAGCAGGCCAGCCTGGACGAACTGGGGCGCCTGGCCGACCCCGTCATGACCAAGGACGCGATCGCCGGACGCATCCGCCGCCTCCTGGCCATGGCGGACAAACGCGCCGCTGACCTCGGCATTCCCGGTACGGACGCCAATGTGACGCCCGAAATGCTGGACGAGTGACCGACCCATAGAATCAAAAAGATTCCGGGCGCCCGCCGCCCGGATGCACAATCCGAGAGTTACCAACCGGACCGAGCGTCCACGATATTGGAGGATTTTGTGACCGAGTACGTATTGCCGGAACTCAGCTACGACTACGCCGCCCTTGAACCGCACATCTCCGCGCGGATCATGGAGCTGCACCACAGCAAGCACCACGCCGCCTACGTTGCTGGCGCCAACAACGCCCTGGCACAGCTGGCCGAAGCCCGCGAGAAGGGCGACTTCGCCAACATCAACAGGCTCTCCAAGGACCTCGCGTTCCACACCGGCGGGCACGTCAACCACTCCGTGTTCTGGAACAACCTGTCCCCGGACGGCGGCGACAAGCCCGAGGGTGAGCTGGCTGCCGCCATCGACGACGCCTTCGGCTCCTTCGACGCCTTCCGCGCGCAGTTTTCGGCAGCCGCACTCGGCCTGCAGGGATCGGGCTGGGGCTTCCTGGCCTACGAGCCCATCGGTGGCAACCTGGTCATCGAGCAGCTCTACGACCAGCAGGGCAACACGGCGCTGGGCACCACCCCGCTGCTGATGCTCGACATGTGGGAGCACGCCTTCTACCTGGACTACGTCAACGTCAAGGCCGACTACGTCAAGGCGTTCTGGAACATCGTGAACTGGGCCGACGTCGCCAAGCGCTTCGAGGCAGCACGCACCAACGCCACGGGTCTGATCACCCTCCCGTAGTGACCTGCGCTGCAAGCGCTTGTTACAAACTTCACATTCGGACTTAAATGGGCCGCGATGTGGACCGTCCGCCCCCGCACTTGCGGGGGCGGACCCAGTTAAACGTAAGATAGGTCACGGAAGGCGGTTAGCCTTCAGCAATGAGGCTGGTCGCCCTCCGTATGTAAATCATCTCTGCCCAATGGCGTGCGGGATCTGTTAGTTGGCTTGAACGCCCGCTCAACTAGTAGTGCTTCTAAAAGCACCAAGGAGACTGAAAAAGTGACGACCCGTATTGGTATTAACGGCTTTGGCCGCATCGGCCGCAACTACTTCCGCGCAGCACTTGCACAGGGCGCGGACCTCGAGATCGTAGCCGTCAACGACCTCACCAGCCCCGAGGCCCTGGCACACCTGTTCAAGTACGATTCCGTGGGCGGCCGCCTGAAGGAAACCATCGAGGTCAAAGACGGCAACATCGTCGTCAACGGCAACGTCGTCAAGGTCCTTGCAGAGCGCGATCCCGCCAAACTCCCCTGGGGCGAGCTGGGCGTGGACATCGTCATCGAGTCCACCGGGTTCTTCACCAAGGCCGCCGATGCGCAGAAGCACATCGACGCCGGCGCCAAGAAGGTCCTGATCTCCGCTCCGGCCTCGGACGAGGACATCACCATCGTCATGGGTGTCAACCACAACCTGTACGACAACGCCACCCACAACATCATTTCCAACGCGTCCTGCACCACCAACTGCCTGGGCCCGCTGGCCAAGGTGGTCAACGACGAGTTCGGCATTGAGCGCGGCCTCATGACCACCGTCCACGCCTACACCGCCGACCAGAACCTGCAGGACGGCCCGCACAAGGACCTCCGCCGTGCCCGCGCCGCCGCCGTCAACATGGTGCCCACCTCCACCGGTGCCGCCAAGGCCATTGGCCTGGTCCTGCCCGAGCTGAAGGGCAAGCTGGACGGCTACGCCATCCGCGTTCCCGTGCCCACCGGTTCCGCCACCGACCTCACCGTCACCGTCTCCCGCGAGACCACCGTTGAGGAAGTCAACGCCGCCCTCAAGCGTGCTGCCGAGTCCGAGGAACTGCAGGGCTTCCTGACCTACACGGAGGAGCCCATCGTGTCCTCCGACATCGTCGGCGACCCCGCCTCGTCCATCTTCGACGCCGGACTGACCAAGGTCATCGGCAACCAGGTCAAGGTTGTTTCCTGGTATGACAACGAATGGGGCTACTCGAACCGCCTCGTCGACCTTACGGAGCTTGTCGCGTCCAAGCTGGGCTAGGGTTAGACACATGACATCACACACCCTCAACGAACTTCTCGCTGAAGGTGTCCGCGGGCGGTACATTCTGGTTCGTAGTGACCTGAATGTGCCGCTCGACGGCTCTACAGTCACTGACGACGGCCGCATCAAGGCCTCACTTCCAGTGCTGTCAAAGCTCACGGACGCCGGTGCCCGCGTGCTGGTAACAGCCCACCTTGGACGCCCCAAGGGCGCCCCCGAGGATAAGTACTCCCTCCGCCCCGCAGTGGACCGCCTGGCGGAACTTGCCGGCTTCAAGGTCACCCTGGCGGGGGACACCGTCGGCAGTTCCGCCAAGGAAGCCGCGGCGGCGCTGCAGGACGGCGAAGCCCTGGTCCTGGAGAACGTCCGGTTCGACGCCCGCGAAACCAGCAAGGATGACGCCGAGCGCGGCGCCTTCGCTGACGAGCTGGTGGCGCTGACCGGTGACAACGGCGCGTACGTGGATGACGCTTTCGGCGCTGTGCACCGCAAGCATGCCAGTGTTTACGACGTCGCCACCCGGCTTCCGTCCTACCTGGGCGACCTGGTGCACACCGAGGTGGAGGTCCTGCGCAAGCTCACGGCCGATACCCAGCGTCCCTACGTGGTGGTGCTCGGCGGATCCAAGGTTTCGGACAAGCTGGCGGTCATCGACAACCTGATCGGCAAGGCTGACACCATCCTGGTGGGCGGCGGCATGCTGTTCACCTTCCTCGCCGCGGCAGGCCACAAGGTGGCTTCCAGCCTGCTCGAGGAGGACCAGATCCCGGTGGTCAAGGACTACTTGAAGCGCGCCTCGGACGCCGGCACCGAATTCGTGGTGCCCACCGACGTCGTGGTGGCGGAGAAGTTCGCGGCTGACGCTGCGCACGAGACCGTTTCCGCCGACGCCATCGAGGACAGCAGCTTCGGTGCCCAGGGTATCGGCCTGGACATCGGCCCGGACTCGGCCGCTGCGTTCGCAGGCCGGATCAAGGGAGCCAGGACGGTCTTCTGGAACGGCCCGATGGGGGTCTTCGAATTCGAAGCATTCTCCGCCGGAACCCGCGCCATTGCGCAGGCCCTCACCGAAACCGAAGCGTTCACGGTGGTGGGCGGCGGCGACTCCGCGGCTGCCGTCCGCACCCTTGGTTTCGCAGATGACCAGTTCGGCCACATCTCAACCGGCGGCGGCGCCAGCCTGGAGTACCTCGAAGGCAAGGAACTTCCCGGCCTCAGCGTCCTGGACCGCTAGCCAGCACCCCACCTTCCAGTCCTCAGGCCGGCAGGTTGCCCGCGCGGCAGCCTGCCGGCCAATCACTTATCAAGACTTTTTGGAGATTACGTGACTTCGTCAACGAACGGCGCTTTCGACCGCAAGCCCTTCATCGCGGGCAACTGGAAAATGAACATGGACCACGTGCAGGGTATCACCCTCCTGCAGAAGCTGGCCTGGACCCTTTCGGATGCCAAGCACGACTACAGCCGCGTCGAGGTAGCTGTCTTCCCGCCGTTCACTGACCTCCGCGGTGTCCAGACGCTCGTCCAGGGCGACGACCTGGACATCGCCTACGGCGGCCAGGACCTTTCCCAGTTCGATTCCGGCGCCTACACCGGTGACATCTCCGGCCAGTTCCTCAACAAGCTCGGATGCAAGTACGTGCTGGTAGGCCACAGCGAACGGCGCACCATCCACAACGAATCCGACGACGTCCTCAACGCCAAGGTCAAGGCTGCGTTCAAGCATGGCCTCACGCCCGTCCTGTGCGTCGGGGAGGGCCTGGAGGTCCGCCAGTCGGGCACGCACGTGAACCACACGCTGGAACAGCTTCGCGCCGGCGTCGCGGGCCTGACCAGCGAGCAGGCTGCAGAACTCGTAGTTGCCTATGAGCCCGTCTGGGCCATCGGCACCGGTGAAGTTGCCGGACCGGAGGACGCACAGGAGATGTGCGCCGCCATCCGCGCGGAGCTCGCCTCGCTGTTCGATGCCGACGTCGCTGCCAGGACCCGCCTGCTCTACGGTGGATCGGTCAAGGCCAACAACGCCGCCGCCATCCTGAAGGAGCGCGACGTCGACGGCCTGCTGGTGGGTGGAGCAAGCCTCGATCCGGCCGAGTTTGCTAATATTGTCAGGTTCGAGAGTCACCTGGTGGCGGACTAGTCCGTCCCGCAGCGCACACTCCCGCAATCCCAACTTCCTGAAAGGCCGTCGTGGACGTTCTTCATGTCATCCTGCAGATCCTCCTGGGCATCACCAGCCTCCTGCTGACGCTGCTCATCCTTCTCCATAAGGGACGGGGCGGCGGTCTGTCGGACATGTTCGGCGGCGGAATGAGTTCCGGCCTGAGCTCCTCCGGCGTGGCCGAACGGAACCTGAACAGGTTCACCGTGATCCTGGGCGTCACCTGGGGCATCGTCATCATCGCCCTGGGCCTGATCATGCGGTTCAGCGGCGGCGACTCCTGATTCTCCTCGGCTGAGGCGCGCCGACGGACACTCCCGCCCGGCGGATCTGCCTACTAAACTGTGGCTGTCGGTTCCCGACAGCCACAGTTTTTGTTTAAGCCAGGCAATTTCGAGGCAGGAGTTCCGGTGGTCCATCCAGCATCAGGCTTCCGCGGTACCCGTGCAGGAGTAACAGCGGGATCAGGTTCCAGCCTCCAGTCCGGCGAGGACCACGGCTCCCCCCTGCCGCGGATCAAGGTGTCCTACTGGTGCGCCAAGGGCCACGAAACGCAGCCCGTGTTCCTCAAGCTGCCGGAAGACCAGATCCCGGTGGTGTGGGACTGCCGGAGGTGCGGGGCTCCCGCCACCAGGGACGGCCATGCCGCGGCGGCGGCCGATGCGCTGGACGATGGCTACAAGAGCCATCTTGAGTACGTTAAAGAACGGCGCTCCGGCCAGGACGCCGAAGACGTCCTGGCCGGAGCGCTGGAAAAGCTACGCGCCCGCGGGATCCTTTCGGACGAGCTGCTGCGGGACACGTGACGCGGCGTTCTCGTCGATAAGCCAGAGGGTGCGGGACGTTCCCCGCGGACCGGCGGCAGGCACCTGCACGGGGTTGGCCCCGGCAAGGGCCAGGCCAACCGCACCTGCCTTGTCCTCGCCTGCGACCACCATCCACACCTCCGCGGCCGTGTTGATGGCCGGCAGGGTGAGCGACACGCGCAGGGGCGGGGGCTTGGGGGAGTTGCGGACTCCCACCACCGTCCGTTCCTTTTCCCGGATCCCTGCCTGCTCGGGGAAGAGCGAAGCAACATGGGCGTCAGGCCCCACGCCGAGCAGCACCACATCGAGCCGGGGCAGCGCCGCGGGATGTTCGGGCCGGTCATCGGACATGTCGGCCGCATGTTCGGCCGCCGCAGCCTCCCGCAGCCGCCGTGCATAGTCCTCGGCGGCCTCCTCGGGTGTCTCGAAGTCGTCGGAGGAACCGGGCTGGTGGACGCGCTCCGGGTCCACCGGGATACGCGAGAGCAGGGCGTCAAACGCCTGCTTCGTGTTCCGGTCGGGATCCGCGGAACCGACGAAACGTTCGTCACCCCACCAGAAGTTCACCCTGGACCAGTCGACGGCGGGCGCCGCCGGAGAGTCAGCTACAGCCTTCAGCGTGCCGATGCCCACCGTGCCTCCGGTGAGCACCACAGTGGCCTCGCCGTGCTTGTCCTGCACATCCACGAGCTTGGTGATGAGCCGGGCCGCAATGGCCGCCATCAGGACGGACGAATCAGGATGGACGCTTACTCTGGGCTCAACGCTCACTGGGACGGACGCTCCTTAGATTGGTTCGTGGCAGTCCAATAGTAATCACTTCGCCAAACACTTCGTCGGGGTCGAGCCGGCGGAGTTCTTCGGCGAGGCAGTCGCGGAGGCTGCGCCGTGGCAGGGAGATCCGTTGGGCCGGCTGGCCGGGCTGGGTGAGCTCGGCGACAGAAAGCCCCGGGCGGAACAGCTGCACATCGCCGCCTGGGCGGCTGAGGCGCACCCGGCGGATCCCGGTCCCCGCTGGGTCGGCCACGATGGTGACCGGCGCATCCAGGGTAAGGGTGAGCCAGGCGGCGAGCAGGATGGTGCTGGGTGAATCCGAGGCACCTTCGACGGCGACCGCTGTCACCGGGGAGGTGTCCACCTCGTCCAGGGCTGCGGCGAGTTGGATGCGCCAGTTGGTGAGGCGGGTCCAGGCGAGGTCGGTGTCGCCGGCCTTGTAGGTGGCGCGGATGTTTTCCAGCGCGGCCTGCGGGTCGGGTTCGTTCGCGGAGTCGGTGATCCGGCGGTGCGCGATGCGGCCGATGGAGGTTTCGCACGCGTTTTCCGGGGCACCGTGCGGCCACCAGGCCACGATCGGGGCGTCCGGAAGCAACAGCGCGGCCACCAGCGACTCGGATTCGTGCGCGAGCTGGCCGTAGCCGCGCAGCACGATCACCTCGGACGCGCCGGCGTCCCCGCCGACCCGGATCTGCGCGTCCAGCCGGTCCGCGTGTTCCTTTCCGGCGTCGGCGAGCACGATGATCCGGCAGGGGTGTTCCCGGCTGGCCTCGTTCGCGGCCTCGATCGCTTCTTCCTCGAGCCCGGACTTCGTCACGACCACCAGGGTCAGGACCCGGCCCAGCGCGATCACGCCGCCCTGCTCGCGCAGGGCCATGATCTTTTTGGAGACGTTCGAGGTGGTGGTATCGGGCAGGTCTACGATCATGGCCTTCTCCAGGTTCGTCCGTCACGGGCCAGCAACTCGTCCGCCGAGGCGGGGCCCCAGCTGCCGGGGGCGTAGGGCTCGGGCTGCTCTTTCAAGGACGCCCAGTAGTCCTCGAACGGGTCAAGGATCTTCCAGGACAGCTCCACTTCCTCGTGCCGCGGGAACAGCGGCGGCTCACCGAGCAGCACATCCAGGATCAGCCGCTCGTAGGCCTCGGGGGAGGACTCGGTGAACGAGTGCCCGTACCCGAAGTCCATGGTCACATCCCGGACCTCCATCTGGGTGCCCGGGACCTTTGACCCGAACCGGATCGTGGCACCCTCGTCGGGCTGGACCCGGATCACCACGGCGTTCTGCCCGAAGTCATCATCCGTGTGGTCCCGGAACAACAGGTTGGGGGCGCGTTTGAACACCACCGCGATCTCCGTCACCCGCCGCCCCAGGCGCTTCCCGGCACGCAGGTAGAACGGCACCCCGGCCCAGCGGCGGGTGTGGATGTCCACCCGGATCGCCGCGTAGGTTTCCGTGGTCGAATCGGCGGGGATGCCTTCTTCCTCCAGGTAGCCCTGGACCTGCTCACCGCCCTGCCAGCCGCCGGTGAACTGCCCCCGCGCCGAGTGCGTGGACAGGTCCTCGGGGAGCTTGACCGCGGCGAGGACTTTTTCCTTCTCCGCCCGCAAATCATCGGCGTTGAAGGAGATGGGCTCCTCCATCGCCGTGAGGGCCAGCAGCTGCAGCAGGTGGTTCTGGATAACGTCGCGGGCAGCGCCCACGCCGTCGTAATACCCCGCCCGGCCGCCGGTGCCGATGTCCTCTGCCATCGTGATCTGGACGTGGTCCACATAGTTCGCGTTCCACAACGGCTCAAACAGCTGGTTCGCGAACCGCAGCGCCAGGATGTTCTGCACCGTTTCCTTACCCAGGTAGTGGTCGATCCGGAACACCGCATCCGGCGGGAACACGGACTCCACGATGTCGTTGAGCTTCCGGGCGGACTCAAGGTCATGCCCGAACGGCTTCTCGATCACCACCCGGCGCCACTTGTCCCCGTCGGCCTGCGCGAGCCCGTGCTTGGACAACTGCCGGCATACCTGCTCAAACGCCTTCGGCGGGATCGACAGGTAGAACGCGTGGTTCCCGCGGGTGCCGCGGACCTCATCGAGTTCCTTGACCGTGTCACCGAGCCGCTGGAACGCTCCGTCGTCGTCGAACTCGCCCTGCACGAACCGGATGCCCTCGGCAAGCTGGTTCCACACCGCCTCATCAAACGGCGTCCGCGCATAAGACTGCACCGAGGACTTCACCTGAGCGGCGAAATCCTCATCACTCCACTCCCGGCGCCCGAAGCCCACCAGCGCGAAACTCGGCGGCAACAACCCCCGGTTCGCCAGGTCATACACCGCCGGCATCAACTTCTTCCGCGCCAAATCGCCCGTCACCCCAAAGAGCACCAACGACGACGGACCCGCAATCCGGTTCAAACGGCGGTCCCGCGGATCCCGGAGCGGATTCCGCCCCCGGCCCGCGGCCTTCCTGCCGTATTCAGTTTCTGGCATAGTGCTTGTGCGCCTTTAGCTTTCGGTTGCGGATGCGCGGGCGGAGAGCGCTGCGATGATGTCTTGCAGCTGCGCCACGCCGGCGGCACGGTTGGTCAGGTGCAGGCGGAGGACGGGGCGGCCGTGTCCTTCCAGGACCTGGGCATCGCCCGCAGCCTGCGCGGAAATCAGCTCACCGAACGTGAAGGGCCGGTCCGGGATGGCCAGGTCTTCCGCGGCCGATGCCGTCACCTGGAGGAACACACCGATGGCGGGACCGCCCTTGTGGAACTGCCCGGTGGAGTGCAGGAAGCGCGGACCCCAGCCGAAGGTCACGGGCCGGCCGGTGGCGGCCGCGAGCTCGTCGCGGATGCCTTCCAGTTCCGCGAAGGCCAGGCGGTCGAAGTAAGCCTGGACGCTGAGGTAGCTGTCCGGGGACAGCGTGCCCAGCAGGGCCTTCACGGCACCTTCGACGGTGGCTGCGTCACCGAGCCAGTCGCCGCCGCGGACCTCGATGGCGCCGTCGACAAACGCCGCAGCCGTGGGTTCGGGCTGTGCGTCCAGCAGGCCGCGGGCAGCGACCTTGGCTGCCTCCACGTCCGGCTGGTCGAACGGGTTGATGCCCAGCAGGCGGCCGGCGACGGCCGTTGCGAACTCCCACACCATCATCTGCGTTGCCAGGCCGCCGGCGATGGCTACCTGGTTTTCGCCGAGTTCGACGTCGGCGTCTGCGTTCACAAGGCGCACCACCAGCACGTCCGGGGCGCCGTAGCTGACCTCGGGGGAGGCGGGGCCTGCAACAACCGGCAGGACACCCGTGCCCAGCTTGCCCGTCGATTCCGCGATGAGCTGCTCGGCCCAGTCGGCAAAACCGACAATGCCGGATCCGTCCTCGGCAATCACGATCTTGTTGCGCAGCGGCGTGGTGCCGCCCAGCGCAGCACCGAGGGCCAGGCCGATGTTCTCCGGTGCGTCCTCATTGAGGATTTCCGCAGCTTCTTCGGCTTCATCCAGGAAGGCCTGGATGTCCACGCCGGCCAGGCCCGACGGCACGAGGCCGAAGGCGGTCAGCGCCGAGAAACGGCCGCCCACGTTGGGGTCGGCGTTGAACACCGCACGGTAGCCGGCCTCACGGGAAGCTTTGTCCAGCGGGGAACCCGGATCGGTGACAATGATGATCCGGCTTGCGGCGTCGATGCCGGCGTCGTTGAACGCCTTCTCGAACACGCGGCGCTGGGAATCCGTTTCCACGGTGGAGCCCGACTTGGACGAGACCACAATCGCAGTCTCGGCCAGCCGGTCCGCCAGGGCAGCACGGACCTGGTCCGGGTCCGTGCTGTCCAGCACTGTCAGCTCGACGCCGGCGGTACCGGCAATGACCTCGGGTGCCAGCGAGGATCCGCCCATGCCGCAAAGCACGATGCGGGTCACACCCTCGGCCCGAAGGGCGTCACGGAGTTCCAGGATGTCCTGCACCAGGGGCTGGGAGACGGTGGCTGCTTCCACCCAGCCAAGCCGGATTGCCGACTCGGACTCGGCGTCCGTACCCCACAGGGTGTGGTCCTTGGCGAAGATCCGGGTGGCAATCCGATCCGCCACCAGGGTGGGAATGTGCTGCTCGAGTGCCTGCTGTGCTGCGCCGGTGGCGTCGTAGCTGAGAGTGCTCATCTGGGACTAGGAAGCCTTCCGTGCGGAGGCGAGGGCACCTTCGACGTCGGCCAGGAGTTCCTTCCAGCTGGCCACGAACTTGTCCAGGCCTTCGGATTCCAGGATCGCGACGACGTCGTTGTAGGAGACGCCGAGGTTCTCCAGGGCGTCGAGGGTGGCATTGGCCTCGGCGTAGGTGCCGCTGATGGTGTTCCCGGTGACCACGCCGTGGTCGAAGGTGGCATCCAGGGTCTTCTCGGGCATGGTGTTCACCACGCCCGGGGCGACGAGCTCGGTGACGTAGAGGGTGTCCGGGTAGGCCGGGTCCTTCACGCCGGTGGAGGCCCAGAGCGGCCGCTGCGGGCGGGCGCCGGACTGGGCCAGCAGGTTCCAGCGTTCGGTGGCGAAGAGCTCTTCGTAGACCTGGTAGGCCAGGCGGGCGTTGGCGACGCCGGCCTTGCCCTTGAGGGCGAGGGCTTCATCGGTGCCGATGGCAGTCAGGCGCTTGTCGATCTCTGTGTCCACGCGGGAGACGAAGAAGGAGGCCACGGAGTGGATCTTGGAGAGGTCGTGGCCGTTTTCCTTGGCCTGTTCCAGGCCTGACTGGAAGGCGTTGATGACGGCGCGGTAGCGCTCCAGGGAGAAGATCAGGGTCACGTTGACGCTGATGCCCTCGGCCAGGGTGGCGGTGATCGCCTCAAGGCCTTCCAGGGTGGCGGGGATCTTGATCAGGACGTTGTCCTTGTTGACCTTCTTGAACAGGTGCTTAGCCTCGGCGATGGTACCGGCGGTGTCCCAGGCCAGGCGGGGGTCCACCTCGATGGAGACGCGGCCGTCCACGCCGTTGGTGGCTGCTGCCACCGGGGCGAAGAGGTCGCAGGCGTCGGCGACGTCGGTGGTGGTGATTTCGAAGATGGTGTCTTCGATGCTGGCACCGGCGGCGGCCTGCTTGGCGATGGTCGCGTCGTAGTCGGTGCCGGCGGTGATGGCGGCGTGGAAGATGGACGGGTTGGTGGTCACGCCAACCACGTTCTTCTCTTCGATGAGCTTGGCCAGGGTGCCCGTTTCCAGGCGTCCGCGGGACAGGTCGTCAAGCCAGATGGAAACTCCGGCGTCGGAGAGCTGCTGGGTGGGAGTAGTCATGATGGTTTATCTCCTCAAGTGTTCTGGGTTTAGGCCTGGAGGCCGGCGAGGGAGTCCTTGGCGGCGGCGGCGACTGCCTCCGCGGTGATGCCGAACTCCTGGAAGAGGCGCTTGTAGTCGGCGGAAGCGCCGTAGTGCTCGAGGCTGATGGAACGGCCGGCGTCGCCGACGAATTCCTTCCAGCCCAGGGCAAGTCCTGCTTCGACGGACACGCGGGCCTTGACGGCGGCAGGCAGAACGGATTCGCGGTAGGCGGCGTCCTGCTTGTTGAACCATTCAACGCACGGCATGGACACGACGCGGGCGGCAATGCCTTCGGCCTGCAGGGTTTCGCGGGCCTTGACGGCGAGCTGGACCTCGGAGCCGGTGGCGATCAGGATGACGTCGGCCGGGACGGTGGCACCGTCCTTGGACGCTTCGGCCAGGACGTAACCGCCCTTGGCAACACCGGCGGTGGAGCCGAAGGTGTCACCGGAGGCTACACCCTCGCCGCGTTCCCAGGTGGGGATGTTCTGGCGGGTCAGGACTATGCCGGCCGGGTTGTCGTGGTTTTCCAGCATGGTCTTCCAGGCAACTGCCACTTCGTTGGCGTCACCGGGGCGGACGACGTCCAGGCCCACGATGGCGCGCAGGGAGGCGAGCTGTTCTACCGGCTGGTGGGTGGGCCCGTCCTCGCCCAGGCCGATGGAGTCGTGGGTCCACACATACAGGGACGGGACTCCCATCAGCGCGCCGAGGCGGATCGCCGGACGCTGGTAGTCGCTGAAGATCAGGAACGTGCCGGAGAACGCACGGGTGCGGCCGTGCAGGCTGATGCCGTTCACGATCGAGGCGGCGGCGTGCTCGCGGATGCCGAAGTGCAGGACCCGGCCGTACGGGTTGCCGGACCAGGCGTCAGTCTGCTTGGACGCCGGGACGAACGAGGGCGAACCTTCGATGGTGGTGTTGTTGGACTCGGCGAGGTCGGCGGAGCCGCCCCAGAGTTCGGGAAGAACCGGGCCGAGGGCGTTCAGGACCTTGCCGGACGCGGCGCGGGTGGAAACGTCCTTGCCGGCCGGGAAGACCGGCAGGGCCTCGTCCACACCGGCCGGAAGTTCCTTGGCCTCAATCCGCTGCAGCAGCGCGGCGGCTTCGGCGTTGGCGGCCTGCCAGGCGTTGAAGGACTCCTCCCATTCCTTGCGGGCTGCGGCGCCGCGGTCCACCACCGAGCGGGCGTGGGCCAGGACTTCCTCGTCAACCTCGAAGGACTTGGCGGGATCGAAGCCCAGCACCGTCTTCAGCGCAGCGACTTCCTCGGCACCCAGGGCCGAACCGTGGATTTTGCCGGTGTTCTGCTTCTTCGGGGCGGGGTAGCCGATGATGGTGCGCAGCGACACGATGGACGGCTTGGAGGTCTCGGCCTTCGCAGCAAGCAGCGCGGAGTAGAGCTCCTGGACGTCTTCCTTGTACTCGCCGGTCTTGGTCCAGTCAACGCGCTGGACGTGCCAGCCGTAGGCCTCGTACCGCTTCAGGACGTCCTCGGTGAAGGCGATGTCGGTGTCGTCCTCGATGGAGATGTGGTTCTCGTCGTAGATGACAACGAGGTTGCCCAGTTCCTGGTGGCCGGCCAGCGAGGAAGCCTCGGCCGTGACGCCTTCCTGCAGGTCGCCGTCGGACGCGATAACCCAGATGGTGTGGTCGAACGGGCTGGTGCCCGGGGCGGCGTCGGCGTCGAACAGGCCGCGCTGGCGGCGCTGCGAGTAGGCAAAGCCGACCGAGGAGGCCAGGCCCTGGCCCAGCGGGCCGGTAGTGATTTCCACGCCGGCGGTGTGCTTGTACTCCGGGTGGCCGGGGGTCAGCGACCCCCAGGTCCGCAGCGCCTGCAGATCCTTCAGCTCCAGGCCGTAGCCGGAGAGGAACAGCTGGATGTAGATCGTCAGCGACGTGTGGCCGGGGGAGAGGATGAAGCGGTCACGGCCGATCCAGTCCGGATCCCGCGGATCGTGGCGCATCAGCTTCTGGAACAGCAGGTAAGCGGCCGGAGCCAGGCTCATCGCAGTGCCGGGGTGGCCATTGCCAACCTTCTCCACGGCATCGGCGGCCAGCACGCGGACGGTGTCCACGGCGCGCTGGTCCAGGTCGGTCCAAGACAGTTCTTGCTCTTCCAAATGTGGCACGAAAACCGGGCCCCTCTCTGTGCTGATGGCAGGCGGCACACCGGGTCCGAGTAAAGGCACGCTGTGTGGCGCCCGCTGCGGTGTGTACCAGCCGTTCACCATCGAAACGTTGATCTCTCACTCAGCCACTTGCAATCTGGGAATGCGTTTTCCACCGCTTCCCTGCTGCGTGCTGATCTGGTGACAGCTTAGCTCCATTCCAAAGTCCGGGCAGCGCAAATCTCAGGATTTGGACGCAATTTCCCCTTATATGAATCAGCCTGAAGTGAGCCTGAGTTAATCTGCTCGAATTGGCACCCGAGCGATCAAGTGCGCATATCAGCGGGCAGGTGGGAGGGTGGCGGCACGGTATGATATTCGGAGGCCAATGCCGGGCAGCGGACCTTTCCAGCCGTCCGTAGCTGCACCGCCAGACACAACTGCCACACAGAACGGGTGACTGCCACCGTGAGCACAACAGATACGCCGCTGAACGCATCCCGGTCGTCAGGTGCCGGGTTTGCCCGTAAGGCCAAGGCGTATCTCGCCCTCACCAAACCCCGCGTTATCGAACTGCTGCTGGTCAGCACGCTGCCCACCATGATCTACGCGGAGCGCGGCTTCCCCTCCATCGGACTGATTCTGGCCACTCTGGTGGGCGGTGCCTTCGCGGCAGGCAGTGCCGGTGCCTTCAACTGCTACATCGACCGCGACATCGACAAACTGATGCACCGCACCGAAAACCGTCCGCTCGTGACCGGCGAGGTCACCCCGCGCGAGGCACTCGTGTTCTCGTGGGTCCTGGGGGCAGCGGCCATCGCCATCCTATGGTTCGGGGCCAACCCGTTGTCCGCCTGGCTGGGCCTGGGCGCCATCTTCTTCTACGTGGTGATCTACACGATCATCCTCAAGCGCCGCACCGCACAGAACATTGTCTGGGGCGGCGCCGCAGGCTGCTTTCCCGTGCTGATTGCCTGGGCGGCCGTAACCAATACCGTGGAATGGCCCGCCATCATCCTCTTCATGGTGGTCTTCCTCTGGACGCCGCCGCACTACTGGCCGCTGTCCATGCGGTACGGCGAGGACTACCGCAACGCAAAGGTGCCCATGCTGGGAGCCATCGCTGGCGCCAAGGTGGTCTCTGTCCAGGTGGTCCTCTACGCCTGGGCCATGGTGGCCTGCTCGCTCCTCCTGGTTCCGGCCGGCGGTGCGGGATGGGTCTACACGGCAACCGCGGTCCTCGCCGGTGCATGGTTCCTGTACGAATCACATTCCCTGTACAACCAGGCCCAGCGTGAAGAGATCTCCGGCAAGCGTGCCATGAAGGTCTTCCACGGTTCCATCAGCTATCTGACCCTGCTGTTCATTGCGCTGGCTGTTGACCCGTTCATCGGTCCGGCCGTTATGGGAGGCTAAGTCCGGCGCCTGTCGGCACGGACCCGCTTTCCCCCGTCGCAGCGGGACTAAACCTGCGTCTGGTCTGCATCTTCGGCGCGAAGCGCATTGTGGAACTGATTGGCATCTCCTGGCGGAAACCGTCGATGTCACCTTCCAAAGCGAACGCAGCCAACTTCTCGTGCTCAACGGCGATGATATGGAGGTCGCTGCAAGTTCAATGGTCGACCGAGAAATAGAGACGCAGTCTGCTCTCCAGTCCGTTCCATAGGGTGCAGGGCTGCGTTCCCCGAGAATTGCTTCCCCAGTTCACGATCTCGTCACTTGTCGATGACGCACTCCTGCGGGTACCTCCGTGAGTTTTGATGAATCTTCATGTGTAGACATTGGCTTCGCGATCCATTACGATTGTCAACAATTGACAACGCGACAAAAGGAGAACTTTATGCGTCCGTACGTGTACGTGCCTGCGGCCAAAATCGTCGGGGAGCTCGAGCCCAATGGTCACCGTCCTGGCTACGACTCGGGCGACCCGAAGACGTCGATCCTGAAGTTCGACACCGCCATCAAGACGGGTGTCTGGGAGTGCCAGCCCGGAGGCTGGGATGTGACTCCTCGGGAAGACACCGAGGTGTGCTACATCGTGAGCGGCCGCGCAACCGTTACCGACGGCGCCACCGGCACCAGCTACGAGATCTCCGGTGGTGACGTGATCGTGCAGCCCAAGGATTGGTCGGGCCGCTGGGTGGTGACCGAAACCATTCGCAAGGTTTACTGCCACGGCTTCGACTGAGCGCCGACCCGCCTGACACGATCCTGACGTGCGGGCCGCTCCCTCATCGAGGGTGCGGCCCGTTCGCGTTTTCGGCGCGGTTCCCCGGGGACGGCTTCCCGCCGCGAGCCGGGGCCGGGAGCTAGCCCGCGGTGCTTCCTTTGCTTAGTGCAAGAAGTTTCAGGTCGCGCGAAACAGCTTCTATCGCGGCGGCCCGGCTAGCAGTTTTTCTCTTAGCTGCACGTTTTCAGCTCGGTCGTGCGTGATGGATGGATGACCCGTGAAGAGAGATACCTGCAGGCGTCCCGGGCAGGTAATGGGAGAGGGGATCATGGAACACCATCTCAGGCCCTCGAGGGGTTGGGGCTCCGGCAGGGGATGGTTTTGGAGCCGTTGAACTCGGATCCGTGGGCGCAATGGATGTGGCTTCAGTCATCGCAACGCACCCAGTTGAAAATGAGTAGCGAGAACGATCGAGCCCAGGGCAAGGATCCCGGCAATGACCTGCAACAGCGGCAGGCAGGATTTTTCGTTGCTGCCTGTGCTTGTGGGGCGCCGTTGAACCTGCAGGACAGCACTGGAGCTGGTCACTATGCCGGCTGCGGTGACTACTATCAGGATGAGCACTACGCCCACGCCCCCCAGTATCCGGAAAGGCGCTCGGCTCCTCCATTGGCGGGGTTAAGAAGCCCCTTTGCACCTTTGGTGGGTCCCGGCTTTAAAGCGGTGGTGGCGCCGGCGGGCTCTGCATGCAGATGAACGACGACTTTGTCGCATCTCTCTTGACCTTTCTCGCAGATCGTAGATTGTCAACAATAGTACACCGGCGGCGTCTCCGTCACTACATATGCGGGAGACCGGCGCCCTGGCGCCGGTCTCAGTGGTCGCTCCTGCCAGTTGTCAGCTGTCCCCGCCGGGTCAGGCTGACGAGTTCCGGGAGCGTGTGTTAGTCAGTCGGGCGTGGAGCCACGTTGTAGAAGCGGATTGTTTCGAATTCTTCGAACCTTCGGCGCTTCCGCGTCCAAGGCCTGACTGCGTGATGCCGCCGACGAGCGCAGGAGCGTTGGACGGGACGCCTTGGTTGATGCCCACGATTAGCCGGCCGGTCGGGGCGAAGAAGTGGCCTGCCGAGTCGCAGCCGGTTGATGCGGTTGGCTCCAATGCAGGACTGTCCGCCATTGCGCAGCTTCGCGGCGAACGTTCCATCCACCGCAGGCTGAAGGTTATACAGTTTCCGCCAAGACCGGGCGCGGCGCTCCGGCTTTCAGTCGCGGCAGTCGGGCCAGAGCTGCTCGCCGTCTTGAATGCAGTTACCGGAGTTCCATGCCTGTGGAGCAACGTTTGGAGTCCATCTTCCGGTGGGGTAACCGGGCCCGCCCGGCGCTTTGACGTCCGTGCCCGTGCATGCTGGCCTGCCGAGGGCCTGGCGCTCTGCTATGCGTTTCATGTCAGGCCGCTGGGCGGTCAGTGGTGCTGCCGCGGACGACGGATATTACTTCCAGCGCTGCTGTTTGCTTCATAGCTCTTCCTGCCCCACGAATATCGCTTGTTGCCTAAGGCGCCGGCGGAGCGGTTGGTCCCGTCGGGTGTGCTGCTGGAATCAGCATGCCCCCGCCGCATCAAGACTTCCCCTGGTTCTTGATAGTGCAAGTGCAATTCTTGGGCAGAATAAGGCAAGCATCATGCGCCGGCGCTGGACGGACACGGCATGACAGCAATTGTCATATCGATCACGTTTTATGTCACTATTCATGACTGTCTGCCTACTCTGGAATGGATCCGGCCCGCGAGCAAAGGAAATCCATGGCACAGGAATCCGACCCCACCACCGTTCCCAGTTCCAGTCCCCCGGCAGCCAACCAATCCGGAAGCACGAACAGATCCCGGACCCCGCACTTCCTCAAACACCTCCGCTCGGACTTTCCTGCGTCGCTGGTGGTGTTCCTTGTGGCCCTGCCGTTGAGCCTAGGCATTGCCGCGGCTTCCGGCGCCCCGATCATGGCCGGCCTTATCGCAGCCGCCGTGGGCGGCATCGTGGCCGGCAGCCTGGGCGGCTCGCCCCTCCAGGTGAGCGGGCCCGCTGCCGGACTGACCGTCATCGTGGCCGGACTGGTCCAGGAATTCGGCTGGCAGGTAACCTGCGCCATCACGGCCGCGGCAGGCGTCGTCCAGCTCCTGCTGGGTATCAGCCGCGTCGGCAGGGCAGCACTGGCGGTCTCGCCGGTGGTGGTGAAGGCGATGCTCGCCGGCATCGGCATCACGATCATCCTGCAGCAGATCCACGTCCTGCTCGGCTCCCGGGCGGCTGGTTCAGCCTTGGAGAACCTGACTGCCCTTCCGTCGGCCATCACCAACCTCGAACTCCATGCCGCGCTGCTGGGCCTCGCCGTCGTGGCCATCCTGCTTGTCTGGAAGCACCTGCCGCCGGCAGTGCGGCGGATTCCGGGGCCGCTGGCCGCCGTCGCCGCCGGAACGGCCCTGTCCGTTGCGTTTGCGCCCGCCGTTGAGCGCATCTCCTTCTCCGGTTCGATTTTCGACGCCGTTGCGCTGCCCCAGTTGCCGGACGGCAACTGGCGGGCCGCTGCATTCGCCGTCCTCTCCATGGCCCTGATCGCCAGCATCGAATCGCTGCTGTCCGCCGTCGCCGTCGACAAAATGCAGGCAGGACCACGCACCAACCTGAACCGGGAACTGATGGGCCAGGGAGCAGCCAACATCGTCTCCGGCTCCCTGGGCGGACTTCCCGTCACGGGCGTCATCGTGCGCAGCGCCACCAACGTGGAAGCCGGTGCCGCCACGCGGACCTCGGCGGTCCTGCACGGTGTCTGGGTCCTGACCTTCTCGGCCCTCTTCGCCGGCCTCATCCAGCTCATACCGATGGCTGTCCTCGCCGGACTGCTCGTGGTGATCGGTGCCCGGCTGATCAAGGTGGCGGATATCCGCACCAGCCTCCGCACCGGAGACTTCCTGATCTACTCCGTCACGCTGCTCTGCGTCGTCTTCCTCAACCTGCTGGAGGGCGTCCTCATCGGGCTGGCGCTGGCCGCGGCCAGCGTGCTGTGGCGCGTGCTGCGCGCGTCCGTCCAGGCGCACCAGCCCGTGCCGCCGTCGGTCCTGTGGCGGATCACCATCAACGGGTCCTGCAGCTTCTTCTCCCTGCCGCGGCTGAACCGGGTGCTGCATTCGGTTCCGGAGCGCAAGGACGTTGTGGTGGAACTGAACGCCGACTACCTGGATCATGCGTTCCGGGAGGCGGTGCTCGCCTGGCGCCGCCAGTACGAAGCCGCCGGGGGTACCGTCCATGTTGAGGAGCACGGCAACAGCCTGTTCCGCGATGCTGCGGACCGCGCCCCCCAGCGGAAGGAAGCCAGCGAACTCCCGCTGCCGCCCAGGAGCTCGTGGCAGGCGGGCGGGCCGGCGCAGGAGGCCGGACGGGACCCGCGGCGTTCGCTCCTGATGGGGATCAACAAATACCACCGCCGCTTTGCAGACAAGGTCCGGCCCATGGTGCAGAACCTGGCGGAAGGCCAGAACCCGGACGCGCTGTTCATCGCTTGCGTGGATTCCCGCGTGAACCCCAACCTGATCACCAGCAGCGGCCCGGGCGACCTGCTGACGCTGCGGAACATCGGGAACGTGGTGTGCCACGACGGGCAGGATGCCTCCATCGATTCCGCCCTGTCCTTTGCCGTCAGAGGCCTGGGCGTGAAATCAATCGTGGTTTGCGGGCATTCGAACTGCGGGGCCATGAAGGCCGTCATCGCGGACGCCGGCGGCAGCACTGCCACATCCCTCGGTGCAGGGTTTGACGCCTGGCTGGAACATGCGCGGCCAAGCTACGAGGAGCTGCAGGCGGGCCACCCGGTGGCGTTGGCTGCAGCCGAGGCCGGTTACGGCGAAGCGGACCAGCTGGGGATGGTCAACGTGGCGGTGCAGCTTGCGAAGCTGGAAACCCACCCGGTGATCGGTCCCGCGCTGGCAAGGGGTGCCGTGCAGGCAACGGGCCTGTTCTACGACATCGCGACGGCGCGCGTGCTGCTGGTCAACGCATCCGGGATTGAGTTCCTGGATGCGGCCCCTGCTGCGGAATTGGCGAACGCCGGGCCGGTGCGTTGACCCGGGGTGAAAGTAGCGGCCCATGACGCGAAGCGCCCCGGTTCCTTGGAACCGGGGCGCTTCGCACTTTGCTGACTTGTCGTGGAGTCCTACTCCACCGGGCTGGAGCGGGCGATGTCCCAGGCGTTCGTGGCCGCGGACATGAGCAGCGCGGCCCCGAGCATGTGGGCGGCCACGAGCAGCACCGGAATGCCGTTGTAGTACTGGGTGAAGCCGATGACTGCCTGCAGGACCGTCACGCCCAGGAGCCCCAGCACGGCAGTCCGGAACGGGCCGGTGATGCCGCGCATGAACACCAGCGCCAGGGCCACGACCGTACCGGCGGTAATGAGGTACGCCGGAACCGCATGGATGTGGGAAAACAGGTCCCAGTCAAGGCCGTTCCGCGGCGCTTCCGCGTCGCCGGCGTGCGGACCGGCTCCCGTCACTACCACGCCGAGCATCACGGCAAGGGCGGAAAAAAGCGCGACGGCGGACGTCACCGGGCGCATGATTCCCGGCAGGGCGCGGTGCCGGTAGGCCATGAACCTGCCGGTCCTGCCAAAGGCCCGGTTCACCAGCAGGGTGGCAAACACCACCAGGGCCATCGACACCAGGAAGTGCAGGCCCACCACCCAGGGGTTGAGGTTGGTCAGGACGGTGATCCCGCCGATCACTGCCTGGGCGGGGATGCTGGCGAGCAGGCCGAGGGCGAGGAGGAAGAGGTCCCTGCGTTCCTTGCGAAGGTTCCACAGATAGACCAGCATGAGGGCGGCGACGGCGGCCAGCGCAAAAGTGAGGAGCCGGTTGCCGAACTCGATGAAGCCGTGGATGCCCATCTCAGGGGTGTTGACCAGCGATGTTTCCGTGCAGCGCGGCCAGGTGGGGCAGCCAAGGCCGGAAGAGGTCAGCCGGACCGCCCCGCCTGTGACCACGAGAAGTGTCTGGCCGATCAGGGAGGCGACGGCGAGGCGGCGCACCCGGGCGTCCACGGTGCGGGGCAGCCTTGATACCAGGCGCCCGGCCAGTTGGGGTAGGCGTGAAGCCGTGCTCACGATTATCTCAATTCCACTTGAACCAACGGATGGCTGCTGCCCCGGCGACCAGGGTCCAGAGCAACAGTATGAGGGCGGCGCCGGCGTTCAGGCCGCCGCCAAGGAATGCCTCGCGCAGGGATTCGCCCAAAGCGCCGGACGGCAGGAAACCGACCAGAGACTGGGCCGTTGCCGGGAGCTTTTCGGCGGGCAGAACAATGCCGCCCAGGGCACCCAGGAGGATCCACAGCAGGTTGGTGATCGCGAGGGTGGCCTCCGGCCGGACGGTTCCCGCCACCAGCAGGCCCAGCGCAGTGAAGGCGGCCGCGCCCAGTGCCAGCAGCGCCAGCCCGGGAAGCCAGCCCGCCGCCGGCGGCTGCCAGCCCAGCGCCAGCGCCACGCCAGTGACCACTGCAACCTGCAGGCACAGTACCGCCAGGACCGAGAGCGCCTTGCCGGCAATGAGTCCGCCGCGGCCCAGGGGAGTGGTGGACAGAAGGCGGAGCACGCCGTAGCGGCGGTCGAAACCGGTGGCGATGCCCTGCCCGGTGAAGGCCGTGGACATGGCGCACAGGGCCAGGATGCCTGGAACGGCCACATCGATCCGGCTCGCGCCCATTCCGTCCAGGAATGGCGTCACGGTCAGGCCGACCAGGGCAAGCAGCGGCAGCACAACGGCAAGGATCAGCTGTTCCCCGTTCCGCAGCATCGCCAGCGACTCGTACTTGCCCTGCAGCAGCACGCGCCGCAGCAGGGTGGCAGGCTCCTGCTGGCCGGCAGGTCCGGTCAGGACTGCGTCGGCGGGGTTCCGGGTCATCGGATATCCTTTCCCGAAATATCCAGAAAGACGTCTTCAAGGCTACGCGCCTGCAGGCTCATCGAACCCGGCATGATGTCATGCGCTTCCCACCATGCGGCAAGGGCGGCGAGATGGTGGGGTGTCAATGCACCCGTGACGCAGTAGCTGCCGGCCCGGTCCTCGGTCACATCAATGCCGGCCGGGAGGACCTTGGAAAGGTCAAGCCCAGGGGGTGCTTCAAAAAACAGTGTCCGGACGTGTTCGGCACCTGCCTCTACCTCCGGGGCGCGCTGTAGCAGTTCCTGCACTGTTCCCTCGGCAACGTTCCGGCCGCCGTCAATGATGTAGACGTAGTCCGCAAGGCGCTGGGCGTCATCCATGAGGTGCGTGGTGAGGATGATTCCCATCCCGGCGTCGCGGAGCTCCGCAATGAGGTCGAACACCAGCTGCCTGGACTGGGGGTCCAGGCCCGCGCTGGGCTCGTCGAGGAAGAGGACTTCCGGCCTGCCGATCAGGGCAGCCGCAAGGGCCAGGCGCTGCTTTTGCCCGCCGGAAAGCCTGCGGACCGTCGTCCGGCTAAAGGTATCAATCCCCAGGCGCTGAACCAGCTCATCCACCGGCCAGGGCCGGGCATACAGTCCGGCAACGTGGCGCAGCAGCGGAATAGGGCGTGCCGACGGCGGGAGCCCGCCATCCTGGAGCATGACACCAACGCGGGACCGCAATCCGGCCCCTGCCGTAGCGGGATCCTGCCCGAGCAGCGAGATGCTGCCGCCGGTGCGTTTCTGCAGGCCCTGGGCGCATTCAAGGGTGGTGGTTTTCCCTGCCCCGTTGGCCCCGAGCAGTGCGGTGACCTGTCCCCGTTCGGCGGTCAGTGAAACGCCGCTGACCACCCGGAGCATCTTTCCGTCCAGGCTGGGCAGCGGACCAACATCCTTTATGAGCCCGCTGATGGACAGAACAGGGGATTGGGGGGAACGCACCCCAGTATTCTACGGGAAGTAGTATTAGCTGCCGTCCTGCCGGAGCCCGGGCTGAGGTCAGCCTGTCCTTACTGGAGCGGGGGACTAAATTACGCCATGATTGTGTTGTGTATTCCATGAGCAATGCTACTGCCGTGCCTTTTGCCGGGCACGGAGCCTCCCAGGCTCCCGCAGACCGGGGCCGGATGGCTACCGGTCCGGTGGCTGATGCCGATGAGCGTACCCGCGACCGCGTCCTCGCGGCGGTCCTGGAACACGGACCTGTCAGTGCCGCCGAACTCGGCGACCTGCTCGGATTCACCCCGGCGGCAGTACGCCGCCACTTGGACCATTTATCCCGCGACGGCGTCATTGAAGTCAAGAGGGTAGCCAAGTCCGGTGCCGGCGCGGGCCGGCCCGCCAGGCGGTACGTCCTTAGCTCCCAGGGCCAGTCCAGCCTCGGCAATGACTACCTGGACATCGCCGCCCTGGCCCTCCAGCAGCTGCAGAAGGTTGCCGGGCCCGACGCCGTCCGCGCATTCGCCGTCGAGCGATTCTCGGATATGGAACGGCGGTATGCGCCGGAGATCGAAAAGGCCGGTCCGGACATCAGCGACCGCGCCCGGGCCCTTTCCGATGCCCTGACCCGCGACAACTTCGTCTCGTCCACCGCCACCATCGAGGCCAAGGCACCCCTGCCGGCCGCGCTGTCCAGCGTCCAGCTGTGCCAGGGCCACTGCCCGATCCAGCAGCTTGCCGCACGCTTCCCCGTGTTCTGCGACGTGGAAACGGAAGTGTTTTCGCGGCTGGTGGGCGTTGACGTGCGCCGGCTGTCCACGCTGTCCCGCGGCGGGCACGTCTGCACCACCCACATTCCTACAGGCAGGCCGTCTGTCCAGGAGCCCACAAGGCCTCCGGCAGCCCCCGCCCGCCTGAACGAAGAAATCAACCATCAGCAAGAAAGGCCGTGATGACGGACCAACTATCAGAGAAAGCGGTAGCCGAAAACACTGTGATCTCGGAAATTCTGGAAAAGAATCCCGAGCTCCATGGCATCGGCAACTACGAGTACGGCTGGGCTGACAAGAACGACGTCGGCGCCAATGCACGCCGTGGGCTTGACGAAGAGGTAGTCCGCGACATTTCGGCCAAGAAGAGCGAACCGGACTGGATGCTCGACCTGCGCCTGAAGGGCCTGAAGTACTTCGACCGCAAGCCCATGCCCACCTGGGGTGCGGACCTGTCCGGCATCGACTTCGACAACATCAAGTACTTTGTCCGTTCCACGGAGAAGCAGGCAGCCACCTGGGAAGACCTGCCCGAGGACATCCGGAACACGTACGAAAAGCTGGGTATCCCGGAAGCCGAGCGCAGCCGCCTCGTTTCCGGTGTTGCCGCGCAGTACGAGTCCGAGGTTGTCTACCACCAGATCCGCGAGGACCTCGAGGCCCAGGGCGTCATCTTCCTGGACACCGACACCGCGCTGAAGGAGCACCCGGAGATCTTCCAGGAATACTTCGGCACCGTGATCCCGGTGGGCGACAACAAGTTCGCCTCGCTGAACACCGCCGTGTGGTCGGGCGGGTCCTTTGTCTACGTCCCCAAGGGCGTCCACGTCGACATCCCGCTGCAGGCATACTTCCGCATCAACACTGAGAACATGGGCCAGTTCGAGCGGACCCTGATCATCGCCGACGAGGACTCCTACGTCCACTACATCGAAGGCTGCACGGCACCGATCTACACCTCGGACTCCCTGCACTCCGCCGTGGTGGAAATCATCGTCAAGAAGGGCGCCCGCGTCCGGTACACCACCATCCAGAACTGGTCCAACAACGTGTACAACCTGGTGACCAAGCGTGCCATCTGTGAAGAGGCCGCCACCATGGAGTGGGTCGACGGCAACATCGGCTCCAAGGTCACCATGAAGTACCCGGCCGTCTACCTTGTGGGCGAGCACGCCAAGGGCGAGACCCTCTCCATCGCGTTTGCCGGTGAGGGCCAGCACCAGGACACCGGCTCCAAGATGGTCCACATCGCGCCGAACACCAAGAGCTCCATCATCTCCAAGTCGGTGGCCCGCGGCGGCGGCCGTGCAGCCTACCGCGGCCTGGTGCAGGTCCGTGAAGGTGCCAAGCACTCGGCCAACACCGTGCGCTGCGACGCCCTGCTCGTGGACACCATTTCACGCTCTGACACCTACCCGTACATTGACATCCGCGAGGACGATGTGCAGCTGGGACACGAGGCAACGGTCTCCCGCGTCAGCGAGGAGCAGCTGTTCTACCTCATGTCCCGCGGCATGCCCGAGGACGAGGCCATGGCCATGATCGTGCGCGGCTTCATCGAGCCGATCGCCCGTGAGCTCCCCATGGAATACGCCCTCGAGCTGAACCGCCTCATCGAACTCCAGATGGAAGGATCCGTCGGTTAATGACTGCCGAAGCTACAACCGAAAAGGCGCGCATCGGCGCACCGTCGATCGCAGGTTTCACCGAGGAAGGCGAACAGCTCGTTCCCTCCAAGGTTGACCGCCACCACAGCCACGGCGTGCAGGTTATGGCCTCCCGCGCGGAGCGCCTAACCAGCCACGACGTCGCCGACTTCGCCCTGCCCAACGGCCGGGAAGAGGAATGGCGCTTCACCCCCGTGCGTGAACTGGCCAACCTCCTCTCCGACGCGCCCAGCGACGCCGGTGTCCTGAACGTCGCGTTCGAGGCGCCCGCCGCCGTCGTCCAGCGCACGCTGCACGCAGGCGAGGCCCCCCGCGGCACCACCCTGGTTCCGGCCGACCGCGCCGCCGTCGTGGCTTCCGCCAACACTGACGACGCGCTGCACATTCAGATCCCGGCAAACGCCGAACTGGACGAGCCCGTCCGCGTCGTCCTGACCGGCACCGGCGCAGGCCGCCGCTCCAACTCCCACCACGTGATCGAGGCCGGCGAAAACAGCCGCGCCGTGGTCATCCTGGAACACGACGGCGCAGCCGACCACAACGGCAACGTTGAGGTCTTCGTCCGCGGCGGCGCCCAGCTGACGGTGGTTTCCGTCCAACTGTGGGAAGACGACGCGAAGCACCTGGCCCAGCACGACGCCGAGGTGGCCAAGGACGCCGTCTACAAGCACATCGCCGTCACCCTTGGCGGCAAGATCGTCCGCCTGAACTCCAACGTCCGGTTCTCCGGCGAAGGGGGCGAGGCGGAACTCCTCGGTTTGTACTTTGCCGACGCCGGGCAGCACCTGGAGCACCGCTCGTTCGTGGACCACAACATGCCCAACTGCAAGTCCAACGTCCTGTACAAGGGCGCGCTGCAGGGCAAGGGTGCGCACACCGTCTGGGTTGGCGACGTCCTCATCCAGAAGCAGGCCGAAGGCACCGACTCCTACGAGAAGAACCAGAACCTGGTCCTGACCGACGGCTGCCGCGCGGACTCCGTGCCGAACCTCGAGATCGAGACCGGCCTGATCGAAGGCGCCGGCCACGCCAGCGCCACCGGCCGTTTCGACGACGAGCACCTGTTCTACCTCATGGCCCGCGGCATTCCGGAAGACGTTGCCCGCCGCCTGGTGGTCCGCGGGTTCCTCAATGAGATCATCCAGCAGATCAAGGTCCCGGCCCTCGAAGAGCGCCTGACCGAGGCTGTGGAACGCGAACTCACGGCAACAGAAAACTGACGAGGGACAGGCAGGGACGCATGAGTGGGAAGCCCAAGGGCGAGCTGGTTTGCAGCGCCAACGACATCCAGGTCAAGCAGGCGCTGCGCATCCTGATCGACGACTACCCGGTAGCCGTGGTGCGGGATTCCATGGGTGATATCCACGCCATCGGGGACACCTGCTCGCACGCCGACATCTCGCTCTCGGAAGGGGATGTGGAAGGCTGCGCCATCGAGTGCTGGGGGCACGGCTCGCAGTTCGACCTGCGCAGCGGCCAGCCCCTCCAGCTCCCCGCCTACGATCCCGTTCCCGTGTTCGCTGTCGAGCTCGACGGCGACGACGTCTACGTGGATGTCACCAACGTTTTGAACGGCGCGGCAGTAGACAACTACTGAGCGCCCTGCAGCACAAGACTTACGAACGAACAAGAAAGAAGAGCATGTCAACTCTTGAGATCAAGGACCTGCACGTCAGCATTGACACGGAGCAGGGCACCAAGGAGATCCTGAAGGGCGTCAGCCTGACCATCCGGACCGGCGAAACCCACGCCATCATGGGCCCCAACGGCTCCGGCAAGTCCACGCTGGCCTCCACCATCGCAGGCCACCCCCGCTACAACGTCACCAGCGGCTCCATCACCCTCGACGGCGAAGACGTCCTGGAGATGAGCGTTGACGAGCGTGCCCGTGCCGGCGTGTTCCTGGCCATGCAGTACCCCGTGGAGGTTCCCGGCGTCACCATGACCAACTTCCTGCGCACCGCCAAGACGGCCATCGACGGCCAGGCTCCGGCCCTGCGCACCTGGACCAAGGACGTCAAGGCGGCCATGGAACAGCTCCGCATCGACGCCGACTTCGCCCAGCGAAACGTCAATGAAGGCTTCTCCGGCGGTGAGAAGAAGCGCGTCGAGATCCTGCAGCTGGAACTCTTCAAGCCGAAGTTCGCCGTCCTGGACGAGACCGACTCCGGCCTGGACGTTGACGCGCTCAAGGTTGTTTCCGAGGGCGTCAACCGCGCCCATGCACAGGGCAACATGGGCACCCTGCTGATCACGCACTACACCCGCATCCTGCGCTACATCAAGCCGGACTTCGTCCACGTGTTCGTGGACGGCCAGGTTGTTGAGGAGGGCGGCCCCGAGTTGGCCGACCGCCTGGAAGAAGAAGGCTACGACCGCTACGCCAAGGGCGCCGGCCCCGCCGTCGCCGCTCCCGCAGCAGTACAGGCCTAGTTAGGACTCTGCCATGACCGAAATCACGCCGGGCCGCACGGCCCTGGAGGATGTCGAAGAGGCGCTGAAGGACGTTATTGACCCCGAGCTCGGGGTCAACGTGGTGGACCTTGGCCTGCTCTACGGGCTGAAGTACTCCGATGACGACGGCGCGCTGCTGATCGACATGACGCTCACCACCGCCGCCTGCCCCCTCACCGACGTGCTCGAGGAGCAGGTGGGCAAGGCCCTGGACGGTGTTGTTGACGACTGGCGCCTGAACTGGGTGTGGATGCCGCCATGGGGTCCGGAACGGATCACCGACGACGGCAAGGACCAGATGCGGGCCCTCGGCTTCAACATCTAAATAAAGTACGACGACGGCCCGGCCACCTTCTGTGCGAAGGTGGCCGGGCCGTCGGGGTTTAAAGGCGGGAGGCCCCTACAGGCTCGGGGCGGAGAACGTGTCGCACTGGTTGATGTCGCCGGTTTCGTAGCCCCGGTAGAACCAGCGCTGGCGCTGCTCGCTGGAGCCGTGCGTCCAGGCCTCGGGCGTGACCCGTCCGGTGGCCGCTTCCTGGATGCGGTCATCGCCCACCGCGGAAGCCGCGGACAGCGCGTCATTCAGGTCCTGCTGGGTGAGGGCTTCCAGGAACGGCTGGCCGTCCGGGCCGGGCTGGGTGGAGGCGTGCTTGGCCCACAGTCCCGCGTAGCAGTCGGCCTGAAGTTCAACCCGGACGGCGCCGGACTCAGGGCCCTGCGGATCCTGCTGCGCGCGGTCCAGGTAGCCCAGGACATTCTGGATGTGGTGGCCGAACTCGTGCGCCACCACGTACTCCTGGGCCAGCGGCCCGCCGGAGGAACCGAACCGGTTTACGAGTTCCGTGAAGAATCCGGGATCAAAGTAGGCGGTGGTGTCCGTGGGGCAGTAGAACGGACCCACGGCGCTGGAGGCCGTTCCGCAGCCGGTGCTCACGGCTTCGTCGAAAATCACCGTCTCGGGCTGGGGGTACTGGACGCTGTACTGCTCCAGGTAGGCGGGCCAGAACGCGTTGAGGCTGTTGACGGTGCCGGTGATGCGGCAGTCCACGCGCGCGTCGGCGTCGGCACCGGTTTCGCAGGCCGGGGCGGTGCCCTGGCTTTGCGGGGCGGGAGCAGCGCCGCCCGCCAGGCCCTCCAGGAGCTGGGGGTTGACACCCAGGAGGGCGGCGATCAGCAGCAGCAGACCGCCGCCGATGCCGCCGCCCACTTTCGCTCCGCGGCCCATGCCGCGCCGGTCCTGGACCTGCGAGGGGTCCAGCTGCACATTGTCGTTGAAACTCATGAAGTCACATTACCCTCGGGCCCGGAGGTCAATCCGTGCAGGCCGGTAAAGTTGATCCGATGCCTTTCCTCAACAGAATCCAGCGATGGGCCGGCGAACGGCCCCACGACACCGCCGTCGTGATCGCGGGCCGCCGCCTTTCCTGGGCCGAACTCCGGGACGCCGCGGCCGCCCAGGTTGCGGAAACGAAGGCGGTCACCGCTCTGTGCGAGGCCAATTCCGTCGGTTTCGCCGTGAACTTCACGGCCGCCGTGGCGGGCCTGCGCCAGTGCGCCGTCCTGGATCCCGCATGGCACCCGCACCTGCAGGAAGACATCATCCGCCGCATCGAGGCCTCGGCCTTACCTGCGGCGGTCTCGCCGGACGACGAACTTCGCGACGGGCCGGCGGAGAGCACCTTCCTGATTGGGCTGACGTCCGGCACCACGTCCGTACCCAAGGCGTTCACCAGGTCCCGGCGCTCCTGGCAGCAGTCCTTTGACGCCTCCATCGAGTTTTTCGGCCTGCGGCAGGATGACGTCACGCTGGCCCCCGGTCCGCTGGCCGCAAGCCTGAACCTGTACGCGTTGAGCGAGTGCCTTTACGCCGGCTCGGAATTCCAGACGCTCGAGCATTTCGACGTCGGGGACGTCCACTCCGCGATCACCCACGACCGCGTCACCCGGCTGGTCGTTGTGCCCACTATGCTGCGGATGCTCAGCGAACGCGGCCTCACCGGCTGCGTGGACGCCTCCGGGGTGCGCACCATCATCTGCGCCGGTTCAAAGCTGGACGCACGGACCCTTGAGGCTGCCCGGCGCTGGGCGCCGCATGCCACCATCTTTGAGTACTACGGCGCCTCGGAATTGAGCTTCGTCTCCGGTGCCGGGCTGCCTGCCGGCGAGCCTGCGGCCGTCGGCGGAACCGGCATCGGCCAGCCCTTCCCGGGGGTGGAGGTTGCCATCCTCGACGACGCCGGGAAGCCGGTGCCCGGCGGCGCGTCCGGCAACATCTGCGTGCGGAGCGGGATGGTCAGCGACGGCTACCTATGGGGGGACGACGGGCAGGCCCTGCGGTCCTTCGGCGACTGGTTCACCGTGGGGGACCAGGGCTACCTGGAGGCAGGGGAACTGCACATCCTGGGCCGCCGCGCGGACATGATCCTCAGCTCGGGCAAGAACGTCTATCCGCATGAGGTGGAGCTGGCCCTCGCGGCCGTGCCCGGGGTGGCCGCGGCGGTGGCTGCCGGCATGCCGGACGATCTCCGCGGCCAGCGCGTGGTGGCGGGCATCGTTCCGTCCGCCGGCGGGATCACGGCGGCGCAGCTGCGCGCGGGCCTGGAGGTGATCCTGCCCCGGGACAAGCGGCCGCTGCAGTACTTCGTCCTCTCGGAACTTCCCGTGACCGGCGCCGGTAAGATCAGCCGCAACATGCTGCTGGACTGGATCCACACGAACGACCGGCGGGTGCGGAACCTTGGCGGCTGAGCTGTTGCCGGCGGACCGGCAGCCGGTGATCATCGCCGGCAGGCGGACCCCGGTATGCCGCACCAACGGGGCGCTGGGCAGGCTGCGGGCACACCAACTGCTGGCACCCGTGCTCCGGGAACTGCTGGCCGAAACCCGTACGGAACCGGCAGCCGTTGACGATGTGCTCATCGGAAACGCGGTGGGCGGCGGCGGGAACGTGGCACGCCTGGCACTGCTGGAGGCGGGCCTCCCGGTCAGTGTTCCGGGCATCACCGTTGACCGCCAATGCGGTTCGGGCCTGGACGCCATCGTCCTCGCTGCCCGGCTGGTGGCAGCCGGCGGCAGCCCCCTTTTCCTTGCCGGGGGAGTGGAAAGCACCAGTACGGCGCCCCTGCGTGCCCACCGGACGGACGACGGCGGCGCCGACTTCTACCGACGTGCCCAGTTTGTGCCGGCGGATTTCGGCGATCCGGACATGGGTCCGGCTGCCGAGACAGTGGCCCAACGGTTCGGGATCAGCCGGGAGCGCCAGGACACCTTCGCGCTGGCAAGCCACCGCCGCGCGCTTTCTGCCGCGGATGCAGGGCATTTCGACGGCGAACTGGTCGCCCTGGAGACGGGCTCCGGGACTGTGTCCGCAGACGATGGCCCCCGCCGCGGCCTGACTCCCGCGGTGATGGCGAGGTTCCCGGCCGTCTTTGTCGACGGCGGAACCGTCACCGCCGGAAACTCCTGCTTCGACGCCGACGCCGCGTCCGCCGTCGTGATCACGTCCCTTGAACGGGCACGGACAATGGGGGCAGCCGACGGCCTCGTGGTGCTCGGCACCGGCACCGCCGGCGTACATCCCGAAATCCTGGGCGTGGGAGCGGCCGCAGCGGCCCGCGACGCCCTGGCCGGGGCCGGCCGGAGTGCCGATGAGCTTGACTTCGTGGAATTCAACGAGGCGTTTGCATCCCAGACCCTCGCCTGCCTGGACCAGCTGGGCATCGCGCCGGAACGGGCAAACACCGACGGCGGTGCGCTGGCCTTGGGCCATGCGTACGGGGCATCCGGCGCCGTCCTGGTGACACGCCTCCTGGCGCAGGCCCGCCGGGCGGGGGCTCCGGCCAGCCTGGCCTTGGCCATGATCAGCAGCGCCGGCGGGATGGGCACGGCCGCCCTGCTGGAGTACCGGCAGCTCCAGGACGGCTAGGCCCCGGATACCTGCGCGGACGCCTCAGTCGTCGGTCTCGTCGTCGGCTTCGCCCAGTCCGCGGGCGGCGAGGGCCTCACCCGTCTGGCGCGCGAACGCCACCGAGGTGATGAACACCGGCAGGACCAGGGCGCGCGGATTCCGTTCCAAGCCCCGGGCCCGGGCGGAATCCTGGACGTCGGCGAAGGTCCCGGCAATGTAGGGGATGCTCCGCAGCATGATCCCGATGGTCAGGGCGAAGCGTTCCGGATCGGCCCCGAACCTTTTGAAGGGGCCTGCCGCCTTGACCACGCCGTCCAGGAGTTTGTGGACGGGGGTGGTGGCGGTCAGCAAGGATGCGGCCACCACGCAGACAAGGATGTTCAGGACGATCCTGCCCGCCGTCGGGGCGCCCAGCTGCCACCACTGGAACAGGCCGATGACCAGCAGTACTGCAACGAGCGGGCGGACGGCAGCCCACAGCCGCTTCAGGCCCGCACCGGTCAGCAGGAAGAGGCCGCAGAGTGCGCCGAGCATCGCCAGCGACATCCGCCAGTCCACTGTCACGAACGATGCCAGGCCGCAGGCGAACACCAGGAGGAACTTCAAGACCAGCGGCGCCCGGTGAACCAGGGAGTGCCCCGGGACGTAATTGGCGAGCAGGAAGCCGTGTCCCCTCACGGCTGCGCTTCCTGCGTGTCCAGGCTTGCCAGGCAGAGCGCCCGGTAGGCGGCCACGGCGGGGGCGGCGGCGCCGTCGAACACTACCTTGCCCTGGTCGATGACCAGGACGCGGTCCATGTCCAGGGCCATGTCCAGGTCATGGGTGGACATGATGACCTGCTGGTCCAGGCCGGCCAGGGTCCGGCGCAGCAGTTCCCGGTTGCGCAGGTCCAGCAGGGTGGACGGTTCGTCCAGGACCAGCACGGCGGGCTCGACGGCGAGGACGGCGGCGAGGGCCATCAGCTGCCGCTCGCCGCCGGACAGTTCGTAGATGCTTTGGTCCGCCAGGTGCAGCAGGCCCAGCCGGTTCAGGGCGTTTTCCGCCAGCCTGCGCCGTTCAGCGCCGTTCTTCACGGACCGGCGCAGGGACAGCTCCACGTCCTCCCGGCCGGTGGGCATGACCAGCTGGGAGAGCGGATCGGTGAAGACGAACCCGACGGTGCGGCGCACGGCCCGGACGGAGCGGACCGTGTCCGCTCCGTCCACCAGCACGTGGCCGGAACTGGGCTGGACGAGCCCGTTGACCAGGCGCAGGAGGGTGGACTTTCCGGAACCGTTGGCACCGATGACGCCCACCCGTTGCTCCGTCAGTTGCAGGTTCACGCCGTCCAGGAGGACCTTGGGTTCCGGGAGGTGGTCCACCGGAACGGTTACGGCTGCCTGGTCAAAGGTCACGTTGGGCATGGGCAGGGTCCTAGGCTTGTGCGGGCTGCGGGACGGTCCGCTTGACCCGGCGGACCAGGATGTCCGGGAAGGCACGGTGCAGGGCGACGGCGATGAGCGCAGCCAGGACGTTCTTGATGATGTCGCCTGGGTAGAACACAACGTCGCCCAGGAAGGCCTGGCCCCAGGTTGCCTTGGTGTTCAGCACGATGCCGGCGATGCCCAGCGAGTGCACTACCACCACGCTGGTGACCGTTGCGGAGAGGAACAGCCACAGGGCACGGGCCTTGATGGTCCGGCGGATGACCACCGTGGCCAGCCATCCCACAAGTCCTGCGGCGATGGGGAAGGCAATGATGTAACCGGCGGACGGGCCGGCGAGGATGCCCAGGCCGCTGCGTCCCTGGCTGAAGATGGGCAGGCCCGCGAGGCCCAGGAAGACATAGAGCCCGACGGCGGCGAAGCCCCGTCCGGGGCCGAGCACCAGGCCAGTCAGCATGACGGCGAGCGTCTGGAAGGTGATGGGGACGCCGAAGCCGTTGACGGCAAGGCCGGGGACCAGCGCCGAGGCAGCCACCAGGGCGGCGAAGACGGCGATCAGGCCGAGGTCCGTGGCGTTCCAGCGGCGGCGGCCTGCCTGTTGGGTGTTTGTGGCGGTGGTTTTGGTGTTGCTCATTGGGGGTCCTGTCGGGGTTGTACAAGCGGAATCTAATGTACTGCCGACGCTACCGGGACGGAACCGGGGCCATTTTGTAGGTGCCCTACTAAACGGGGGAGCGGAGGCTGAGGGACTTGTCCAACTGCCACAATGGCTTCATGGGGTGGACGCGGATAAGGGAGTGGCTGATCGGTGCGGCCGGGATGCTGGTTGTCCTGGGTATCGCAGCCGCGGTTTTCTGGTGGGCTGTCAGTGACCCGGCCGGAAGGCCTGGGCAGGGGCCGTCACCGGTCCCTGGCACTGAAAGCCCGGCAGGCACGGCCCCTCCCGAAGAGCTGCCTGACGGTGAGGTGTGGCTTTCCGACGTGGTGCTTGATGCGGGGTCGGTTGCTGCGGGAGGCTCACTGCTCCGCGACGTCCGGGCCACCGGACAGGACGTTGTCTCGGGCCCGGACGGGCTGACTGCTGCACGCCTTGCCGTTGAGGCCACCGTGCCGTTCGACGTCGTCGCCGGCGAACTCGGAAACCGGGCAGTGGTCGGGGCAGCCGGTGGCGGCGAGGCCAGGGTGGTCCGCACCGTTGAGGCGTTCGGCCGGGAACTGCGCGTCACAGCCACCGGCACTGTTGAAGTGGAGGCTGGGAAGCTTGTTGTCGAGCCGCGTTCGATCGACTTCGGCGGGCCTGGCTTTCTCTCGGACGCCACTGCCGCCGTCGTTCGCAGGCTCGTGACCATCGAGCATGAGGTAGAAGGGCTGCCGCAGGGACTCGTACTCCGGGACGTGGCGGTGCGTGACCATGGCTTCCGCGTTGGCTTCCGCGGGGAGGACGTCCGGCTCGTCCCGTGAGACGTGATGCCCTGGGCTTAACGGCCCGGGTGGCACGAGACGCCTTGGGACAATGGAGTCATGGACTTCAACCGGCTGCTGCAGATCCGGCGCATCTTTGCCCAGCCCGCGGCGCTGGAGCTGCCCCGCGGCAAGGAGATCGTCGCGCGCTGGCCGGAAGCCGACGTCGTGCCGGTGGAAAACCACTGGAACATTCCGGAACTTCACGGCGATGAAACAAACGTCCCGCGCTGGTCCCGGATCAAAACCGAGGCGCTGGTGCTGGGCGTCAAGAAGGCGCTGACCGTGAAGCCGAACGGCCGGTCCGCCGATTTCATCGCACCCTCCACCGCGAACGGCTGCGCCATGGCCTGCGCCTACTGCTACGTGCCCCGGCACAAGGGGTACAGCAACCCCGTCACCGTGTTCGCCAACATCGACCAGATCGCGGGCGCGCTTGAGCGGCATGTCCTCCGTCAGGGCATCAAACTGGAGCCAAATCAGTGCGATCCCGAGCTCTGGGTGTACGACATCGGGGAGAACAGCGACTGTTCCGTGGACGCGCTGATCAGCGACAACGTGGAGGACCTCGTCTCGCTGTTCCGGGACCTGCCCACCGCCAAACTGTCCTTTGCCACCAAGTACGTGAACCCGGCGATGCTTGGCTGGGACCACGGCGGACACACGCGGGTCCGCTTTTCCCTGATGCCGGCGGATCTGGCCAAGTCGGTGGACGTCCGGACCTCGCCGGTGGCCGAACGCATGGCCGCGATCAACGACTTTGTGGACGCCGGCTACGAGGTGCACGTGAATTTCTCTCCCGTTATCGTCACAGACACCTGGCTCAGCGACTGGGAGGAGCTGCTGCGCCAACTCGACGCCACACTGACGGATGCCGCGAAGGCGCAGCTTGCGGCGGAAGTCATTTTCCTGACGCACAACGAGGGGCTCCATGAGGTCAACCTGGGGTGGCATCCGCAGGCCGAGAAGGTGCTGTGGCGTCCGGACCTGCAGGAGTCCAAGGTCTCCTCCAACGGCTTCAGCAACGTGCGGTACCGTTCCGGAGCCAAGGCCGGGTACGTCCGGCAGCTGACGGCGCTGATTGAGAGGATCGCGCCGTACTGCCGGATCCGCTACGCGTTCTGAGGTCTGGAGGGGCCCTGCCGCGCTAGACTGGTTCGACCATGACTGGTGCCCGATACCGTCTGATTGCCTGGCTGGTTGCCCTGGTGACCGTCCTCGCTGGCTGTGCGCCCGCCGTCGGCCTTAACGAAAATTCCGCGCCGCAAACGGCACCGGCTTCCTCTGCTCCTCCGGCCACGCCGGAACCCGCCGCGGCGCCGCCAGCTGCCCCGGCTCCTGCGCCCACGCAGGCTCCCGCACCGGTCCCGGTGCCGCAGCCGTTTGTCCTCAACCTGTACCAGGAGGGGGACTTCGTGCCGCAGTACACCTTTGACTGGTGCGTTGCGGCGAGCATCCAGATGGCGCACAACCTGATGGATGACACTGGCGGCGGCACCTGGAGCGCTTCCGCCCACCAGGGGGAGCTGTGGGAGATGGCACGGGCGCGGTCGTCCAACTCATTCAACGGGGCGAACCCGCGGGGATGGGCGCAGGTGTTGACCGAGGTGGGCATGGGGCCGTATTCAGTGGTGAGTGTGCCTGGGTATCAGGACGCGCTGCGGACGGCTGCCCGGGCCATCGCGGAAACCGGCCGCCCGGTGGGGCTTGTGATGTGGAGCGGCCGGCACGCGTGGGTCATGAGCGGGTTTGAAGCGGTGGGCGACCCGGCAGTGTTCCCGGAGTTCACGGTCACCGGTGTCCGCGTCCTCGATCCGCTGTACCCGCACGGCAGCGAGCGGTGGGGTCCTTCGCCGGTCCCGAACAGCCTGCTCACGCCCGAACAGCTGGCCACGCAGTTCGTGATCCGCGAGCCGCGGCGCTGGAGTTCCGACCTGCCGGCGGGCTACATGCTGGTGCTGCCAACGCAGGGTTAGGCCATTGACGGTTTCGTCGTGCCCTTTCTCTTGGCCCCCGTCTCCTGGCTGGGAGCCGGGAACCGCCTGATACGTCTGATTTCCGGCGGTTCAGGTTCTACTGGCGTGCGCTGGATAGTGCGGTACACGGTGGACCGGGCGACATTGAACAGTGCCGCGATTTCAGCCGTCGTGTGCTGGCCGCGCCGGTAAGTGTCGACAAGGAGCTTTTCCTGGCGGGGGAGAGCTTGCGCTTCCTGCCCCGCAGGCGCCCCTTGGCTTTGGCGATCTGCATTCCTTCCCTGATTCGGGCCCTGATCAGGTCCGATTCGAATTCGGCCACCATGGCCAGCATGTTGAAGAGCAGCCGGCCAACAGGGTCATTGGGGTCGTGGATGCTGCCGCCAATGCTCAGCTTTACCTGGCGCCGGGTGAGTTCCTCCACGATGTCGCGTGCATCAGGAAGGGAGCGGGCGAGCCGGTCAAACTTGGTAATGACGAAGGTGTCTCCTTTCCTGCATGCCGCCAGGGCTTCCCGCAGTCCGGGGCGGGCCCTGTTGGTGCCGGTGTATCCGTGATCGACGAAGATTTGCTCGTCCTCGACGCCAAGGGCGCGGAGAGCGTTGATTTGCGCGGTGAGTTCCTGTTCGGCGGTTGATACGCGGGCGTAGCCGATATGTAGTGCTGTCATGGCGCGAACTGTAGCGCTTGGGCCACCTTCAGCGGGCAGTTTTTTCGGCGGGATATTTGCAGGGCTTTTGCTCATGACGCTGCGGAAAACTCGTGTCAGTTTCAGGAGTCGTCTGCGCGAATGTCCAAAGCCGTCTGCACGGCCCTGCCCGTTGGTCCAGCGGCTGTCTTATATCGCTAGTGATCCGAGGCAGGACCGGCTTACGGGACGCTTTCCTTGCGGGATTATCACAACGTCTGGAGCACTTCCCAAGGCATATGGGTTCAATGTGTGACCAGTAAATTGGTACAAGCCCAGGAGGCGCCAAGTGTCGGAGACAGCGCTGCTCGGACTTTTCTTGATCATTGGAGGCGTTGCAATATTGCTGCTTGGCCGCCTGATCGAAGGCTCGCTTGCTAGAGGCTACGTTCGGAAGCACCCGGACAAGGACGTAGGACGGTACATGCGAGGCCAGGTCCGCTATAAGCGTGTGTTTGCGGGAGTCGTCTTGATTCTTGGTGCTGGGCTTCTAATTTATGGGCTGTCCGGTGGCAGGTTGCCTGGAGAATGAGCCCACACTTAGAGAGCTACGTGATTGCCGCCATGTGTCTTATCGCTGGCGGATTGATCATTCTAGGGCGCAACTGGTTCGCCATGTCGCTGATGGATAGCCTTCGTGGGTTCAAGACGGACAAAACATCTGAGGTGGTCCGGAGGTTTTGGAGTATCGGTATGGCCGTTTTTGGGGGAGTTGTGATTCTCATCGGCATGGGGATCGCCTTTACCGCGGCAATCTAAGCTGGAGGTTCCACGGTCGGTACGCCTAGAGCTTCCACTTGCGACGCTAACGAGATCGCGAGCTGTACGGCTGAAGTAGGCTGGCAAAGTTCATTCTGGACAGCTAAACCATTGGGGGTAACGATGGACATCATTCTGGCGGTCGTATTTGCGGCCATATTTTTTTACGTTCTCCATGGAGTTATCCGGGCGGCGACCCGAGATGGCATCCTTGCCGCTAGGCAAGCCGAAAGAGGCCACACTGCTACTGAAACCGATTCGCTGGATCACCGCTAAAAACTTCAGCGTCGCGGTGGCGGTTCGAGAATTAGGTGGTCCACGTACCTGATGCGCTGAATTTCATCAGCGTCATGGTGCCCGCCCCCGCCGGCGCATCTGTCCGGTCCAGGTTCTCTGACAGCATCCTGGAAAAGGGTGCTGTCAGTTGCGATCTGGTGGATCTTTCCGTTGCTCTCTAGGCACCGTATGCTCACGAACACAATGTGTGTAAAGGTGGATGGACTGAAGGAAGTCCTATGTGGGAGACGTTGGTCGCCAGGATAAAGGCTTCAATGCGCTTTCCGAAGCGCTCAACCGCCGATCTTAAGTGGCTGAAAAACGTTTGGGTTGTATTCGGAATTGTCTGGCTCGCAATAGGTTTGTTCGGCTGGTCAGGATGGCCGGCCGTCTTAGCGGTGATCGTTGGGATCGGTTGGCTTGTTCAGGCCGCTATGACAGTGAAAGAGATTAATCGCCGTCACCGGAACGCCACTCTGGACCAACCACCAGCCCAGGGTAACGAGAAATCATTTCGCCCGTGCGTCATCGATGGCTTGATCCTCACCCCACGGGCGGTAAGGGCTTGAGACTGTTTCGCAGAGGGTTGCCAGTTCGACTCTTCGTCAACGCATCTAACATCATCATGATGCCCGTTTCTGGCCGGCTGCGGCGGCCAAGTAAATGTTCATACCACGCGGCGACATGCCGGCTCGCCAGGTCAGGGCCAGCATCGGGACGGCCTCGGAGCCGGCCGGCATATCGATCAGGGGTCGTATCCCCCGGATCTGGCGGTCAAAAACATTGCTGCGCTTGCAAATAACGACAGCAAGACCCCTGTGAAGCCCAAGGTCATTAGCGCGATCCGCCGCGAACCCCACGACTTCGCTTTCTGACGCGGGTAGCGCGACTCGAAGATAGTTATGGGGAAAGTCAGAGCTAGGCCTATCAACATGAGTGCTAAGCCTAGTTGCCCGCTAATCATGAGGACCTTCCCGATCACGGGGCCCCTTGCTTGGAGTGTCAGCCTGGGGGGCTTCTTCCGCTTTCTTTCGGGCGTAATCACGCCGGACCATCGCAAGCACAGCCAGTTCCAAGCTTAGAAAAGCAACGAGACCTGCCCAGGTTCCGAAAAAGGTCTGAACAAAGCCGAATGCGAGGAAGCCTGGGCCTATGAGAACCAGCAGGAGCGTCAACGGTGAAAGCTGTTGAGACTCGGCGCCCATCCAGCCCTCGGGCATGGTGGCCCATTTGCTCAAACGACCCTTTTTCCGCTTGGCTCCGTGGGACTCCATGCCATCAATATAGACTCCGGCTGGGCTCCACAGGAGTGCTGCAGAAGGTGAAGCTACGCCACCCTCACAATGGAGAGTGTTCCGTTGAAGGTTCCCAAGCGGACCGGCCGAGGGGCATGGTGGCGCGAACGGCGCGAGCGCTCCGATGTAGATAGTCAGGGCGTGGGTAAGAATGGGCGTGTGCCTCCCATTCCTGATGCCCACCTTGCAGCATTCAATCGCCTGATGCTCCGGGCACGGCAACTCTTCGGTAATGCCGTTATGGAAGAACTGATTGCCCCGGATACACATCGACTACCCAGCTTTCGGGTCGGCGACTTCTCGGCGATCGGTGAGCAATGGCTCGTAGTCGCAATCTCACCTGGCTCCTATCCGTTTGTATACGCTCGACGGTGGGAGTTTGACTGGGACTCCGATCTCGATGAGGCGATTGCTGTGCTTGAGAGTTATCAAAAAAGGTTCTTGCTGGCTCCCAGTGCCGGAGACGTTTTCGCGGCCCGACTTATAGCACTGGTGGGCAGCGATGGCGAGGTGAATGTGGCAACGGATCAGCCTGAGTTCGACCGGAGCCTCACTGTGCGGCCACGGCGTTCCGGGGCAATGCCACTCAAGGTCCACATCATCAGCGGTTACCTCGTCGTGATCGACAGTGCCCACCTGGGCTGGTGGACCTTCGGGGGTGATTACATATCCGACGGCATCGTAGAAGCGTGGAAAGTGATAGAGCAGTTAGTCATTCGGGGCGGCGTTGTTCACAGCACACGTCGCTTTACACAACTCCTAACCCTTGACGGCGACGTTGTCAGCGGACCGCATAGCGACGGCGTGCGCACCCGGCGCACTCAGAACCTCCACTACGCTCCGTACCGTTAGCTACGCGATGGTCCGTACCGAGCGACGGGAACTTGATCCTTGCTAATGCCCCCGGAAACGCACGGGTTGCTGCAGTACAGGATCGTCTGCCGACAGTCCCGCTGATGGTTCCCAGACGGACCGGCTAACGGAGCCCAGCAGGCCCGTGTCGTAAAATTCCGTGATGAGCACGGACCGTTTCGAAGTGAACATTCGTTCCAAGGGGTATGTCGGGCTTCCTCCCGACGGCGACCTGTTCGTCGATCACGAGTACGTCAAGGGCGTCGACTACTCAGCTTTGGGGCTGAAGAGTTTCGGCTCTCATGGCTCAAGATTTGAGAACTGCAATTTTCAGCGGCTCCGCCTGGGCTCTCTAAGCTTCGGCGAAGGGAAGGTTCTGTCCGAATACATCAACTGCAGCTTTGATGGCAGTAAATTTCCGGCCAGTACGGGTGTTGGTAGGGCGCGGTTTATTAACTGCACGTTCCGACGCATCCAGAGCAGCCGATTCAGGCTGTCAGCCGGGGACCTTATCGGCTGTGAATTCAGCGGTCGAATGGGTTCAACACAGATCTGGGGCCGAACTGGTCCCGATGCATCCATCTACGGTGAACGAGCCAACAGGATTGAGGGCAATGATTTCTCCGGTGTGGACTTTAGCGACATCGACTTCAGGTTCGGCGTTGATCTGTGTCAGCAAGTTCTGCCGACCGGACTGGACTATCTGTTCATTCCGGATGCTGCTGATGTGCTCGCGGCAGCGTATAAAGACGTCGTCACCATGGACGACCTCGAAAAGCGCAAGGCCTTGATTGGCATGATCCAGGTCCGTCAGGACGCTCTTAGAGATGGGCAGCGCGACCTTTTTGAATCGAAACGACGTGTCCCCAAGTTTCTTCGAGCTGACTACGAGGCTTTCTTCAGCGTCATAACAAAGCACCTTTGAAACCCTATGATTCCTTCTTTGTAGATTGCGGAGGAAAAGAACACCGGTCGATGAACTGGCCCAGGCAGCCTCATCATCTGTTGGAGCACTGCCCTAAGCCGCCTTGCGGACTGCCAGTCGATCGACCCAACAAAGACTGTCTCGTAGCGGGTTCAATACGGGAGCGTAAAGGAATGGCGGATGGGGCAGCCTCTTAAGGGTCTACTCGGGTCGGGCCTACGGTCGTAGACTCCCGGTATCGCAAGGGAATTGAGGGCTGCGTCGGTGAAAGTGCTTCGGAAGATACTCGTCTCTTTACTGATCATTGCCGGGGTGACTCTCGGTTCTACCTGGCTTCTCGGCCCGCAGTCTGCCGGCGCGGCTCTTCTGATGATCTGCATCATTCTCGGCGGATACTTTGGAGCTGAATGGGGAGGAAATCAGGCAATAATGACGGATCAGTACCGTCAGGAATGGCTTTCAAAGCGAAAAGAAACCCGACAAACGCCGCCCGAGCGTTCACCGCAGCGGCCGGAGGATCCTCAGTAGACCGAATCATGGGCAGGACGCGGCGGACATCACTTCAACCTAGGGGTCACACCTCAATCGTCCCGCAGACCGTTCGAACCCTGGGGCATCAGTGTGATTGGGGGAACCAAACTGTCCTTGGAGCCAGTAAACCGAAGGAAGGAGCATCATCAAGACTATTCGTGGGTTCAAGAGACTCCTGACAGAATTGCCTCAACCAGCAAGGACCTTCTATTGGTGCTTCTACGCCATGTTCTTTACGGGCTTCGTTATCGGTGCCGCAACACGAATGAACTGGGCCGTGGCTATTGGAGTCAGTGGTGCGGGGATTTTCTCGCTCCTGTTCGGGCTGTACGTCTTCCGTGACATCAACGACACGGCAAGCACCTGGTCAAGGATCTACAAGGAAAGTCACGGAATCCAACCAGAGGGCTTTACCTTCGCTGACGTGGCAACGATTAAGGGGATGGGGTTCATGCACATGATCGCTGGAGTATTTTTCGTCGTCCTAGGGGTCGGTTTCGCCTCATCGTAGACGGGGGCGGCCGCAGCCTACCGGAGTCGGGATGCGTCGGTTAGGCGAGCGTCTGCCGACAGTCCCGCTGATGGTTCCCCTATCGCGTCCTCGGGAAGGATTGTTCCACTGTCCGTGCGAGGAACCCACCCGCGCGCCGGAAATCGCGTAGGAGAAACACAATCCCCACCATCAAGACGCAGATGAAAGCTGCAAAGACCCATCCGAATGGTTCATCACGCTGGACCTGACGGACAGCTTGGGGGATGAAGAGCAGGGGATAGAACGGCATTAGGAGCAATTGTGTCGCGATGGCCTTTCGCATTTGTACGGCGGCGCCACGGGTTACCGTAACTTGCTCCGGAATGATTGCTGACTTGCCCGCTATTTGGCGGCGAATTTGCTTTCGTTCCTCGCCCGTCAGTGAAAGCGTCACGTCGACCTTTCCGTACTCGGCGGCTGGCACTACCTTCTTCGAGTTGTAGACAAGGCCTCCGACGAGGAGGCCCAGCCCGGCGAGCATGACGCCAAACAGTAGGTAGGACGGCCAGTCGGCAAAAGAGCCTTGGAACGCCAAGACCGCGCCTACCGTGCCGATTCCAGCCAGGATGACCACTCCGGCTGGCACGAAGCGGATGTAGTAGTTCTTCACGGCTTCCCCCAGGCCGTTGTCCGCCAACCCCTGGGCCCTCCTGTCGGCCTTAGCCCAACGTTCGTTGGACTCCGCCATAAGACCTTCAATTCCGCCCATCGTTCCGTTCCTCTACATGGAGGCTGCGCTGTTCGAAAAGCGTAGCGGGCATTCGGCGAGATTAGGTCCACTGTGAGGAATCGAAGGTAGAAATTGATGACCGCTAAAGGTTCGGACCTTGAGACGGGTTTATCGAAAAGCCAAGTTACCTGCCAGATGCTGGTTTCGAGTCTCAATCAGTCTCCGGAGATAGCGGGCTAGCACCAGTTTCTCTACGAACCGTCCTATAACTCCGAACGGCGCTTCCGAACTCGATACGATCCACCATCGTGGTCCCCGCCGAGTCCCCGTAGAACTCATGGACATGCCGGAACCGGCGAAACGGGCCCTTGACCTGTTCATCGACGAAGTAGTCGGGTGGCTGCATCTCGGTCCGCGTTGTGCACTCAAAGTAGACGGCCATCGTCAGAGTATTGCAGTCCTTTCACTACCGGCTTGGGGTCGCAGCAGATCCAGGGCGCGCTATGGACCGAGCATATGTCAGCAAGCGTCCCGTCCAGGGTTCTCGAACAGGGACAGGGGGGCCTGGTTGCCGCTGGGGCGCAGGTCGGTGACCATGATTCCCGCCCTGGCGTACCGGACGCCTTCGACAATCCGGGGCAGCAGCGCGTGGCCGGCTTTGGTCAGGATCACCGGGTCAGCGGTGGGCATCGGCAACGGCACACACACCGACGGGTACGAGGTGTCTTTGGGGTTGAAGTGCGAGGTTCCGGCGAACGCGGTCAGGACCTTGGCCTGCAGCCCGTGTTTAGCCAGCCACGCCGAGGCCTGCTGCCCATACACACTCATCACCTGCCGAATCCCAGCGGCGGTGGTGATGGGTTTGGCGAACGAGCGGGAGAAGATCAGCTGGTCCCGCCCGATCCGTTCCTCTTCCATGGGGATACAGGGGGTTCCCTGCAGTTCCAGGACGGTACGCATCACCACGACATTGAATTTGTCCCGAATCGCCACCGGATCGGCCCGGACCAGATCAGCGATGGTGAAGATGCCCATCACGTTCAGCCGCCTGGTCAGCCGCCTGGCGATGCCCCAAACTTCCTCAACGGACAGCCGGCCCAGCAACGCATCCCGCTCGGTAGCCGGGACGGAGTCGCAGTGGCACACCCCCGCAAAGGCCTTGTTGTTCTTCGCCCACTTGTTGGCCAGCTTCGCCAGCGTCTTGGTCGGCGCGATCCCGACGCAGACCGGCACGCCGACGTTCCGCCGGACGGCCGCTTTCATCGACCGGCCCATCGCCAAAAGCTCAGCAGGGGACCCTTTGACGACGAGGAAGGCCTCGTCAATGCTGTAGACCTCCAGCCAGGCCGAGTACCGGCCCAGCAGCTCCATCACGCGGGAGCTAATATCGCCGTACAGCTCGTAGTTGCTGGAAAGCGCGACGAGGCCCCATTCCTTCGCCCGCGGGGCGAGCTTGAACCACGGCTCACCCATCGCGATGCCCAGGGCCTTGGCCTCGGGGGAGCGGGTGACCGCGCACCCGTCATTGTTGGACAGCACGATCACCGGCTTGCCTTCCAGGGAAGGGTCAAACGCCCGCTCTGCGGAGGCGTAGAAACAGTTCACGTCCACGTGCGCGATCTGCGGCATGTGCCGCATCAACGCCGGCTTAGACATTGCCCGGTCCTAAACGTGGTGGGGTATCGGGTTGCGACGCCCCAAATAGTCAGGTCGGACAGGACCGGCACTTCTATGTCCGGGTAGGCAGGGTTCTCCGCTTGCAGCACCACGCCCGTGGTGGTGATGCGCAGCCGCTTGATTGTCAGCTCCCCGTCCAGGACCGCGACGACCACATACCCGTTATTTGGCTCCAGTGCCCGGTTCACGATTAGCTCGTCCCCGTCGCTGATCCCGGCGCCCTCCATGGACTCCCCGGACACCCGCACCACGTAGATGCTGATGACGTCCTTGATCAGGTGCGCGTTAAGGTCGAGCCGGCCGTCAAAGTAGTCCTGCGTCGGAGATTATCCACCGCTCCGGCGGCCAGGGGAGCTACCTCAACGGGCTCCCTGATTCAGCCGTGGGTAACCGAATTGGCCCCCAGTGTGGACAGATGAGGAGTTGGTCGGGAGTCACTGCTGGGGACCCTCCGACATTCCTGACTTTGGTTCGTCACCCTTGGCGATGTCACTCAAAGTCCGATGCCTCAAGGAGTCAGAGCCCCTTTGAAGAAGGATATGAGTCCGGCCTCTTTCGTTGTTCGGGTTGGGGCGTTGTGTTCACGGTTTGAGGCCGATACGGGACGGCCACTGCCAGCACGGATACTACGGCTGCCAGTACAAAAGCGGCAGCCTGCCCCCAGGCAGCGGCAACTGCACCTGCGGCCGTGGCGCCGAGCGCCTGCCCCAAGACCAGGGCGACAAAAAGCAGGGATGTGCCCGTTGCAGCACGATCGAAGTCGCGTTCCAGCGTCCAGGCGATAAGCGCGCCCGTGGCGGCGGTATAGCCCCACCCAAAAGCAACACAGGCGAGTAGTGCCAGGGCGGTAAAGCCGGGAGCCATTCCCAGCATCACAGTAGCACCAGCAACAACGGAAGCACTGAGTCCCCACGCGGCCGGTGGCCGGAAATGGCTCATCCATCGTGCAGTAGCGATTACTGCTGTTCCCCCGATGCCAAGGGCTATCCACGCTCCTATCGAAACAGGCTCACTGGCACCTGATTCCACCAGATGGGCTCGTCCAAAGGTCCATACGGCAGCCGAGCCGGCACCCATCAAGAGTGCAGCGGCGATGATGTGGCCATGTGCGCCGAACCACGATTTAGGCGGAAGCCTACTGTCGTCAATTAAGCGGTGGCTGCGTGCTCTATCAAGCCTTAGAACCAGGGCGGCAATGATGATTGTGAAGCCGGCTGTGACGAACCAGGGGAGGCGCCAGTTAGGGAGAAGTACCAGCGCCAGCACCCCGGCGATGATCAGTCCGGGACCGGTGCCTGCGTTCACAATTGATTGTGCGCGATCGTTGTCCCTTCTTCGAACGTTGCGTCCGATGATGGCCACGAGGGCAGGTGATGCAAGACCGGCGCCGGTGGAACTGAGGATTGCGAAGGCGGCAAAGACAACTGGCTGCATCGCTGCGGCCATGCCCGCGGATCCAATGCCGGCACAGAGACCCGCCGCGATGACCAGTCGGCGCGGGTGGGCCGCACCCGCCACTAAGCCAATTAGTGCACCCACGCAGTAGGACAGGGATGCGCCGGATGAAATCAGGCCCGCCGCGGCCGCGTCGAAGGAAAGTTGGGCTTGCACGTCCGGAAGAAAGAGGCCGTAAGCCATTCGGATCAGACCATAGGTCGCCGCGATCAAGCTAGTGCCCGCGGTGAGCAACAGGCCATCGCCGGCAAGCACAAACGAAAACGCACGTTTCATTTTTATAGCCTAGGCTATTTCTATGGGAATCCGCTCAAAAACTGAGGAAAAGCTGCTCGATGCCGCGGAGGAGCTCTTCTTCACCCACGGAATCGCCGCTACGCCGGTTGACGTAATCCTTGACAGGGCCGGGGTATCGGCGGCCACGCTTTACCGTGGTTACCCAAGTAAGGAAGCGCTGGTCGCAGCCGCTTTGAACAGGCGCCATAAGGCATGGCTTGCTGCATGGGACCAGGCCGTTGAGCGCCAGGCAACAGCCCGGGGAAAGCTGCTGGCGGTCTTCGACGCACTGGACGAGTTCATGATGAGCCCCGGTGGTGCGCGCTGGTGTGCATTTTTGGGTTCTGCTGCTGAATATGCCGATATGCCTGCCGAAATCCTCGAGGCAGTCCGGGCAGACACCAATTCATTTCAAACCCGGCTTGCCGGATTCGCCGTGCCCGTTGTCGGGCGCCACGCCCAGGTGCTGGCCGAGGAACTGCTACTCGTGGTCACCGGCGTCTTGGCGATGCGGCTGCGTGAAGCTGGACATGGAACAACAACTGCACGAAGGGTTGCAAGCTTTCTCATTGAGGCCCGGACAGCTTAACCGCGCAGGAAGTTAACCCGGGTTCATACCCGCTTAACTGCATGGGTTAACATCGGCTGCTTCTCGGCTAGGCCGACGCACCCTGAGCCGCCTCACTGGCTCCAACGCAGAGTCTGTTACCTTCAAAATCCATCCTGTTGCGACGGTCGTTGGAAATCGCCCAGCTTTGAGCTGTGCGGAGGGCTCCACCTGCCCGCCAGTGGGCATAACCCGTTCCCTCAAGCCCGGGGTTCCGCTGCGCTCCACCCAGAAACCGGTCCTGCGCTGCGCTCCGGCCTGTAAACGCCTTGTTTTTGCCTTACATGTGGCCGGGGTGTTCTCCGTACAAGGCCACTGATCGTAGCCGTCCGGGGGCCCGGCCCGTCAACCCACGCGCCCGAGCAGGGCCACGCGGTCGCTGCGCTCCCTTATTTCGCGGCCCTGCCCGTGCACTCTTCGGGGTTGACGGCCCACCCTCGACCGGCTGCGACAGTGGGGGCCTCGCACGGCGGGGCAGGAAGGAGGTGGCTACATGAGCATCGACGAACTGATCAAGCTCGCGACCTCGGTCGTGAGCCTGGCGACAGTTGCCATCGCTCTACTTTCCACGCGGAACGCGCTCTTAACGAGCAAACGCTCCCGAGATGGCACTCGGAAGCGTAAGCGTAAAGCAAGGAAGGTGTAGCTACTGAAATCCGGTGGTCGTGACCGCAAGCGTTGCGGCCACCGGGCTCCTTCTTAGCCTAGGTTCATCTCAACGATAAGGAAACCCTCATGGAACCACTGAAGATCGTGAATTTCGTTCTCTCGCTGGCAGCGATCGGCGCTTCCATCACCGCGTACCGCGCCATCTCCAAGGTCCGGAAGGACCAGGAAACCTAGACCGGCATGGAGGCCGGGCCGCCCGAGCAGGCGGGCCCGGCCCTACCTGGCCGGCCCGGAGCCGGGTGGTGTGTCCTCGGAACGGATGTCGCGGAGCATGGCGGCCAGTGCCCGTACGGTCGCTCGGTCTTCTTCCCAGCGCTTGCCGTTGCGGGAACAGGCGTGAAAGCCGGTCATCCCCGTTCCCTCAACTGGGCGCTGTGGAGAAGCTCAAGATTTAGACAATAAGCGTCCAGGAGGGAGAAAATCCTTCCGCGTCATCACGCGGCCTTTCTAGAGTGGCCATAGCAATACAGACGAGGACGTTCCTCGGAACTAGCACGTGTCTTTGGTGCAGGCTAGGTGCTGATCTGCGTCTGGTTCGTTGCCTTCTTGACTACTTTCGCGTTCGGTATCAGGGGTGAGGGATGAATATTTTCCGGTTCATTTCGCGGCTGCCGCAACCGTTGAAGGCGCTCTACATTCTCTTCATCGCCGTTTTCATCGCAGGAATCATCCCGGTCCTGCTGCACATCCCCCAGGCTTCCCGATGGATGTCAGGCGGAATCGGTACAGCGGGCCTGCTCCTGGGGCTGTGCCTCGTCATCAACGTGAACAATTCTGCGGAAGGACTGGCCGGAGCAGTCGCGGAAGAGAAACCCATGGGGGTCGACTACTCCGCATCCTTCATGGCAAGACCGGTCTTCGCCCGGATCTTCGGCCTGACGTTTGTAGTAGTCGGGGCTAGCTTCATCGCGAGCAGCTTCATGGGCAACTGAACCGTCAAAGCAGGATGAAGACCGGTTCTGACACCAGCGAAGGACACCGGAGCCCGTGGGCAGCACCAAGCCGGAACAGAGGGACATATAAACCATCGCTTCAAAGGATGGACGTCTGATTGGGTTCATCCCGTCGTGAAACGCGGCACCATCTATTGGACCGCTCAAGCTATCGGGTTCACCGGGGCTGCTGTCTTCTTCATCTTCTTCGCCCTGCTGAATCCCACCGTTGAACGTCTGTGGTGGGCTGGCCTGGCTGGAATTGCCGCAGTCCTCGCTTGGTTCTTTTCCAGGAAGATGATCAACGACCTTCAACACGAGTTCCGATACGGAGAGGACGACAGCGACACAGATCAAAGTTGATGATCATGCACAGGATCACACCGCTTGCCTCTTGCTGGGGCAATGATGGACGAAACTGTCGCGCGCTACGGTCACTGCAATTCCCAATGCAGAATGCCGTCTGTCACCGCGGGCCGCGAGGAAAAGACTGCCTGTCCTGTGCGCAGGCTGGTGAGCGTCTCATGAAGCAGCATTTCAGTGGACGGCCAGATGGCCGGGCGCCAATCGGCCGCGTCCTTGAAATACTCGCTGACGCAGCCGTGTTTCCTCCCTGATCTGAGATCGACGAACAAGTAGTCGCCGGCGTTGTTGTCTGCGATGGGCAGGAATGGGGCGATAAAGATCCAGGCGCGGGTACCTGCCTGGTCAGCTTCAGCACTTGCTGGGTCGTAGGGTTTGTGGGGTTCTGGCGTGGGGACCCTGCTGTGGGCTTCGCTGACCGCCCGTAGGTTTAGGTGCAGCGGGGAGCTTTGCTGCCGTTCAAATTCTTCGTTCATTTGGGCGCCGACTTGGGCCCAGATGTCCAGCATCATTTGCCGGGTCTTCTTGGCTTCTTCTAAGGGCAGCGGCCGGTAGCGAGGGAAGATGTACCCGGCTGTTGATGGTTCCGTGCCGTCGAAGAGCCGGTACAGGATCGACAAGTCATTGGGCCACCCGTTTGGCGCGGCTGGTTCAAGTGGACGAATTAGAGGTTCCGGTGCCGGTGGTCGGATGGTTCTGGCAGTTACGGGTGCGTTGATGTTGAGCCACCTGACGATGTCTGTCCAGAGTTCTTGTGTCCCCATGCGGCGAATTTACGCTCTGTAGGTGCCGCTGGGCTACAGCCCTGCCTAAGGTGACGTAGAGGAAGGCGCCTGCACGCCGGAGTCGGCGCAATACGTTAGCTAACCTTTTGCGAATGCCCCGTTCAGCTTTACTTCTTACTTGCGCCCCGCGGCTTTGATGGACGGGCTGTCAGCCAGCTCTATTGGCGGCTTTCTTCCCTGAGCGGCTTCAGGTGCCGTGGAATCTCTTCATTTGCCAGGTTGGGAAACGTGCAGGTGAACTCGCCCTGGTAGCCGAAGAGGAAGCCCGCTACCGGGTTCCGCACCTGCATTTGAATGGTGTAAACGCCACGCTCATCATCGAAGCCTTCGTAGAGGTCTGCGGTGCCGTGAGGACCGCGGGAAAGGTGAAGCCCACGAAGCCTTCGTAGAACCGCTGGGCCGTGGACTGCAGATGCAAGAAGCCGTCAGCCGTAACCTCCAGGTTGAGGTCGGTGGCCAAGTGCTGGTGGGTTCCGAGGTAATCCACAATAGATTCACGCTGGGGGCTGTAAATCATGGTGGCATCGAAGCGGCGTCTCTTGGACCGGGGCAGTTCGAGGGTCCTCACGAAGGTAACCGTTGGCCTGCCGAGGCCGTCGATATATGGGTAGTTCTCGATCGTGAAGGGGATGTCACGGCCTTGGTCGGGAAAGAGGATGTTGCGATAGGCACCCAGTCGGAGGAAGGGAATTGTCCACCATGCGCCACGCCGGACTTCGGAGAAAACCCCACGCCCTACGCAGGCATATCCGCTGTCGACATCCACACCGAAGCGCTTTTGCAACATAGGGTGCAATTTCTGAAAGTCCCGGCCCAGTGCCAGCTGAAAAATCGAGGTCACAGCCATTCCTCCCTCATTCCTGATTCGCTGGGGATGTCCTGTGACGAGGGTGCCGGCAGCCCCCTCAGGGCCGATGGGGCACGTCCAGAGCGGGCATCCGGAGCCGCCCGACGGCAACGTCGCGCTCGAGGTACTGTTCGGTGCGCCGGGAGAGCGGCGAGCGTCAAAAGGGCTGCAGCACCCATAACGGCCCAGCCTGCATTCCTGGCGAGAAGGGCTTTTCGGAGCAGCATCCAGGCTCCCAAGACACTTCCGGCTCTCGCTGCGCCGTCCATGATCCAGCGGTTCCGGGCATCGCCGGGATCGAGCTCCGACTCCGCCCAGAGCCGCAGGCGGTCAAAGCTGAGGGCAGTGGCCCATCCCAAAGCGGGTCGGATCAGCCCGGCGTCGAGGGCCCTACCGACCATTCCCATTCCCGGCCGGTAGTTGTAGCCGGTGATGAACCGCACCCCAGTATCTGTGGGGATGTAGCGCCAGTACCCCGATCCTGCGCCGATGGGAGACAAGGCGTCCGACGTATCAAACTTGAGCACCGAAGTTGCCTGTCCATCCTTGCGATAACGGTGTCCCAAAGATGTCCCGGTCCCGCGGATGGTGTGCAACGGCAGCCTGAACTCGTAGCGAAAACGAACAGGCCCCTGCTCGTCGCCGGCAATCGGAACAATGCGCGAAAAACGCAGGTCCCAACGGGGATGGAGTTCCGGGTCCTGGCTTAACGTCCACACCCGGTCCATTGAGGCCCGAATTCCAATTTCAACGTAGATTGGCCTGAGCTTCAGCGGGCCTTCCCGCATTATGTTTTTCCCCATTTGAGTAGCATAAAAGGCAGTCCAGACGAGACAAGCGGGACATGGCCCAGTTAGGGCGTGATCGTCAGAGTTTCCCTAGGCGTTGCGCAAGAAGCACGTAAAAGATCTGCAGCCCCGCCCGCCCTGTTGTTCTTGCCTGAGTCATCGCACCAGTCGATCGCGTAGGGCATGGCGGTCACTGTGGCCTCGCCAACAGGCATGTCTGCAGGAACCGTGAAAACATACGAAAACTCTCCGGCGTCGGTCATCGGATCTGTTGTATTGATGACTTCAACCCCTTCAGCGTCGGTGATGATTATCTGAATCCGGGCATCAGTTCCATAGCGCGGATTACACTTTGCTGCGGGTGCGGAGACTGTCACGGTCGTTCCCGGCTTCGCACTGTCGGGAGCAACGGAGTAGGAAGGCGGGAAGCACGGAGGCTCGCTGGTGGTGGAGGGACTGCACGCGCCTGCGGATCCCAGCACGGCGCCGCCCAGTACCGAGGCAACGAAGACGGGACGAAGTCCCGACGGCCACGCCGGGCGAAATGACAGCTTCATCTCCCCAGTGTGGGGCAGACGGAACGACGGGAACAGGACTGAACCATGCAGACAGAAAGCGGCTGGGTGGACGTGCCCCACGCCCGGATCTATTGGGAAACCACGGGAAATCCTGTCGGCATTCCTGTCCTGTACCTGCACGGCGGGCCGGGTTCTTCACTCGGCCAGGGCGGCTACCGGAAGCGCCACGACCCGCGCCGCTTCCGCACGGTAGGACTGGACCAGCGCGGCTGCGGCCGCAGCACTCCGGCGGCCTATGAAGACCTCGACCACCTGCACGACAACACAACCCAGTCCCTGATCGAGGACATCGAGGCGGTCCGGAAGCACCTGGGCATAGAGCGGTGGATTGTCACCGGCGCATCCTGGGGCAGCACACTGGCCCTTGCCTACGCGCTGGAGCACCCCGGACGCGTCCTCGGCATCGCCCTGGTGGCGGTGACGACAACCAGCCGGGAAGAGATCACCTGGATCACGGAAGACGTGGGGCGGATCTTTCCCGAAGCGTGGGCGGACTTCGCCGAGGCCGCGCACGCGGCACCGGGCGAACGCCTCGTCGAGGCCTACGCCCGCCGGCTGGCGGGACGGGACAGCGACGACGCGCGGCTGGCCGCCGCCTTCTGGGACCGCTGGGAATCGACCCACATTTCGCTGGACCCCCACTGGCTGCCAGGCCAGCGGTTCGACGACGAGGGGGAGCGGATGACGTTCGCGCTCCTGGTCACGCACTACTGGGCCAATGACGGCTTCCTGGCGGACGGCCAGGAGATCATGGCCCGCGCGCACCGGCTCAACGGCATCCCCGGGCATCTGATCCACGGCCGGCGGGACATCAGCGGCCCCGCCGTCACCGCGTGGCGGCTGCACCGCTGCTGGGCATCAAGCCGGCTGGTCATCGTCGAGGAGGAGGGGCACGGCGGCCCGGCGTCGATGGCCGCACTCACGCAGGCAGTGGAGGACATTGCCGCAACGCTGTGAGCCAACCGCCCGGCAAACGCGGAAGGGCAGCCAACCAAGGCAAGGTCCCGAACGGGTTGAACCGGGCGGTAGACTTGTACGGGCCGTTCTCCGGCCATTCTGCCCCGCGTCCTCCTGATCCTCCCGAGGCTGGGGCGTTCCCTGTTGTGAAAGGCCTTACCTGCTGTGATTACCGTCCAGGACCTCGAACTGCGCGCCGGCGCCCGGCTCCTCATGGACCAGGTGAGCTTCCGCATCGACAAGGGCGACAAAATCGGCCTGGTGGGCCGTAACGGCGCCGGGAAAACAACCCTGACCCGCGTCCTAGCGGGGGAGGGCCTGCCGGCGGCCGGCAAGGTCACCCGCAGCGGTGAAATCGGCTACCTGCCGCAGGACCCGCGGACCCCGGACATGGAGCAGCTCGCGCGGGACCGCATCCTGTCCGCCCGTGGCCTGGACGTCGTCGTCGGGAAGCTCAAAAAGGCACAGGCCGACATGGCGAGCGAGGACGCTGAAGTCCAGCGCAAAGCCATGGCACGCTATGACCGTCTGGAAGCCGAGTTCCTTTCCGGCGGCGGCTACGCCGCTGAAGCCGAAGCGGCGGCCATCTCCTCCAACCTTGCGCTGCCCGAGCGGATCCTGAACCAGCCGCTCAAGACCCTTTCCGGCGGGCAGCGGCGCCGCGTGGAACTGGCCCGCATCCTCTACTCCGGCGCCGAAACCATGCTCCTCGACGAGCCCACCAACCACTTGGATGCCGACTCCATCTCCTGGCTCCGCGACTTCCTCAAGAACCACCAGGGCGGCCTGATCGTCATCAGCCACGACGTCGAACTGCTCGAGGCCACGGTCAACAAGGTGTACCACCTGGACGCCAACCGCGCCCAGATCGACTTCTACAACATGGGCTGGAAGCGCTACCTGCAGCAGCGCGAAACGGACGAGCGTGCCCGCAAGCGCGAACGCGCCAACGCCGAAAAGAAAGCCCAGGTCCTGATGGACCAGGCCAACAAGATGCGTGCCAAGGCCACCAAGGCGGTGGCCGCGCAGAACATGGCCAAGCGTGCCGAGCGGCTCCTCAGCGGCCTGGAGGCAGTCCGCGAGCATGACCGCGTGGCAGCGCTCCGCTTCCCGGATCCCTCGCCGTGCGGCAAGACTCCGCTCACGGCCGAAGGGCTCAGCAAGTCCTACGGATCGCTGGAAATCTTCACCGACGTGGACCTCGCCATCGACCGCGGCTCCAAGGTGGTCATCCTGGGCCTCAACGGCGCCGGCAAGACCACGCTGCTGCGGATGCTCGCCGGCGTGGACCAGCCGGACACGGGCGACATCGTTCCCGGCCACGGCCTCAAGGTGGGCTACTACGCCCAGGAACACGAAACCCTGGACCACGACCGGACGGTCCTGGAGAACATGCGCTCAGCCGCGCCGGACATGAAGGACGCCGAGGTGCGCGGCATCCTGGGCTCGTTCCTCTTCTCCGGGGACGACGTGGACAAGCCCGCCGGCGTGCTCTCCGGCGGTGAGAAGACGCGCCTGGCCCTGGCCACCATCGTGGCCTCCAGCGCCAACGTCCTCCTCCTCGACGAACCCACCAACAACCTTGACCCCGCCAGCCGCGCCGAAATCCTCGGCGCACTGCGGAACTACACTGGCGCCGTCGTCCTGGTCAGCCACGACGAGGGCGCCGTGGAAGCCCTCAATCCCGAGCGTGTGGTGCTGCTGCCGGACGGCGTCGAGGACCTGTGGAACGAGGACTACCTCGACCTGATCACGCTGGCCTGACTGTTCTCTTCCGACGACGGCTGGTTGCGTCCGCGTCCCCGGCCGGACGATTTGCCGCTTGCTGGCTCGTTCCTCGCCTCTGACGCAAGCTACACAAATCACCCGGCCGCTGACGCTAGTGAGCATGTACCGGTTGCGCCCTGCACCTTCAGGACAGTTCTCCGGTTTTCCGTCGGCTGGGCCGTTCAGAGCGGCCTGCTTCCTGGAGAATCCCGTCGCGGTGAACTGGACGACGAGGAGGCATGTGCTGCTGCTGTATCCGCGCATCCACTGAGGTCGCTGTTTGGCACGAGCGAGGCGGCGTGGGTGATTTCTGTAGCGTGCGTCAAAGCGAGGAACGAGCAGCACGCGGGAAATTACGCACGCCGCATCGCGGACGCAACCACGACGGCGAGGGAAGGACTGAACACACCAGGGCAACGGGGCCGGCACTGCCGTTTTCGGTCATCGGTCAGTACCCCTGCGCGTCCAGGAGCGCGTCTTCCTCTTCCTCCGACGTCGGCTTCTTCCGCTTCCGCGGCGGGGAGGGACGACGGCGGGCGGACGCGGCGGAATGGACGGTTCCGTCATCCAGGGCGTCATCCTCGGCGTCGATGGCCGCGTTGCGCGCCTGCTGCCGCGCGGCGTAACCGAAGCCCACGAACATCAGGATGCCGAAGGCGAACCACTGCAGCGAGTAAGAAAGGTGCGTGCCCTCCTCGGTGGAAGGCTTCGGGAAGGCGGCCGGCATCTCCGCCGCCGGCGGCGTCTCGGACGCGAGCTGACCGTACGCGCCGGTCAGCAGGGGGTAGCCGAGTTCCCTGGAATAGGCGGCCAGGTCGATGGATGCCAGCTGGCCTTCCGGCGCTCCGCGCTGCAGTTCAGGTTCCGGATGTTTCAAACGCACGACGGCGGTGACCTCACCGGCGGGCGGCGCCGGCACCGAGTCCGGGCTGCCGGGGTTCTTGTTGCCGATGGGGAGCCAGCCGCGGTCCACCACGACGGTCTCGCCGGACTCCAGCCGGAACGGGACCACAACCTCGTAGCCGGGCTGCCCGTTCAGCGGCCGGTTCCGCACAATGCGCTGGCCTGCCACGTCATAGGAGCCCTTCAGCTCCACCTGGGTCCACTCCTTGGCCGGATCCAGGCGGGTGAACTGGTCGCGTGCCTGGTCAAAGGGAATGGGGGTGGCGGAGTAGTTGGTCACCACGCGGTCGATCTCGGCGAGCGTCTCCGCCCGGCGGTCCATCTGCCAGCGGCCCAGGAAGACACAGGCGGTGGCAAAGATCGCGGCCAGCAGGAGATAGCCCAGCCACTTGCTGGAAAAAAGGAAACGGTACATTCAGCTTTCCTGCTCCCAGGCGCTGTCCGGGGAACCGGCGTCGAGCGGGAGGGTTTCCTTCCACAGCCCGCGCGTCTGCAGGTAGTCCTCCAGCCAGTCCCGGTGCTCTGCGCAGGCCAGCCAGATCTTGCGCCGCTCAGGGGTATGGATCTTCGGGTTGTTCCACAGGAGCTGCCAGGAGGCGCCGGACCGGCACGCTTTGCGGGAGCAGATTGCCCTTGTTTCGGCCACTGCAGGATCGGTCCCTGCGGCAAAGTCGAAGATGCTCATGATGCCTGCCGCTCCTCCCCGGGTTCGGTCCCGTCGTCGTTGATCAACTCGCCCTGCAGTACCTCGCCGCCGGGACCGTCGTCGCGGGCGGGCTGCACCGGGCTCTCTATTTCCGCCAGGGGAGCGGAGTCCAGCAGCGAATCGCTGTGCGCCTCGGCTTTGTCGCTCCCGTTCGCGATGACCACCGCGATCCACGGCAGGAACACGGCGCCGGCAACCATGATGATCTTGAACCAGCCGTCCACCACGAAGATCAGGATCAGGCACACCATGCGGATGCCCATGGCCAGGGCGTATTGGATCATGCGTCTGCGCATGTCCTCGGAATGGGCTCCCGCGGCATCCGTAATGCTGTGGACCTCCGAGTCACCGGAGAACCTCCCGGGTTCTCCGGCCGCGGTCTGTCCCGCATGGTTTTCAAGGGTCACGGTGGCTTATCACGCTCCAAAGGCTTGCATCAATTCTCTCACCATCGGCAGTGCCACCCAAACCCGCGCCGGAGCTGGCGATAAGATCGTAGGCAGCCCATCCCACCTTTGCTACCGCGGCGCAGCGTGCCGCAGAATTCCGGAGTGTCTTAATGACTGAAGCAGTTTCCGCCCCCCGCAGCGTCCTCATCACCGGCGGCAACCGCGGCATCGGCCTGGCCATCGCCGAGGCATTCCTGGCCAACGGGGACAAGGTTGCCGTGACCTACCGCAGCGAGTCACAGCTGCCGGACGGAATCCTGGGCGTCAAGGCGGACGTCACTGACGAGGCATCCGTGGACGCAGCCTTCAAGGAGGTCGAAGCCGCCCACGGCCCCGTTGAGGTTCTGGTGGCCAACGCCGGCATCACCAAGGACACGCTGCTGCTGCGCATGAGCGAGGACGACTTCACGTCCGTCATCGACACCAACCTCACCGGTGCTTTCCGTGTGATCAAGCGCGCCTCCAAGGGCATGATCCGCCTCCGCAAGGGCCGTGTTGTCCTCATCTCGTCCGTCTCCGGCCTCTACGGCGCCCCGGGCCAGATCAACTACTCCGCCTCCAAGGCAGGCCTGGTGGGCATCGCCCGCTCCCTGACCCGCGAGCTCGGGTCCCGTGGCATCACCGCCAACGTGGTGGCCCCCGGCTTCATCAACACGGACATGACCGCCGAGCTCCCCGAAGCCACCCAGAAGGACTACCTGGCCAGCATCCCGGCGGGCCGGTTCGCCGAGGCGTCCGAGGTAGCCAACGTGGTCCGCTGGATCTCCAGCGACGAGGCCGCCTACATCTCCGGCGCGGTCATACCGGTGGACGGCGGCCTGGGGATGGGCCACTGACCCCTCCCGTCAAACTAGCCCTGCGGGGCTTCTTTGTGGGACCCGGACAACGGAATCGGCACCGGCCGCTGGCATGATGGACAGCAGGCCTTCATGGATTTAGACGTATCGAACAAAAAGGAGCCCCTGTGGGACTGCTGGACAACAAGACCGCCATCGTCACCGGATCATCGCGCGGCATCGGTGCTGAGGTAGCCAAGATCCTCGCCGGCGAGGGCGCCGCCGTCGTGGTGAACTACCGCCAGAAGGCGCCCCGCGCCAACAAGGTGGTCCAGGGGATCGAGGCCGACGGCGGGCGCGCCGTGGCCGTGGGCGCGGACCTCACCACCCAGGAAGGCGTCCAGGCCCTGGCTTCCGCGGCGATGGAGAACTTCGGTTCCCTGGACATCCTGGTCCTCAACGCCTCCGGCGGCATGGAAACCGGCATGGGTGAGGACTACGCGCTCAAGCTGAACCGCGACGCCCAGCTGAACATGCTCAACGCCGCGGTGCCGCTGATGAAGGAAGGCTCCCGCGTGGTCTTCGTGACCAGCCACCAGGCGCACTTCATCAACAGCGTCCCCACCATGCCCGCCTACGAGCCCGTGGCCCGCAGCAAGCGTGCCGGCGAGGACGCCCTGCGCGAGCTCATCCCCAGCCTGGCTGAGAAGGGCATCTCCCTGGTGGTGGTGTCCGGTGACATGATCGAGGGCACCGTCACCGCCACGCTGCTGGACCGCTCCACGCCCGGCGCCATCGAGGCCCGCCGCGCAGAGGCCGGCAAGCTGTACTCCGTGGAGGAGTTCGCGCAGGTGGTGGCAGGAATGGCGACCGCCGACGTCGAATCCGGCCACACCGAGTACGCCGGCGGCGCAGATTACTTCGGCAAGGGCGCGCAGCAGTAGCCCAACGAGCCAAAGAAGAAGGAGTCCGGTGCACCCGCACCGGCTCCTTCTTCTCTTGCGTTATTGAAAGACGTTCAGACGCCGGCGACGTGCCGGACCGCGTCGAGGTACGGCATGTTGACCGCGGCGTCCGCCACCGCCCGGACGGCGGGTTTGGCGTTGAAGGCCACACCGATGCCGGCCGCCCCCAGCATGTCCAGGTCGTTGGCGCCGTCGCCCACGGCCACCGTGTGCTCCAGGGCAATGCCCTCGGCGGCCGCCCATTCGCGCAGGTATTTCTCCTTGGCAGCGCGGTCCACCACGGCACCCAGCACTTTGCCGGTCAGCACGCCGTCAACGATTTCCAGCTCGTTCGCCTGCCAGTAGTCCAGGCCCAATTCCTCAGCGATCGGCTGCAGGATCTGGTTAAAGCCGCCGGACACCACGGCCACCACATGCCCTGCCGCCTTGAACGCGGCCACGAGCTCGGCGGCCCCTTCGCTGAGTTTCACTTCCTGCCGGACGGAAAGGACAACGTCGGCCGGCAGCCCCGCCAGTACGGCCACGCGGGCGTGCAGGCTTTGGGTGAAGTCCAGTTCGCCCCGCATGGCGGCTTCAGTTACGGCGGCCACCTCTTCGAATTTGCCGGCATACGCTGCGAGGAGCTCGATAACCTCCTGCTGGATCAGGGTGGAATCCACATCCATGATCAGCAGCTTGCGCGGGGCGGACCGCAGGCCGACAGGAACAAGGGCGGTGTCCTGGCCTTCGATGCCGGCTTCGGCCACGGTCCGGCGGAGGGCGGCGAGGCCGGCGGCGGTGGCATCCGGAAGGGCCAGTTCCGCCACCTGCACGCGGTAACGCTCGTCACCCAGGGAGTCTTCCCGCAGCACTGCGGCGCCGGCCGCGGCCAGAACGGAACGCAGCTGCTCCAGCCCGTTTGGAGTCATATTTTGGCCATAGCTGACCGCAGTCACGTTCGAAGTCATGCCTGCAATCTTATCGAGCCGCTGCCGGGTCCTTTGCATTCATTGCGCACACTCCCGCAACTGCGCAATCCCGGTGGTGGACGCGGTGTTTCGGCACCCGGCCACCGGTTATCAGTCGGCCTCTTTTTTGTCCTAGTGTCTACTCCTATGAGTGATGTTCTGGAATTGTCTTCCGTCAGTGTTGTCCGAGGTAAGAAAACCCTGCTGGACAAGATTGACTGGGAAGTCAATGAAGGCGAACGCTGGGTCATCCTGGGCCCCAACGGTGCCGGAAAGACCACCCTCCTGCAGATCGCAGCCGCACGGCTCCACCCCAGCAGCGGAACCGCCGGCATCCTGGACGAGACCCTGGGTCGCGTTGATGTGTTCGAGCTCCGCCCCCGCATCGGCCTTTCCTCGGCAGCCCTCGCCACCCAGATCCCCGAACACGAGAACGTCCTCAACGTTGTGGTGACCGCCGCCTACGGCGTCACCGGGCGCTGGCGGGAAGGCTACGAGCGGGACGATGAACGCCGCGCCTTCCGCTTGCTGAACGAGTGGGGGATGGGCCCGCTGCTGAACCGGACCTTTGCCACCCTGTCCGAAGGCGAACGCAAGCGCGTCCAGATCGCCCGTGCCCTCATGACGGACCCCGAACTGCTGCTGCTCGACGAGCCTGCCGCCGGTCTGGACCTCGGCGGCCGCGAGGAGCTGGTGCACAAGCTCGGCGAACTGGCCAGCGACGAGGCGGCGCCGGCGATGGTCCTGGTGACCCACCACCTGGAGGAAGTCCCGCCAGGCTTCACACATGCCATGCTCCTGCGTGACGGCGGCGTGGTTGCCGCAGGCCCGATCACCGAAGTGCTCACCGATGAGCACCTCAGCACCACGTTCGGACTCGACCTTGATGTCATGGAGAGCGCGGGCCGTTACACCGCCACCGCGCGCCGCTAAGCGGCAAACATCACGTTGGACCTGCTCAGCAGCATCCTTGTGTCCGTTGCCGGCCTCTGGGCCGGCACCATCAATGCGGTGGTGGGTTCCGGCACGCTGGTGACGTTCCCGGTGCTCATCGCACTGGGCATCACACCGGTGGTCGCTTCCATGAGCAACGCCATGGGGCTTGTGGCCGGCGGCGCCGCGGGAGCCTTCGGATACCGGCGGGAATTGAAGGGCCGCGGCCGGCAGCTGATGCGGCTCCTGCCGGCGTCGCTGCTGGGCGGCGTTTCAGGCGCCTGGCTGCTCCTGCACTTGCCGGAACAGGTCTTCCACTACGCCGCCCCTGTGCTGATTGTCCTGGCACTCCTGATGGTGGTGTTCCAGCCCCGCCTGCAAGCCTGGGTCCGGTCCCGTGAAGAGAATCCCGAGCACGCAGTGCGGGACAAACAGCACGGTGTCCTTCTAGTGGCGCTGGTTTACCTTGCCGGGGTTTACGGCGGCTACTTCGTGGCGGCGCAGGGAATCCTGCTGGTGGGGATCCTGGGTGTCTTCCTCACCGGCACCATGCAGAACGCCAACGCCATGAAGAACATCCTGGTGCTGGGCGTCAACCTGGTGGCCGCCGTCTCCTACCTGCTCTTTGCCTTCGACCGGATCAACTGGCTGGTGGTGCTGCTGATTGCCGTCAGCTCAAGCATTGGCGGTCTTCTCGGGGCGAAGATAGGCCGCCGGCTCGCACCGACAGTGCTGCGCGCCGTGATCCTGGTCCTGGGCCTGGTGGCACTGGGATTCCTGATCGCGAATCTCCTGAAATAATCGCCCGGTGACAATCCACTATCTTGAGTCCGCGGACGATCCCCGGGTGTCCGACTACACGCAGCTCACCGACGTCCACCTGCGCAAGCTCCGCGAGCCGGCGGAGGGCATGTACATCGCCGAATCATCCCGCGTCCTCCGCCGTGCCCTCGCCGCCGGCCACCAGCCGCGGTCTTTTTTCCTGGCCGAGAAGTGGCTTGAGGACCTGCAAGACGTCCTTGACGCCTACCCCGGCGTCCCGGCCTTCATCGGCAAGGCGGCGCTGCTCGAGGAAATCACCGGCTTCCACCTGCACCGGGGCGCCATGGCCGCCATGCACCGTCCGGCCCCAGTCCCGCTGCCTGAACTCCTCGCAGGCGCCCGGCGGGTTGCCGTGCTGGAGGACATCGTGGACCACACCAACGTGGGCGCCATCTTCCGGTCCGCCGCCGCCCTGGACATCGACGCCGTCCTGGTCTCGCCGCGGTGCGGGGACCCCCTCTACCGCAGGAGTGTCAGGGTCAGCATGGGGACGGTGTTCCAGGTTCCCTGGGCCCGGCTGGACAGCTGGCCGCAGGACCTCCAGGTCCTCAGGGACCACGGCTTCGAAGTGGCCGCCCTGGAGCTCACGGCGGATGCCCAGGACGTAGACGTTGTGGCGGCGCGGAACCCGGACAGGCTCGCCCTGGTGCTCGGCACCGAAGGCGCCGGAATGAGCGCGGAGACGCTTGCCGCCGTCGACCTCGCCGTGAAGATCCCCATGCGGAACGGGGTGGATTCGCTCAACGTCGCTGCGGCGTCGGCCGTGGCCTTCTGGGAGCTGCGGGCACGCACGTAGCCGGTTCGTCAGCACCACTGACGTCCGGTATGATTGATAGCTGGTTGTCCTGCCGATTCCGTTTCGGCCCCGGCAGGAACCATCCCATTCATACCTGGCAGCTGGCAAAATCCAGCGCGTGAACAAAGGTCCCATTATGAAGTCTGATATCCACCCGAAGTACGAAGCTGTTGTTTTCAACGACCTGGCTTCCGGCACGAAGTTCCTGACCAAGTCCACCGTTTCTTCCTCGAAGACCATCGAGTGGGAAGACGGCAACACCTACCCGGTCATCGACGTCGAAATCTCCTCCGAGTCCCACCCGTTCTACACGGGCAAGCAGCGCATCATGGACTCCGCCGGCCGCGTCGAGCGCTTCAACGCTCGCTTCAAGGGCTTCGGCGGCAAGAAGTAATTCTTCCTCCAAGCTTCTTCGGAAGGCCCGCACCGGCAACGGTGCGGGCCTTCCTGCTTTAACACCGGAGGCCCATCTGCGGCAGGATGGAGGACATGAGCCAGCACCCCCTTCCGCATCCTGATTCCAGCAACAACCTGCACGGCGAGTACAAGGTGCCGGGCGGGAAACTGGTGGTGGCGGACCTGTCGGTGGCAGACGGGCGCCTGGTGGACGTCTCCATCAGCGGCGACTTCTTCCTGGAACCGGACGAGGCCCTGCTGGCCATTAACCGTGCGCTGACCGGCCTGCCTGAAACCACGCCTGCCGCCGAGCTCGCCGCGGCCGTCACAGCAGCGCTTCCGGCGGAGGCAGCCCTGTTCGGCTTCTCCGCCGACGCCGTGGCCGTCACAGTGCGCCGGGCGCTGGCCAAGGCCACCTCCTGGACCGACCACCACTGGGACGTCATCCGGCCCACAGTCCTGCCCACCGAGATCAACGTTGCCCTGGACGAGGTCCTCACCGAGGAAGTCGGTGCCGGCCGGCGCAACCCCACCCTGCGGTTCTGGGACTGGCAGGAGCCGTCCGTGGTCATCGGCAGCTTCCAGTCCGTCCGGAACGAGGTGGACCCCGGAGGCGTGGCAAAGCACGGCATCAAGGTGGTCCGCCGGATCAGCGGCGGGGGAGCGATGTTCATGGAGGCCGGCAACTGCATCACGTACTCGCTGTACCTGCCGCAGACGCTCGTTGACGGGCTCAGCTTCGCCGACTCCTACCCCTTCCTGGACGCCTGGGTCATGGCAGCGCTGGAGAAGCTGGGCATCACGGCCTTCTACGTGCCGCTCAACGACATCGCCACGGACCAGGGGAAGATCGGCGGCGCGGCGCAGAAGCGGCTCGCCAACGGCGGCATGCTGCACCACGTCACCATGAGCTACGACATTGATGCGGACAAGATGGTGGAGGTACTCCGGATCGGCAAGGAGAAACTCTCGGACAAGGGGACCCGCAGCGCAAAGAAGCGCGTGGACCCGCTCCGCCGGCAGACCGGCCTGGCCCGGACGGCGATCATCGAGGCCATGGCGGAGGTGTTCACCGGGCGCTACGGGGCCACCACCTCAGCACTCACCGAGAATGAACTGTCCCTGGCCCGCGAGCGCGTGGCCACCAAGTTCGGCACCGAGGAATGGCTCCACCGGGTTCCCTAGTCAGCGGGATGGCACCACGACGGCGGCCTGTGCGGTGAGTGCCCGGAGCAGGTGGCTGCGCTGCTCCACGATGATGCGGCGCAGCGCCCGCGGGGCGCCGGCATGCGCAGCCAGCCATTCATCGGTCCTGCGGAGCACCGGGTGGTCTGCAGGTTCCATGCCCTCCGCCAGGTCCTGGTTCAGGGGGAACAGGCCGCGGACGATCCTGCTGGCGATTTCGATGCTCCGCCCGTCCCACACGCCGCGCAGGCACTCAAAATACGGTTCCACGTACGGATCCAGGAGGCCGGCCGGGGCGGTGGTGAAGCCGCTGATGGTGGCGCTGAGCAGTTGGTTGGAGAGTGCGTTGCCGTGGACGGCTTCCTGCCATGCGGCGGCTTTGACGGCAGGGTCCGGCCGGGCGACGACCGCTGTAGCGTGGCCGGCACGCCCGGAAGCGGTGGTGTCCCGCGCCAGTTCGGCATCGAGTTCGGCAAGGGTTGCCTGGCCGTTGGCGGCGAGTGCGTGCCAGATATGCCAGCGCAATTCGGCGTCCACAGCCAGGCCCTCGACGGGTGCCGAGCCATCCAGCAGCCCGCGCAGGCGGGGGAGCAGGGCGGGGTCATTCCTGCTGAGCGTGCCCACCGTCCTGGCCCATGCCAGCTGGTGGTCGGACCCGGGGACGGCACGGTCCAGCTCAGCATTGACAGCCGCCAGGAACGGGGACCGTACGCCCTCCCGTCCGGCAGCGGGCGTGTAGCGTTCGACGGCGGTGCAGGCGTTCTCGAGGATGGTCAGCAGGACCCCAATCCCGGTTTCCGCGGGGCCGAACGCTGCCACCGCGTCCACGTAGCGTGCGGCCGGGCTTTCCCCGTCCCGGGCCGAATTCCACAGCGCCGTCCAGCACAGGGCCCGCGCCATGGGGTCGGTGATCCTGTCCAGTGACTCCAGGACGGTGTCCAGGGAGACCGAATCAAGCCGGACTTTGGCGTAGGTCAGGTCGTCGTCGTTGAGGAGCAGCAGCGCGGGCCGTGGCCTGCCGGCCAGTTCCGGCACTGGTGTGGAGGAGCCGTTGACGTCGGTTTCCACGCTTCCGGTGCGGACCAGGGCGCCGGAAGCGTCGAAATCGTACAGCCCCACCCGGAGCCGGTGCGGCCGGGACTCGTCCCGTCCCGTGACGGGGTCCGCGGCCTCCTGGACGAGGGCCGCACTGCCGATGGCGCCGTCGTCCGTTGCATCCGACGTGATGTCCAGGGCGAGGGTGGAAATGCCCGAGGTCTGGAGCCACTGCCGTGCCCAATCGCTCAGGTCCCGGCCGGAGGCGGCACTGAGTGCCGCCAGGAGGTCCGCCAGGGTGGTGTTGGAGTAGGCGTGCTTGCGGAAGTACTCCCGCGAGCCTGCGATGAAGGCGTCAAAGCCCACGTACGCCACCAGCTGTTTGAGCACCGAGGCGCCCTTGGCGTAGGTGATGCCGTCGAAGTTCTGCTTGGCCGCTTCAAGGTCGGGGATGTCCGCCACGATGGGGTGGGTGGTGGGCAGCTGGTCCTGGACGTACGCCCACGCCTTCCGCTTGTTCGCAAAGCTCACCCAGGCGGAGTCCCAGTCCGTGGCCCGGTCAACGCCCAGGGTGCCCATGTAGTCGGCGAAGGATTCCTTGAGCCAGAGGTCGTCCCACCACTGCATGGTCACCAGGTCGCCGAACCACATGTGCGCCATTTCGTGCAGAAGGGTGTTGGCGCGTCCCTGGTACTGGGCGTCGGTGGCGCGGGACGTGAACACGTAGCTGTCGGTAAAGGTGACCAGGCCGGGGTTCTCCATGGCGCCCAGGTTGTACTCCGGTACGAACGCCTGGTCGTACTTGCCCCACGGGTAGGGGTAGGCGAAGAGCCGGTTGAAGAAGTCCAGCCCGTTTTTGGTCAGCCGGAACAGCTCGTCCGCATCGAAGGATTCCGCCATGGACGCCCGGCAGTAAAGGGCCAGCGGGACGTCCAGGGGGGTCCCGTCGTCGAGCGTTGCCTGCCAGCGGTCCTCCGCCTTGAAATAGGGTCCGGCCAGCACCGTGGTGATGTAGGTGGACATCGGCTCCGTGGTGGCGAAGTCCCAGCGGGCGGTGGCGGGGTCACTGGTGAGCAGCGTGCGTGCCGTTTCCACCCCGTTGGATGCCACCTGCCAGTCCGCCGGCGCCATGACGTGGAACGTGAACGTGGCCTTGAGGTCGGGCTGCTCGAAGTTGGCGAAGACCCGCCTGGCGTCCGCCGGTTCGTACTGCGTGTACAGGTAGCACTGGCCGTCGGCGGGATCCACGAAGCGGTGCATCCCTTCGCCGGAGCGGCTGTACAGGGCGGTGCCCGTGACGGTGACCTGGTTCTCGAGCTGCAGGTTGTCCAGCCGGATCCTGGCCCCGTCCACCACGTCCTCCACCCGCAGGCCCTTGCCGTTGAGGAACACGCTGTGGACGCCGCCGCCGATGAAGTCCAGGAAGGTTGACGTGCCGGCCTCCGCGGCGGAGAAGGTGATGACGCTGCGGCTGGTGTAGCCCGGGACGTCCGGATCCGCCGCCTGCCGCACGTCCAGCGAAACGTCATAGCTGGTGGTGGTGATCACGGCTGACCGTGCGGCAGCCTCATCGCGCTGCAGATTCTGATTCGACACCCAGCTATCTAATCACGGTGCCGGGGCGGATCAGCGGGCAATCAGCAGGGCGGCAGCGAGTCCCAGGGCGGCAATCAGCAGCCATGACGCAAGGGCCGCCAGGAGCGCCCGCCCACCAGTCAGGAGCAGGATCCGGATCCGCACGGCCGAGCCCAGTCCGAACAGCGCCGCGCCCAGCAGGACGTCCTGCAGCACCGCCCCCGCTTCCAGCCACTCTCCGGACACCCAGCCGGTGGACCGGAGTCCCACCATCGCCACGAAGCCGAGCACGAACAGCGGCACCACCGGCGGCAGCTTGGCGTCCGTCCCGTTGCTGTCCGGGCGGGCCGCGAAGCGCTGGTGCGTGCCGGCCATGGCGGCCACCGGTGCCAGCAGCAGGACCCGGGTGAGCTTGACGACGACGGCGATGCCCAGCGCCGCGGTGCCTGCGGTTTGCGCCGTGGCCACCACCTGGCCGACGTCGTGCACGGACGCGCCGGTCCAGGCGCCGAAGACGGGAGCGGTGAGCTGGAGCGGGTGCACCAGCAGGGGCAGGACGCCGATGGCGAGCGTCCCGCACAGCGTCACCAGGGCCACCGGAAGGACAGTGTCCACATGCCGGATGCGCCGCACGGCGGCGATGGCGCCGATGGCTGAGGCGCCGCAGATCGAGAACCCGGTGGCCACCAGGAGCGCCGTCACCGGTGGCAGCCGGAAGAGCCGGGAAATCAGGTAGGTGCCGCCGAAGCTCGCCGCCACCACCCCGGTGATCAGGACCAGGGAAAGCCAGCCCAGCCCTAGGACATCCATGACGCTGACCTTCAGCCCCAGCAGGACGATCCCGCCGCGCATCAGGTGCTTGCCGGCGAAATCAAGGCCCGGTCTTGCCCGTCCCGCGGTCCACGCACCCGCCAGTGGAAGGTTCGCCGCCAGGACTCCCAGCACCACGGCCATGGTCATCGCCGGCAGGACCGGAACCACCGCGTGGACCAGGAATGCGGCCACCAGGGCCACCGCAGCGGTGGCCAGCCCAGGGAGCAGCCGGTCAGCGCGTCGGGGCTGTCCCTCACCGGGCGCTGGATGGCTTCTGCTGACAGGCACCTCCCTACTGTGCCGGATGCGGCGCGGAATCAGCGAACCGGCGGCCTCGGCCAACACGCCAAATGAAGGCCGGTTTATGAGTTCGAAACAAAAAGATGGTTGGCTATTGGGCATGCCAGACCTATTCCAGGAGTACTCCGAGGCCGCAGCCCGGACCGGAGCCTACGATGAGATGTTCGCCCCAGGCCAGCAGGCACGCGACTCGTACGGGCAGGTGGCAGACGCACTCCGCAAGCTCTCCCTGGCTGATGTCAGTGCCCGCGCCGACTCGATGGCGCGCACCTTCCTGGACCGTGGTGTCACCTTCGACTTCGCGGGGGAGGAGCGCCCCTTCCCGCTGGACATCGTGCCGCGGGTCATCCCTGCCGCCGAGTGGGATGTCCTGGAACGCGGCGTCGCGCAGCGCGTGCGCGCGCTGGAGGCCTTCCTCAATGACGTGTACGACAAGATGACCGTGGTGTCCGACGGCGTGATCCCCCGACAGCTGGTGACCACCAGCGCGCACTTCCACCGGCAGGTCCACGGCTTCGAACCAGCGGGCGGCGTCCGCGTGCACATCTCCGGCATCGACGTCGTGCGTGACGCTGCCGGGACGTTCCGGGTCCTGGAGGACAACGTGCGTGTCCCCTCGGGCGTCAGCTACGTCCTGGAAAACCGGCGCGCCATGGCCAAGGGCCTGCCGGAGGCGTTCGGCCAGCAGCTCATCCGCCCGGTGGAGGAGTACCCGCGCCGGCTCCTGTCGGCCCTGCGCAAAACGGCACCAGCCGGCGTCGACGACCCCACCGTGTTGGTCCTGACCCCCGGCGTGTTCAACAGCGCTTACTTCGAGCACACGCTGCTCGCGGGCCTGATGGGCGTGGAGCTGGTGGAGGGCCGGGACCTGATCTGCCGCGGAAACCGTGTGTACATGCGCACCACCGCCGGCGAGCAGCGCGTGGACGTCATCTACAAGCGGATCGACGACGACTTCCTGGACCCCCTGCAGTTCCGCGCCGATTCCATGCTCGGCTGCCCGGGCCTGGTCAACGCCGCCCGCGCCGGCGGGGTCACCATCGCCAACGCCGTGGGCAACGGCGTCGCGGACGACAAACTGGTTTACAGTTACGTTCCTGACCTGATCCGCTACTACCTCGGCGAGGAGCCCATCATCGCGAACGTTGACACGTTCCGCCTCGAGGAGAAGGAGGCCCGGGAGTACACCCTGGATAACCTTGCCGAGCTGGTGGTCAAGCCTGTGGACGGCTCCGGCGGCAAGGGCCTGGTGATCGGCCCGGACGCCTCCAACGACGAGCTGGACGCGCTCCGCCAGCGGATCATCACCGATCCCCGCGGCTGGATCGCCCAGCCCGTGCTCCAGCTCTCCACCGTGCCCACCCTCAGCGGCGACAAGTTCGGTCCCCGCCACGTGGACCTGCGCCCCTTCGCAGTGAACGACGGCGACAACGTCTGGGTGCTGCCCGGCGGGCTCACCCGGGTGGCGCTGAAGGAAGGGTCGCTGATCGTGAATTCCAGCCAGGGCGGCGGCTCCAAGGACACTTGGGTCCTGGCCGATTCGCCGCAGATGCCGGTGGAAACCGTTCCCCGGCCGTCCATCTCGGTGCGCGAGCGGGTTTCCGTGTGGCCGGTGGAAAGCAACTGGCGCGACCGCCAGTCGGAGCAGCAGCAGTGAGCCGGGATGCAACCCGACAGAAGTCTTTTCCCTTTTCGGGCCCGCAGGAGGTAGCCGCGAATGCTTAGCCGAATTGCCGAATCCCTGTTCTGGATCGGCCGCTACGTGGAGCGGGCGGACGGCACCGCACGCATCCTGGACGTCCACCTGGAGCGGCTGAACCACCTGCCCATGGAAGAACGCAAGAGCGTGGCCCAGGAACTCCTGGCCGTCATGGGCGCCCGGCCGCAGAACGAGGACTTCGGGCTGCCGGAACTCCTGCACGCCCTGGCGTATGACAAGACCAGCGCCACGTCCATCGCCGGCTCCCTCGGGGCTGCCCGCGAGAACGCACGGCGTGCCCGCGAAACAGTGTCCTCCGGCCTTTGGGAAAGCCTCAACACCACTTATTACGGTTTGAGCCAGCACCGCAAGGACGTGGTGGGCACCTACCGGTTCTGCAACTGGACGCTGGAACGCACCGCCATGGTCAGCGGCCTGGCGGACACCACCGTGAGCCATGACGAGAGCTGGCTGTTCCTGGTGCTGGGCCGCTCCCTGGAACGCGCGGACATGACCGCCCGCATGCTGTCCACCCGGGACGTACTGTCCGCAGGCATGTCCTGGGTGAACATGCTCCGCTGCGCGGGCGCCTACGAGTCCTTCCTCCGGACCCGCCGGGCGGCCTTCGGCGACCAGCACGCGGCCGAGTTCCTGCTGCTGGACCGGCTGTTCCCCCGCTCCATCGTCTACGCCCTGCGCGACGCCGACGAATGCCTGGCCAAACTCGATCCCTCCGCACAGCGGGTGGGCTTCATCAACGACGCCCGCCGCATCGTGGGCCAGGCCCGCACGTTCCTTGAGTTCCACCGCACTGACGACCTCATGTCCGAGCTGCCCGAACACATGGAGCGCGTGCAGAAGGCAGTGTCCCAGGCTTCGGACGCCATTTCCCGTAAGTACTTCAATCAGGCGGATGAACTGGCCTGGGTGGGAGAAGTTTCATGACCCGGCTGAGCATCGCCCACAAGACGGCGTACAAGTACAACAAGCGCGTCACCCTGTCCTACAACGAGGCAAGGATGACGCCGCTGACGGACTCCCAGCAGGTGGTGCTGGAATCGGTGGTGAAGGTTTCGCCGTCGCAGGCGGCCGTCAGCACCTACCGCGACTACTGGGGCACCAGGGTCACCGCCTTCGACATGCAGATGCCGCATGAGCACCTGGAGGTGGTCTCCAACATCACCGTCGAGGTGCACCGGGCCGAGAAGATCCCGTCCGAGGCGGACATCGTGGGCTGGGACGTCCTCGCGTCGCCGGAAACCCTGAACACGTTCAGCGACTGGCTGCCGCAGTCCCGGCTCAGCGGCCCCGGCGGGGAGGTCCTGGGAATCATCCCGCAGGTGGTTGCCGGCAAGAACCCCCACGAGGCCGCCATGGCGATCTTCGCGTGGATGCGCGGCGAGATGACCTACATGTCCGGCTCCACCGGCGTCACCACCAACGCAGAAGAGGCCTGGGGCCAGCGCCAAGGCGTCTGCCAGGACCTGGCCCACCTTGCGATCGGGGCGCTGCGCAGCTGCGGCATACCGGCCCGCTACGTCTCCGGCTACCTCCACCCACGCTCCAGCGCCGGCATCGGGGAAACGGTCGCCGGACAGTCACACGCCTGGCTGGAGTGGTGGGACGGGGAGTGGCGGAGCTGGGACCCCACCAACCACAAGCCCGCCGGCGATTTCCACGTCACCGTGGCACGGGGACGGGACTACCGCGACGTCTCCCCGCTCAAGGGCATCCTGTCCGGCGGCGGCGGTTCGGCCCTGAGCGTGAGCGTGGAGATCACCCAGCTCGCCTGACCACGCCCGGGGCCCGGCTCAGGGTCCCTGGCCGGATTATTCCGGCGAGGACTTTGCAGCGCTGCTGTGCTGGGTCCACCACGTCAGGGGTTCGGTCACCTTGAACCGGCGGCCGGTCACGCTGTCCGGCGTGATCCGGACGAAGGCGTCCTTGTGCCCGGCCTGCCAGGGAAAGAGGTACAGCCGGGCGGTGTCCAGGACGTCCTCGGTGCCCCTGACCACTGCAGAGGTGCCCTTGACCACCACGCTCCACGCCATGCCCGTCGAGGGATCCACGCCGTCGGCCTCAAGCGCAACGGCAGAGTCGCCCGAGGCACCGGACAACTTGGTGCCTTCGCCGGTTCGGAACACCACCGTGCCGCCGTCCACGGCGTAGTTGATGGGGAAGATGTCCGGGCGCCCGTCAGCCACAATAGCGAGCCTGCCGACGGATACCGTCCGGAGCATGGCCCAGCATTCATGGTGTTCGAGGTTCTGCACGGCGGACGCCGGCTGTTCAGTGGAGGCTGGCTCGGCGTTCATGCCGCGAGCTTACCGCTACCAGGGGCTGGGTTTGTAGTCCTTCAGGAACACGCCGTACTGGTCCTCTCCGGCCTCACCCATGACGATGGGATCGTAGACCCGGGCGGCGCCGTCCACCAGGTCCAGCGGGGCGTGGAAGCCTTCCTCCATGAGCCGGACCTTGGTGTAGTGCGGGCGTTCGTCGGTGATCCACCCGGTATCCACGGCGGTCATCAGGATCCCGTCCGTCTCCAGCATTTCCTGCGCACTGGTCCGCGTCATCATGTTCAGCGCGGCTTTGGCCATGTTGGTGTGCGGGTGGCCCGGGCCCTTGTAGGCGCGCGAGAACTGCCCCTCCATGGCGGAGACGTTGACGATGTACTTGCGCCGGGCGGTGGACCGTTTCATGGCTTCCCGCAGCCGGCTGACCAGCAGGAACGGGGCCGTGACGTTGCAGAGCTGCACTTCCAGCATCTCCAGCGGGTCCACCTCGTCCACCACCTGGGTCCAGCTGTTGATCGTGGCGAGGTCCGGCACCAGTCCGCCGGCGTCGATTGCCGTCCCGGACGCAATGCGTTCCAGTGAAGCCGAGCCCGTGGACAGCGCCAGTGACGTGATGGCATCACCGGCCAGGACGGGATGCTCCGTGACGCTGCCGGCCAGTGCCAAAGGGTGTTTGTCGTGCGCGTGGCCGAACGTCAGCAGCTCCGGACCGCCGTTGGCCCGCTCCAGCGCGGCGGGGAGGGGCTCGTCCTCGGCATCCACCAGCGGCTTGTAGGCATTGCCGGAGCGCCGGACGGTTTGCGCCGCGTTGTTGATGATGATGTCCAGCGGACCTGCCTCGTTGAGGGAGTCGGTAAGGGCCATAACCTGTGCGGGGTCCCGGAGGTCGATGCCCACGATGCGGAGCCGGTGCAGCCAGTCACCGCTGTCCTCCATGGCAGCGAAGCGGCGGGCGGCATCCTTGGGGAAACGCGTGGTGATGGTGGTGTGGGCGCCGTCGCGCAGAAGCCGCAGCGCAATGTACATCCCGATCTTTGCCCGGCCTCCGGTGAGCAGAGCACGGCGGCCGGTCAGGTCAGTCCGGGCGTCGCGCTTGCTGTGGCTGAAGGCAGCGCACTCCGGGCACAGCTGGTGGTAGAAGGCGTCCACCTGTGTGTAGTGCTGCTTGCAGATGTAGCACGGCCGGGACCGGATGAGGTGCCCGGCCACTTTCCCGGTGGCGGAGGGAGCGAGCTTGTTGCCGCGTGTTTCGTCGTCGATCCTGTCTGGCGCGGCGGTTGCCGTCTGGGCGAGGACGGCGCGGTCGGCTTCGGCGATGAGGTCCCGCTTGGTGACCCGGCGGTGCCGCTTGACGGCCTTGAACATCTTCCCGGTGGCGCGGCGCACCGAGACGTAGTCCGGGTGCTCCTCGTCATAGGCGTGGATGGTGTTCAGGACCTTGAGGCAGGCCTGGATTTCCTCAGGGGTCAGGTCGGGGGAGCTCATTGAGCTAATTTTACAGCCCGGAGCGGCAGCTTAAACGCGGCCGGCGGCACCCCAACGGGTGCCGCCCACCGTGGAAAAGCCAGTTAGCAGCTAGGAGAGCCGGGCCCGGGGTCCGGCGTCAGCCGCGGCAGCGGCGTGGGTCTGGGCCACCTTGTCCACGGACTCCCGGACATCCGGGTACTGTGCCGCGGCGGCCTTGACCGCGTTGGGGACGAGGTGCAGGTTCCTGGCTGCCAGCTGCCTCTCCTCTTCCCCGGGCTCGGGAACTTTCTGGCCTTTGGCGAGGACGGTGATGCCGGATTCGGTGACCTTGTAGCCGCGCGCCCGGTCCAGGTCGGCGTCGAGTCCGATGGCTGCCCCGGCGGGAACCTTGACGTTCTTGTCGATGATGGCCCTGTTGATGACGGAGCCCGCACCCACCTGCACCTTGTCCATCAGGACGGAGTCGATGACGCGGCTGCTGGTTGCCACGTAGACGTCGTTGGACAGGACAGAACCCTCCACCACGCCACCCGAGATGACCACGCCGCTGGAGACGATGGAGTCCAGCGCCGTGCCCACGGTGTTGTTCTGGCCGCGGACGAACTTGGCCGGCGGGGAGATGCTCTGCCGGGTGTAGATGGGCCATTCGGAGTTGTAGAGGTTGAAGACCGGCAGCGGGGAGATCAGGTCCATGTGCGCGTCGTAGAAGGAGTCGATCGTTCCAACGTCACGCCAGTAGGTGCGGTCCCGCTCGGTGGATCCGGGAATCTCGTTGAGCGTGAAGTCGTAGACGCCGGCCTCGCCCTGGTTGACGAAGTAGGGGATGATGTCCCCGCCCATGTCGTGCTTGGTGTCCAGCCGCTCGGCGTCCACGTGCAGGGCGTCCACCAGGGCGTCGGCGTCGAATACGTAGTTGCCCATGGAGGCGAGGAACTGGGTGGGATCGGCTGCCAGGCCGGGCGTGGAGGCGGGCTTCTCCACAAACGCGGCAATCTTCTGGGGATCGTTCTGGTCCACCTCGATGACGCCGAACTGGTTGGCCATGTTGAGGGGCTGGCGGACGGCGGCCACGGTCGCCTTGGCACCGCTGCTGACGTGCTGCGCCACCATCTGGGCGAAGTCCATGCGGTACACGTGGTCGGCGCCGACCACCACCACAATGTCCGGGTTGGCGTCGTGGATGAGGTTCAGGGACTGGTAAATGGCGTTGGCGCTGCCCAGGAACCAGCTCTTGCCAACGCGCTGCTGCGCCGGCACCGAGGCAACGTAGTTGCCCAGCTGCGTGGACATCCGCCAGGTCTCGGAGATATGTCGGTCCAGGCTATGCGACTTGTACTGGGTCAGGACGACGATCTGCAGGTAGCGGGAATTCACCAGGTTGGACAGGGCAAAGTCGATAAGGCGGTAGCTGCCCGCGAAGGGCACTGCCGGTTTCGCGCGGTCTGCCGTCAGTGGCATCAGTCTGTTTCCCTCGCCGCCTGCGAGGACAATGGCCAGGACTTTTTTGTTCAACGGCATAGTGGTCGCTCCTGTACGCCTTCGTATCTCCCCAAACAGTCCGGCATGCCCGGACTCCTTCACACTAGAACAGTTATGCGTGAAGGACTACCTTGGGTCTTGTGCGAATAGACATTGTGACTAAAGAGTTCCCGCCGGAGATCTACGGCGGCGCCGGGGTGCATGTGGCCGAATTGAGCAGGGTGCTTAGTAAGCACGTTGACCTGCAGGTTCGTGCTTTTGGGGCTCCCCGCGACGCCGATTACCATGGCGCCCATGTGACGTCCTACTCCGTGCCGGAGGATCTGGGCTCGGCCAATGCCGCCGTCCAGACGCTCGGCGTGGACCTGCGGATCGTTCCGGACGTCGAGGGCGCGGACCTGGTCCATTCGCACACCTGGTACGCCAACATGGCAGGCCACCTGGCCTCGCTGCTCCACGGCATCCCGCACGTCCTGAGCGCCCACAGCCTGGAGCCGCTGCGTCCGTGGAAGGCCGAGCAACTCGGCGGCGGGTACGCGCTCTCATCCTGGGTCGAGAAGACCGCTTACGAGGCAGCAGCGGCAATCATCGCGGTGTCCGAAGGCATGCGCCAGGACATCCTGCGCAGCTACCCAAGCGTGGATCCGGCCAAGGTCCGCGTGGTGCACAACGGCATCGACGTCGAGCTGTGGAACCGGGACGAAAACGACGACGCCGTCCGTACCCTGGGCATCGACCCCGCCAAGCCGAGCGTCGTGTTTGTGGGCAGGAACACCCGCCAGAAGGGTGTGCCCTACCTCCTCCGGGCCGCAGCGAAGCTGCCCGATGACGTCCAGTTGGTCCTGTGCCTCGGCGCGGCAGACACCCCGGAACTGGCCGCCGAGACCGCCCGGCTGATCGAGGACCTGCAGAGCCAGCGGACCGGCGTTGTGCTGATCGAACGTATGCTGCCCCGGCATGAACTGATCCAGGTGCTCAGCCACGCCACCGCCTTCGCCTGCCCCTCCATCTACGAGCCGCTGGGCATCGTGAACCTCGAGGCGATGGCCTGCGGCGCCGCCGTCGTTGCCAGCGCCACGGGCGGCATCCCCGAAGTAGTCGAGCACGGCCAGACCGGCCTGCTGGTGGACCTGGAGCAGGTCACGGACGGCACCGGCACGCCGCTGGACCCGGACAAGTTCGTCAGCGAGTTCGCCGCGGCCCTGACCGAGGTGGTGTCGGACCCCGAACGCGCCCGCGCCATGGGACAGGCGGGCCGGCTCCGCGCCGAGAAGCACTTCTCCTGGGAGTCCATCACCGAAACCACGCTTGAGGTGTACCGCTCGGTGCTGCCCGCGGCACGCTGACCGTTCCTTACAACAGAACGACGACGGCGCCGCTTCCCTCGCGGGGAGGCGGCGCCGTCGTCATGTCCTCAGTCAGCAGCCGGGCCTGGGTCAGCTGTGGCGCCCGGCCGCGGTCCTGGCCAGCAGCACCTTTTCGTCGACAGGTGCCTTGCCGCTGGCCCGCTGGGTCCGGAAGTGCGCCCGGGCTTCGTCCTGGCGGGTCTTCTCGGCGCCGGTGGCAATGGCTGCCCGGACGTGCTCGTCGCCGTAGCCGAAAGCATCAACCAGGTCCAGGGCGTGCGGGCGGATCTTCACCAGCAGCCGGTTGATGTATTCACCCACGGTACGGCCGCGCTGCATGGAGAGGCGGCCGTTCATGAGGTACCACGACAGGTTCTTTTCGATCAGGCTGAGTCCGAAGAGGTCCCGAAGCCAGGTCAGCACTGTTTTCGTGCCGGGATCGGTGACGTCGCGGAGCGCCTCCGTGAAGGCCTCCCACTGCAGCAGCTCGGCATGGGCCTGCGCTGCGTCGATCAGCTCGTTCTGATGCCGGTTGAACAGAGCGGCGCCCTGTTCCTGCGAGAGCCTGTTGCTGCCTTTCAGCGCCGCGGCCGCCTCGGCCACCATGGTCTGTACCCGGTCGGTGAGGAGGGCGCGCTGGCCTTCCTCGTCACGCAGGGCAATCGCCGCCTTCTGCACCGAACCCGTGTCCGCCATGAACTGGGCCACCTGCCGCAGCCCTGTGCGGTGGATGGCAGCGCCGGTGGCCTGGCCCACCACGTAGCGGGCCAGGACGCCGAAGTCCACGCTGCGGAATTCCTTCGCGTAGTCGGCCAGTAGGCGTTTGGCCACCAGTTGCAGCAGGACGGTGTTGTCCCCCTCGAAAGTGGCATAGACGTCCAGGTCCGCCCGGAGCGATGCGAACCGGTTCTCGATCAGGAAGCCGGCGCCGCCGCAGGCTTCCCGGCATTCCTGCAGCGTATCCAGGGCGTGCCAGGTGCTGAGCGGTTTCAGTGCCGCGGCGAGGGTTTCCAGGTCCTGGCGGTCCGCGTCTGTGTCGGTGGCGCCGGAGAAGACGTCGTCGAACTTCTGCAGGAGCTGTTCGTGGGCGAAACCGGCGGCGTATGTGGTGGCGAGCCGGGTGAACAGCCGCCGCTGGTGGCGCTGGTAGTCGAGCAGGACTTCTTCGTCCGTGTGGCTGGACGCGTTGAACTGGCGGCGCTCGGCGGCGTAGTGGACGGCTGCCTTGAGGGCTACCTTGGAGGCAGCCACTGCCGCCCCGTCCAGGGAAACCCGCCCCTGGACCAGGGTGCCGAGCATGGTGAAGAAACGGCGGCCCGGGCTCGCGATGGGGGACGAGTAGGTGCCGTCGGCGGCCACGTCACCGTAGCGGTTCAGGAGGTTGGCCCGGGGGATGCGGACGTTCGTGAAGTGCAGCCGGCCGTTGTCGATGCCGTTGAGCCCGCCCTTGACGCCGTCATCCTCACCGCCTATGCCCGGAAGGAATTCCCTCGTCCGGGGATCGCGAAGGTCGACGTAGAAAGCGTGGACGCCATGGTTGACCCCCCGGGTGATGAGCTGGGCAAACACCACTGCTCCCAGCCCGTCGATGGCGGCGTTTCCGATGTAGTCCTTCCATGCGGCGCGGAAGGGAGTGTGCACCACAAACTCTTCGGTTTCCGGGTGGTAGGTGGCGGTGGTGGCAATGCTGGCCACATCGGAGCCGTGGCCGGTTTCGGTCATGGCGAAGCAGCCAGGGATTTCCAGGCTCATGATGCCGGGAAGCCATTTGGCGTGGTGTTCTTCCGTGCCCAGGTGCATGACGGCCGAACCAAAGAGTCCCCACTGCACACCTGCCTTGATCTGCAGGGACGGGTCGGCCACGACAAGTTCCTCGAACCCGGCGATGTTGCCGCCGTGGTCGTCCGAGCCGCCCAATGCGGAGGGGAAGGCGCGGTGGACGGCGCTGTTATCCACAAGGTACTGCAGCTGCCCGGACACCCGTTCGCGGTGCTCCGTAAACGGAAGCCCCTCGATCTTGTAGAGTTCGGGGCGCCCTGCCAGGTCCCTTGACTGCAGGCGGACGGCCGCCCACTTGCCGAGGAGCTGCTTGCCCAGCGCGTCAACGTTGACCGCAGGCTGGGCGTGGTCGGTTACGGGGTGGGCCGTGGTGGCAGGCTTGTGGCCCTTGCCGGCGGGGCGGTCCACTACTTCGGTCATGTCAATATCCTTTGCTGGTGCTGACAGGCGGTTTGGTGGTGCTTGAAGGGGTCAGTTCGGGGGCAATGCCAACGCACAGCCAGGCGGTGATCTGCCGTGCCATGGCTTCCTGGCCCGGCTTTGCGGGGGAATCAGGCGTGCTCAGCCACTGTTCGCCCGCATTGCGGACCAGGCCGATGGCTGCCTTGGGCCAGTAACCGATAACGGATTCCTTGCCGTCGCCCAGATGCGAGCGCATGGGCGTTGCGATCATCTCCGCCACGGCGTCAAAGAAGTGTCCCAAGGCGCCGGACACCGGCCCTCCCGGGGCAGCGTCGGCAGACTCCGCGGCAGCGGAACGGGTTACGAAGGTATAGACATTCGGGCTCGTGTCGGCCATCTGCAAGTAGGCCGCCACCATCGCCAGCAACCCCTCCCGAGGCGTCAGTGCGCTCTGGGCAGCCTCCCGGATGCGGCGCTGCATCTGGTCGAGGACTACCTCACCCACGGCCTGCTGCAGGCCGGCCTTGTCTCCGAAGTAGCGGTAGAAAACCGACTTGGATGTTCCAGCAGCCGCGGCGATGTCTTCCATGGAGGCGTCGCTGCCCAGCGCGTGGACCGCGCGCCGCGCCTGCTTGATCAGTTCGCGCCGCCGCTCCTCCCGGTGGGTCTGCCAGCGTGACGATCTGCCGTCGGCGGTTGCCCCGGCAGGTGACGCGTCAGGGAAGGGTTCTGAAATATTCACGATACTCAGCGTATCAGGTACGCTGGGTATCGGTAATTGCTTGTGACCAGAGGAGACAGCCATGTCCAATGACGGACAGTCCATCAACGGCCCCGCAGCCGGTTCAACCCCCGCCCTCCGCAGGGCGGTGGTTGTGGGAGGAAACAGGATTCCGTTTGCCCGTGCCGGTGCCGCCTACGCCAAGTCCTCCAACCAGGACATGCTGACGGCGGCCCTTGACGGCCTAATCGCACGGTTCGGGCTCCAGGATGAACGGCTGGGCGAGGTGGCGGCCGGTGCGGTTCTGAAGCACTCCAGGGACTTCAACCTCACCCGCGAGGCAGTCCTGGGTTCGGCCCTGTCCCCGGAGACACCGGCCTATGACCTGCAGCAGGCCTGCGCCACGGGACTGGAAACCGTGGTGGGGCTTTCGAACAAGATCAAGCTGGGACAGCTCGACTCGGCAATTGCCGGCGGCGTGGACTCCGCCTCCGATGCGCCGGTGGTGGTGAGCGAGGGGCTCCGGGAAGTGATCCTGGACCTTAACCGCGCCAAGACCCTTCCCCAGCGGCTGCAGATCCTCAGCCGCCTTCGGCCCAAGGACCTGGCCCCGCTGGCGCCGGGTACCGCTGAACCGCGGACGGGCCTTTCAATGGGGGAACACCAGGCGCTCACCACGGCGCAGTGGAAGATCTCCCGTGAGGCGCAGGACGAGGTGGCCCTGAACAGCCACCGGAACCTTGCCGCGGCATACGACTCGGGATTCTTCGACGACCTCATCACGCCATACCGCGGGCTCACGCGGGACGGCAACCTCCGGGCTGATACCTCGAGGGAAAAGCTGGCGTCCCTGAAGCCGGTATTCGGCAGGAGCCTGGGCTCCGATGCGACCATGACGGCCGGCAACTCCACCCCTCTGACCGACGGCGCCTCCACCGTCCTGCTGGCCTCGGACGAGTGGGCCGACGCCCGTGACCTTCCCAAGCTCGCCGCGGTGGTGGACGCCGAGGCCGCTGCGGTGGACTTTGTGCACGGCAAGGACGGGCTGCTAATGGCGCCGGTCTTCGCTGTGCCCCGGCTGCTGGCCCGGCACAACCTCACCCTGGCGGACATCGACTACTTCGAGATCCATGAGGCGTTCGCCGCCACTGTTCTCAGCACGCTTGCCGCCTGGGAGGACGAGGAATTTGGCCGGACCCGGCTCGGCCTGGACGGGGCATACGGCAAGATCGACCGGGCACGCCTCAATGTCAACGGATCGTCGCTGGCAGCCGGGCACCCCTTCGCCGCTACCGGAGGCAGGATTGTGGCCTCACTCGCCAAACAGCTGCACGAAAAGGGCAGCGTCGACGGCCGCCCGGCCCGGGGACTGGTCTCTGTTTGCGCGGCCGGTGGACAGGGCGTCGTCGCTCTTCTCGAATCGCTGTAGGGGGAACCTGATGACGGACAAGTACGCCCAGCTGGTGAACCAGGGGCTCGGCAAGAATGTGGCCAGGAAGCTGGGACTGCCGCAGCCGGCAGTCCTGCGCAGGTATGAACCCGGGCAACCGCTGGTTACCGGACCTGTTGTAGTCCTGGGTGAATCGGCAGCGGCCGACAAACTGGCCGCAGAACTTTTGTCATGGGACCTCGATGTCCGGCGGCATGCCGTACCGCGGGAAAAGCTTGGCGCCATCATTCTGGTCTTGGACGAGGTGGCACATCCCCAGGATCTTGAGAAGCCGGTCCTTGCCGCAGCGGGCTCCCTCCGGGACCTCGGCCCCTCTGCCCGCGTGGTGACCGTTTCGCGCCCGTCCCGGGAGGCAGACACGCCGGCGGCGGCCGCTGCCCGGCAGGGCGTCGACGGGTTCCTCCGCTCCCTGGCAAAGGAGCTCCGTGCCGGTGCCACCGGGAACGGTATCCTCCTCGCCGGGGGAGTGGAGGCAGCCAGTCCTTCTGTTCTGGCTGCGCTGCGGTTCTTCCTTTCCGGCCGTTCGGCCTATGTGGACGGCCAGTTCCTGACCGTATCCAGCGCCGCCGGAAGCCTTCCGGACGACGTCGAGAGGCCGCTGGCATGCAAGGTGGCCGTGGTAACCGGGGCCGCCAGGGGTATTGGCGCCCAGATTGCCCGCACGCTGCACCGCGACGGCGCAACGCTGGTGCTGGTGGACCTGCCCTCGGCAGGAGACTCTTTGGCTGCTGTGGCCAATGCGGTGAAGGGGACCGCCCTCCAGCTGGATATCACCCGGGAAGACGCCGGCCAGAAGATCCTGGAACATGCCGTGCAGCGGCATGGGCGGCTGGACATCATGGTCCATAACGCAGGCATCACCCGGGACAAGCTGCTGGCCAACATGGACCACGGGCGCTGGAGTTCGGTGATCAACATCAACATCTCCGCCCAGTTGCGGATCAACGAGGCACTGCTCGCATCTGAACAGTTCGGGCCGGCACCACGTATTGTTTCTGTTGCCTCCACCAGCGGCATTGCCGGCAACCGGGGGCAAACCAACTACGCCGCGTCCAAGGGGGGAGTGATGGGGATGGTCCGCGCAACGGCACCACTGCTGGTGACTGCCGGTGGCACCATTAACGCCGTCGCGCCGGGGTTCATCGAGACCGAAATGACCGACCGGATTCCGTTCGCCCTGCGGGAAGTGGCGCGCCGGGCCAACTCCCTGCAGCAGGGCGGCAAGCCGTCCGACGTCGCCGAAACCATAGCGTTCCTCGCCAGTGACGCCGCCGGGGGCATCAACGGTGAGGTGTTGCGGGTCTGCGGGCAGAACATGGTGGGGGCATGACGCCCGCGCAGCCGGTCATCCTCGGCGACATGCCGTCGCTGTCAAAGCTGTATGTCAACGCGGCCGCCCAAGCGGCCAGGCGCCGGCTGCTGGGGACCCACGACCAGGCGGCCCTTCCGTCGGAGAGCCATGAAGTCCGTGGCGTGACCGTGGATGTGGCCAACCTGACCGCCTACCAGCACCTGCTGGGAGAGACGGCCAGTGACGTCCTGCCCGCCGGGTTCATCCACGCCCTGTCCTTCCCGGTGGCCATGAGCGTGATGAACAGGGATGACTTCCCGCTGCCCCTGCTGGGCATGATCCACCTGCACAACAGCGTGGAACAGCGCTCGCCCGTCCTGTTCACGGACGCCTTGGACATCACGGCCAGGGTGGAGAACCTCCGGGGTCACCGCGCAGGTACGCAAGTGGACGTCGTCGCGGAGGTGCGCCTCGCAGGAAAAGAGGACATCTCCTGGCGGGGAACCTCCACATATTTGGCCAAGGGGGTGTTCCTGCCCGGAGTCGATAAGCCCTCGGCGGCACCGCCGAAGGGCGACTTCAAGGCGCCGGATCCGACCGCGCTGTGGCAACTGGGTGTGGACGCAGGACGGGCGTACGCCGCCGTGTCCGGCGACTTCAACCCGATCCACCTCAGCGTCCTGTCGGCGAAAGCCCTGGGTATGCGGCGTTCCATCGCCCATGGCATGTACCTGGCCTCACGGGCGCTCGCCGACGTCGGTTCCGTCCGCGGCGATTCCTTCACCTGGGAGGTCGATTTCGACGCGCCGGTGTTCCTCCCGTGCAGGGTGGCCCTGGAGATCGGAAGCGAGCAGACCGATTCGGGGGCCTGGCGGCGTTCGGGCTTTGTCGCCTGGAACCCCCGGTCCGGCCGACGCCATTTCAGCGGTTCCGTCAGCGCGCTTTAGTCGGCTGGCCGGACGGCCCGCAGGATGCGGTGGAGGCTCAGCAGGATCGATTCCGACGCCGGAACCGTGCCGCCCGTTGTTTTCCGGGATGCGGTGGCGGCCATACTGGCCTCCACCGCATCCCTCGCTGCCTGGAACCGCTCGCACTGCGTCGGCTCATCGCTGTCGCTGTACGAGTGCAGCAGCTCACCGGTCGCCGTCAAGGCATCAGCAAGCGGGCCGCTGTCCTGCACCGGCACCGCGTAAGGCACGTCGCTGACCCAGATCACGTCCGAGAGCACATCGGTCATGTCCTGGATGTAGAAAGTCACGCGTTCAAGCTCACGAAGGGTCCGGTAGTCAAGGTCCACGTCCCGCGGGTGGCGTTTCCGGCGGGGATTCGCCCGGCGGCTTGCGTCCGCTTCGTTGACCAGGTGCCGGACGGAACGGGCAGCCTCCGCAAGTTCGTCCGATCGGCGGGACCAGTCTTCATGCTCCGGAGGCCACTCCTCCTTCAAGGCCGTTCCCATATCGGTCAGTTGCCGGCCGAGGGCACGCCGGAGATCGTCCAGGCTGGCTGCTGCTGCCTTGAAGTGCAGCGGCGGCCAAAGCAGGAAGTTCACGGCGATGCCCACCGAAACGCCCACGCCCATCTGGAGCAGGTAGCCGAACGAAAAGTCGTCCGCATTGCTACCGCCCACCAGCAGGACCAGCAGGGCCGCCGTCGGAATCCAATCGCTGCCTGACCCGATGCGGGGGAGTCCACCCAGCAGCACACCAATCCCCATTAGCGCTGCGACGGCGAGCGGGGACGGGTCGGTGATGGTGACCAGGACGATGGCGATGCCGATGCCCAGGGCGAGCCCGACCAGGGCCTGCAGGCCCTGCCTTACGGAGCCGGCAACGTTGTGGTACATCGCCACCAAAGCGCCCAGCGGTGCGTAGTAGGGATAGTTGGCGGCGGCTCCCGGCATGAACGGCGCGATGGCGAAAGCCAGTCCGGCCGCAACGGCGGCCTTCGCCGCCAGTTGAAGCCGCTGGGCGGCGAATGCCGCCGACAGTCCTTCCAACGACTGCTTCAGAAGACGGGTTCCCCTGGCCCACCGGACTTGCTGCCGTACTTGAGTATTACCCATCCGTTCCACACTATGGCGCATTCCGGGAGCGTCCAAAGCCGCTGGTCAGGCCGGGAAAAGCACGCGAAAAGTGGGCTGCCGAGGTACTCCTAGGACAATGCAGCCGCCGAACGGCGTACCTCTGCAGCGAGCCGGTGGGCCTTTCCAGGGGTGCGTCCGTCCTCCTGCCGGCGGGGGATGTAGCCGAAGGACAAGGAGTAGGCCGGGTCGGCAAAACCCAACGCGGCGCTGGCCCCTTCATGGCCGAAAGCGCGGTGGCTGCCGAAGTTCCGGGAGGGGTGCGGCTTCATGAAGACGACGGCGAAGGCGTTGTCCAGCCCTGAGGACCGATCGAGCCCCCACACCTGTTCCTCCGCCATCAGGTCAATTGTTTCGGAAGTGAGGAACGGCGATTCGCCCTCCGCGCCGGTGGTGGCGGCAGCATAGAGCCTGGCGAGGCCTTCGGCCGATCCTACGCCGCCGGCTGCTGACATTCCTGCCGCGCGGACGCTGCGGATGTTGGGGAGCTCCATGATGGTGCTGACCGGAGCGTTGCTGTTCAGGCCATCCAAACTGAGTGGATCGAGCCAGGGCTGCCCGGCCGGTTCCTGGTAGAGGACGTTACGGTAGCGCGGTTCCAGGTCTACCGGCAGGCCCAGGAAGAAGTCGACGTTCTCCGGCTTGCGGATCCGGCGCTCATAGACGCTTTGCAGCGATTCGCCCGCCGCACGCCGGCAGAGCTCCTCCATGAGGATCCCGATGGTCAGGGCGTGGTAGCCGAACTGGCGTCCCGGCTGCCAGGTGGGTTTGGCCGCAGCCAGCCGTGCCGCAGCAGCAGGCGTGGTGAACTCGTCCAGGCCGAACCCTCCCTCAAGGCCCATCAGCCCCGCCTGGTGGGACAGGGCCTCGCGGACCAGCAGCCGGTCCTTGCCATGTGCAGCGAACTCGGGCCAGTAGCTGGCCACGGTGTTGTCCAGGTCAAGGAGTCCGTCCTGTACCAGCAGGGCCACGACCATCGCTGCCACGCCTTTGGAACAGGAGTACGCCCCGGTGAGGGTATCCGGGCTAATGTCGGGGCCGCCCGTGATGTCTACAACGCGTGTCCCGTGATGATAGGCAGCCACTTGGGCGCTGTAGCCGGGATTCTCGGCGAGGAAGGACTCGAACAGGTCCAGGACGTTGTCAAAACCGGGCGCTACGAAGCCGTGGGGTGTCTGCACCGGGACAGTCTATCCAGAAAACGCTTTCCTTCTAGTGGCCGGCTCCGTGTCCTGCTGCCACTTCCTCACCCTTCCTGACGGGGCCCGGGGGAGTCCCGTCCCCGAAAGGCCGCCCGCCCAGCGCCTCGCGGCCGTGCTTTTCGAGCCAGCCGCCAAGGTCGGGGCCGGCAGGGACGATCCCGGTGGGGTTGATGTCTTCATGGACGATGTAATAGTGCTGCTTGATCTGCACGAAGTCCGTGGTGTCCCCGAAGCCAGGCGTCTGGAACAGATCCCTTGCGTAAGCCCAGAGGGCCGGCATCTCGGTGAGCTTCTGGCGGTTGCATTTGAAGTGGCCGTGATAGACGGCGTCGAAGCGCGCCAGCGTGGTGAAAAGCCGGACGTCTGCTTCCGTGATGGTGTCTCCCACCAGGTAGCGCTGGCGGGACAACCGGTCCTCCAGCCAGTCCAGGGCGGCCCACAAACGCTCATAGGCTGAGTCGTAGGCCTCCTGGGACCCGGCAAAGCCACACCGGTAGACCCCGTTGTTCACCTCGGTGAACACCCTCTTATTGACCTGGTCGATCTCTTCGCGCAAATTTTGCGGGTAGAGCCTTGGCGCCCCTGGCCGGTGGAATTCGGTCCACTCAGTGGAAAAATCGAGGGTGATCTGTGGGAAATTGTTCGTGACCACCTCTCCACTCGCGACGTCCACGATCACGGGGACCGTGATGCCGCGGGGATATCCCGGGAAACGCTTGACATATGCTTCCTGGAGCCGTTCGATCCCCAGGACAGGATCCACGCCGCCCGGGTCGAGGTCGAACGTCCAGGAACGTGCGTCATGGGTGGGGCCAGGCTGTCCCAGGGAAATGGCGTCCTCCAGGCCCAGCAAGCGCCGGACGATCACAGTCCTGTTGGCCCAGGGGCATGCCCGCGCTGCAATGAGGCGGTAACGCCCCGCTTCCACCGGCCAGCCCGGCTCTCCGTTGTCCCCGGGCCTGGCGTCCCGGGTGATCCGGTCCTCGATGTAGTTGGTATCCCGGGTGAATTCGGCACCCCCGGTCACGTACGCGCCGCGGGTGCTGTGGTCCGCCGTCGTGCCGCTGGCGGCCTGCTGGATGCTGTCCGTTTCCTGGCTCATGGCACTAGCCTAGGCGCCCCGGGCAAGGATCAGGGAGATGGGCTGCCAGGCGGCCAACCAGGAGACGGCCACAAGAACGGCGAACAGGGCAATCCATACAGCGGACGGCACGGCGGTGGCGCGGTACAGGAGGTAGGCGTCGGACGTCCCCAGCCGGTCCCTGCGGCGGAGGTGGACGTTTGCCAGTTTGAAAAGGTCCCTGACGGCTGCCACCAGCATGGCCACGCCCAGGACGACGGCGACATGGCCCACGAAAGCGTCCGGCACCAGCAGGATGAGGGCCAGCGCACAGGCAATGGCAAGGGCGGTGACAAGGAATCCCGCCACGTTCCGGAGGAAGAGCATGGATGCCGCCAGGACAAGGATGCTGGCCGCAATCGCTGCCGGTCCCCATCCGCTGAAACCGGCGATCACGAATCCGGCGCCGACGATGGCGGGCACGGGGTAACCCCAGAAGCAGGACCAGGCCGCCGCGGCCCTGCTCCGGCTGTAGCTGGTGGTGGTTCCGGAATGGTCGAGCCGAAGCCTGATGCCGGACAGCCGTTGCCCGCTGATGACTGCGGCGAAGGCGTGGCCCATCTCGTGGACCGCTGTTGCCAGCAGGCCAAAGTACCGCCAGGAGCGCCGGGGAATGGAAAGCGCCGTTGCCACGAGCAGCACCAGCAGGAGCTCCTGGAAGGTAATGGCCGGAACCTCCGTACGGCGGAGCGATTCGACCAGGGTTTGCCACAATTCCATAGCCACCTACAGTACTAGCGGCTGCTGGACGCTGCCTTGACGCCGGCTTAAAAGCGGAATGGCACGCTGCCGGGCAGCGTGCCATTCGAGCCGGCGGGGCCACGGACTAATCCGCAGCGCCGCGTCTGGCCTGTCTTCCTAGCCCTCGCACTCGGTGCAGTAGCTGTGCCCATCCTTCTGGCGGGCAATCTGCGACCGGTGGCGGACAAGGAAGCAGGAGTAGCAGGTGAACTCGTCGTCAGCCTGCGGAATGACCTGTACCACGAGCTCCTCGGCGACGAATTCGCCACCGGGAACGCCGGCGCCGTCGAGCCCGTCAGCTTCATCCAGCTCAAGGACGACGCTGCGCGCGTCGGGAGCATTTGCTGTCTGGAGCTGCTCGAGGGAGTTGTCCTGCGATTCCTTGACGTCGGAGCGCAGTTCGTCGTAATCGGTTGCCACTTTGGGTGCTTCTCTTTTCTTTGGTTCGCCTGTCGCGTATGAAACGTACAGCATCGGACGGCTATTCCCCAATAAGCGGAGTATATTTGCCCCCGCCTGGGTACGGGTTCAGGGGAGGCGGCCATCACACCTGGCGGGTAGCATGGCCGCGCAGGCAGCGGAGGCCCGCGGCAAGCGGCGCGGTCTCCGCCCGAAGCGAAGGGGCGTATGTGGAGCAGCTCACTGCAGAGTTCGGTGGTGCCGGGCAGGTTGGCCTAGGAGTCGGCCCGGTGCTGGAAAAGTTCGACTCCGTGTCCAGGATCGCTGTGTTGCGGGGCGGCGGTTTGGGCGACTTGATCTTCGCCATCCCGGCCATGGCCGCCCTAAAGGCGGCATATCCGGATGCCACCTTGACCCTTTTGGGCTCACCAATCCATAAGTCGCTGCTTACGGCAGTGAAAAGTCCGGTGGACGAGGTGTGCATACTCCCGTATTCAGAGGGAGTCCGTCCCGGTGATGAAGACCCGGAAGCGCTGGAGGCTTTTTTTGCGGACATGCGGGCCCGGCACTTCGATCTCGCCGTCCAGGTGCACGGCGGGGGCAGATATTCAAACCCTTTCCTGCTCCGGCTCGGAGCCCGTCACACGGTGGGCACCCGGACGCCCGACGCCGCCAGCCTGGAACGGACTGTTCCATACCTCTACTACCAGCACGAACCCCTGCGGGCGGTGGAGGTGGCGGGGTTCGCCGGCGCGTTCCCGGTTGACCTCGAGGCCCGCCTCGAACCTCACGCAAAGTTGCGCGGCGAATATAACGGAACGGACGACGGCGGCCAGCCCCTCGTGGTGATCCATCCCGGCGCGACTGATCCCCGCCGTCGTTGGCCGGTTGGGCAGTTCGCCGAACTTGCCGGCGCCTGCGCAGCCGACGGCTGCCGGGTGGTGATCGTCGGGGACAAGAGCGAGCAGGAACTGGCGGAGCAGATTGCGGAACAGGCGGCATCGGCAGCCGTCACCTCGGTGGCCGGGGCACTGGACATGGCCGGGTTAGTGTCCCTGATGGCGGAAGCCGCCGTGGTGGTCGGAAATGACAGCGGCCCGCGCCACCTTGCCCAGGCCCTCGGTGTGCCCACGGTAGGGATCTTCTGGGCAGGAAACGTTATTAATGCTGGGGCACTGGGCCGAAGCCTGCACCGGATCCATGCCGCCTGGGTGACCACGTGCCCCACCTGCGGCATTGATGTCACGCAGGTAGGCTGGACCGCCCCGCGCTGCGTGCACAACGACTCCATTGTTGCAGGCGTCCCGGTGCGTGATGTGTACGAGGATGTGCGGAGCCTGATGGCAACGGCAGCAGTCAGGCAGGGCGCGTGAGCGTGGGGCAGAACCTTGAACGTGGCAGCGACGTCCTCGATGGAAAACCGGAGCTTTTGGTCCTGCGTGCCCTGAAGCTGGGTGACCTCCTGGTTGCTGTCCCGGCGCTGAAGGCGCTCCGGCGGGCGTATCCCGAACACAGGCTTCGGTATGCGGCGCAGGGGTGGCTTTCGGAAGCTTTGGGGCTGGTGGGCGGTTACGAGCTGCTGCCCACACACGGCCTTGACGAGCCGCTTGCTATGGAAGCGGGAGTGGTGGATGTCGCGGTCAATCTGCACGGAAGCGGCCCGGAAAGCCAGGGACGGATCGACGCGCTCAAGGCCCGGCGGACCATCGGGCATCGAAGCCCGGACCGGGAGGGCCCGCCGTGGCGCGCGGAACTGCATGAACGGGAACGCTGGGTCCGGCTCTTGGAGTGGCATGGCATCGACGCGGACCCGTTGGATGTAGGGCTGCACCCGCCGCACGTCCCGAGCCCCGTTCCCGGCGCCACGGTCCTGCACGTCGGGGCAGCCTACGGCAGCCGGCTGTGGCCGGCTGAGCGTTTCGCTGCGGTTGCCGCCATACTCGTGGAAGCTGGCCACAAGGTCGTTTTTACGGGGGGCAGCGGGGAGAAGGACAGGGCCGTGGACGTGTGCCGCCGGGCCGGCCTCCCGCCCGGGGCTGTGCTGGCCGGTGAACTTTCGCTGGGGGAGTTCGCGGCGACGATCGCCGCGGCACGCCTGGTGATCTCTGCGGATACCGGGGCCGCGCACCTGGCCTCGGCGTACGGCACCCCCTCTGTGGTGCTGTTCGGGCCCGCGCCGCCTGAAATCTGGGGGCCGCCACCGGGCCCGCATATTGTCCTGACTCGTGCGGATTTGCGGCGGGGTGACACGTTCTCAGCGGAGCCGGACCCTGCTTTGCTGGCGATTAAGGTCCCGGACGTTCTGGCTGCCGTTCGGGAGTTGGGCCTGTTCTAGGTGGTGATTACCCTGATCGGCGGGACGGCTCATAAATTGTCGCCGCAGCCCCGCCGGCGGGAGCCCGGCAGCCTAAAATTAAGCATGGGCACTGAGATGGAAATTGGCTTGGTGTTTTTGGCAGCGTTGCTGTGGGTCACGGTGACGCTGAGCATCCTTTCGGCCATCGACCGTTCGGAGCGCAAGGCGCGCCGACAGCAGAAGCGCGCGGAGCGCATAAAGCACCGCCGGGTTCAGTACCGTCCGGCAGTATCCGGTGCAGACCCGGGGAAACGGGGCAGGCATCCGCGGAGATTAAGGCCCCATTAGAACAGCGGGTACTGCTGTTGCGGCCGCCCCAGCACCACAACGGAGTTCGCGCTTTGCTGCGGCATTCGCGCGAACTCAGCCACGGCCTTGGCGATCTTGAGCCCGCCCTGTGACGAGGGTTCGATCGGGTTCGCGTAATCCCCGTCTTCACTGCAGATCAGGCGGAGGTCAATCAGGGTTGCCTGCCGGGAGAAGGCCACCCTGGTAATCGGATCATTGAAAAGGCACAAAGCTGCCTTGAGGACCGGATGGTCTGGTCCGGATGGGGGCGTGTCATAGATGGTGCAGGCAGCGCAGGGCAGGCCGGTTGCCGCCAACTGTTTGAACATGGCGTCGTATTCCGCGGCGAACCTTTCCCGTGCCCGTGCCAGCATTGCGAGCGCCCCTGCAACCGAGGGGGCCTGCTCCTCCAGCAATGGGGCATAGCCAAGGGCATCGTTCCCGCCGGCACTGACCACGAGATGGGTTGCGTCCCCGGGCAGCGCCCGGAGCTGCCGGTGGACGCCCTCTATAGTGTCGCCGTCGAGGGCCAACAGCGAGCACCGCCAGGACGGCAGTTCCTGCCTCAACTGGTTAACGACGTCGGGGCCTCCGTCAACGTAGGCGGCATTGTCAAAGATGGAATCACCCAGCAGGACCACGTGGCCAGGAATGGCATCCGTCGTCGTCATCTCCTTCATCTGCCCATGGTGCCGCGGGCGGGCGGCACTTGCCAGCGGTAAAGCCGGGGAAATATTTGGTGAAGTTTATCCATCGAAAGGAATTTGGGCGCGGGGTGGTCCTAGGATGGGCTGGTCTCATCACTTAACAACTTCCGGGGGAAACCATGAGCTATCCGCAATACCCGAGCCAGCACCAACAGTCCTACCAGCCCGGCACGGCCGGGGAGCCGCCGCTGTGGGCGCCCTACTACGGGGCCACGCTGCCCTTGGCCGTCCGGCGCTTTTTCAAGAAGTACGCCACCTTCTCCGGCCGGGCCAGCCGGAGCGAATACTGGTGGTGGGCGCTTGTTGCCTTTGCCGTAGGCGTCGTCCTCAACATCATCACCTCCGTGGCCGGCGCTGCCGGGTCCACGGTGACAGCCGACGGCACGCCGGTTCCCGGCCCCGGAGCGCTCGTGGGCAGCATCCTTTTGATCGTATGGGGACTGGCCGTCATTGTTCCGTCCATCGCTTTGCTGGTCCGCCGACTGCATGATGCCAACCTGAGCGGCTGGCTGGCCCTGCTGATCCTGGTGCCATTCCTCGGCGCACTGGCCCTGGTCGTCATGGCGATCCTGCCGTCCAACCCTGCCGGGCAGCGCTTCGACCGGCCGGTTGGCTATTAGCCCCGGCCTGAGCAGCAAGAAGCCCGCTTCCCTGGAGGCGGGCTTTTTGCTGCCAGCAAACTGTTGGGATTTGCGGCGGAGAGCGAAGGGGCCATCACCGGACTTTTTTCAGGCGCAGTCTGTGGTGGCGCCGCGGGGAAATTTGCGTCGTCGCTGGACGGACGCGCCGCCAGGGCCTGTAGTGCAGGCTTCCGCTGTCAGCAGACCGGGGAGCGGAGGCCACGAGCGTCGACCCATTCCGGCGGCGCCGCAGCCTCAGGATCACGAAAACCGTCATGCCTATCCAGGCCAAGGCGGCCCCGATAATCAGGGCCACACCAGTGATCGTATCCATGGCTCAGTGTAGGAGCAGGTGTGCCACTGAAAGCTGCTCGGGCACCAAGGGTTACGGACACGTAATGGCAGCTCGACGGGTGTTATCTGATCATGATTTTTGCGCTGCGACGGGCTACCGATACCGGTCCGAGTCCAAGGACGCCGGGGAGTAAGCACAGAGGGAACGTTAAACGCGTCAACCGGCCCCAGTCACACGGACGCCGCCCACTGCCCCTGTCCAAGGCGTATCTCCCGGGCCGGGCAACACCAGATGAGCAAACACGGACCCCTGTTGAAGAGTCATAACTTCGGACGTGGTTCCGGTGCAGTCCAGCGCGAGTTCCACCGGCCGAAAAGGGGCCCCTGGATGCTCCTGGCCTACCGAGACCTTCGCCCCGGAGGCGCCGACGCAGGCTGCTGTGACGGTGTACTGCCCGGACGCAGGCACCGCAGCCGTCGCGCCGAAGCCCCTGACAGGTCCGTCCAGTGGCCCTACCTCAAAGAGGAGGGCTGGACCCGGCGATGCCCTAAGGAGCCGGTACAACTCAGCGTAATTTTGGGCCTCCTGCTCCAGGATCTGCGAATCGCTGTAAGGCTCGAGGGTGGCTGTTTGGGACGGGCTGCCAGCTGTTGGCGTAACCGGCGGTCCGGAAGCAGTTGGCTCCAAGGGTTCGGGGTAGTCATAGACGCACCCCGCAGTGCCGCAAAGCAGGCTCAGCAGGCACAGCGCAAACGCAGGTCCGTGCCGGCTGTGCTTCATGTCCACGTTTCCATGGTGGGCACGCAGGTTATTCAAAACAACCACCTCCGCTTCCCGGCGACATGTTGGTAGGCTCCGACGCATGGGGCGATGGGATGGCGGGCGGTTGTCACAGCAGCAGGCAGAATTGGTCAGCTCCCGGCACGGCTCGCCTGAGCTCATCGCTGACCTGTCATGGGGCCAGGTGGACACCAAAGTACTACACGTACGCGACGGCGATACGGATGTCATCGTCAAAGCTGCAGCGCAAAACAATCACCATATTGGGCGGGAAATCAGGGCCCACTCCTCCTACACCGGGCCCCTGGTCAGCCAGGGCCGGGTGGCGCGGCTGCTGTACTCCAGCCGGGAGCTGAACCTTCTGGTTCTTGAGTACCTGGACGGGAAACTGGTCGGGGGCACCGGACTTGAACTGGACGGGGATACGCACGCACAGGCCGGCAAGATCCTGAAGACACTACATAGCCAGGACTCGCGGGCTGACGAGGAATACGATCCGGCGGCCACGGCTAAGGCCTTGAGTTGGCTGGACCGGGAACACCGTATCGAAGCAGAGGTGGAGTGCGAAGTCCGGCGGCGCCTTGCAGAGTACCGGCCGGGCTGCAGGGAAGTGGTGCCAACGCACGGGGACTGGCAGCCCCGGAACTGGCTCAGCGATGGAGCGGAGGTCAGGGCAATAGACTTCGGCCGCTTCGATTTCCGTCCTGCAGCCACTGACTTTTGCAGGCTGGCGGTCCAGCAGTGGCAGCATTGCCCGGGCCTCGAAGCAGCTTTTATCGACGGGTACGGTGACGACCCCCGGCACAACGTTGTCTGGCGGATTGACCTGCTGCGTGAAGCTGTGGGCACGGCCGTTTGGGCATACCTGATCGGCGACGAGCGCTTTGAGTCCCAGGGCCACCGGATGTTGCAGGAGGCACTACAGCTGTTTTGAATGGGGGACAGGCTGCTGGCGGCCCTGGCCGGCTCAAATGTTGACGTAGCAGACTCCGCAACAAGAAGAGCCAGCCCCCGTTCGCGGTGGAGCTGGCTCTTCCGTGTGGAAAGTTCGTGTTATGACGCCTGCGGTTCTTCCCGGGCGAGTTCCTTGATCCACTCCGGAGTGGTTCTTCCGAGCCGGCGGTCAGTCACGAGCCTCAACTGAGCGGCCGCAATCTGCACACCGCGGTCATAGGACGCGGGCCGGTGGGAGAGTTTCGGGGAGCCAGCGGCATGCTTGGGTTCTTTCACCGCGGCGCCGTTTGAGTCATGGTCGCGGTCTGATTCCGGGGCGGTCATCATGCTCATCGCCTCCTACACCTCATCCTTGGTTGTTGATTCATTGTCGCCCGGTTCCGGCCCGTCGTCCACCCTGCCCGGACGCGCCTGCTGACGCAATTCCGCCCGGGTTTGCTCGGCGACTTCCAGCGGGTCCACCCACGCGGACGTGATGATCTGCAGTTCCTCCGGCCCCGCAAGGGTGCTCTCGGCCAGCACCGACATCACCCGAAGCCCCAGCTTCGCCCGGTCAGGCTCGTCGGACATCGAGCTGTCGATCGCCCACTGCGTACGCTTCCACCATTCTGCCCGATTGTCAGCCTCCCGTTTCTGCGCGAGGGCCTTCTCGTCGGCCGTGGTCCGCTGCCGGAGGGTGTTCCACCCGATGAAAGCGGCAAGCAGGGCACCAAGCAGCACGGCCAGCGGACCCAGGGCCGCCAGAATCTGCCACCACTCAGCCGGACCGGTGTCCACTATGACTTGGACGGGGCTGGGGGAGGGAGTCGGATCCACTGGACCAGCTTAGGTGGGGCATGAGCGGATCCGGTGTTTTGGCGCCCGTGCCGCGGTCAGTCTCCAGCTACTCCCGGGCACGAGAGCGGAAACGCGCACCCGGAGGACGGGGACCTGCGGCGATGTCGTATCCAACACATCCTGCCCGGGAGGGTATGGGTGAGGGCACGAAAAAGCCCCGGAAAATCTGTGATTTTCCGGGGCTTCCCTTTGTGCGCGGAGGGGGACTTGAACCCCCACCCCCTTTCGAGGACTAGCACCTCAAGCTAGCGCGTCTGCCATTCCGCCACCCGCGCAGGTGGTATTCCGGGAGCCGTTCACACCTTCCGGTGTTTCGCGCCTCTCCGAAGCAGCGAGAAAAACTCTAACACGACTTTCCGGGAACAACGAATCGGGCCATATGGGTAGGCTGAGGGCAGCGGTTTCCGCCCGTGCCAGCCAGTCATTCGCTAACGAGGAGCTCTCAATGCCTGACGTCCTGCCCGAGGATGAAGTTGTCCGGATCTGCCAGGAGCTCATCCGGATCGATACCTCGAACTACGGGGACGGATCCGGGCCGGGGGAGCGGGCGGCCGCTGAATACGCCGCCGGGCTGATCGAGGAAGTGGGCCTGGACGCCGAAATCTTCGAGTCCGCCCCGGGCAGGGCGAACGTGGTGACCCGCCTGGCGGGCGAGGATCCGTCCGCCAGCGCCCTGGTGGTGCACGGCCACCTGGACGTCGTCCCCGCCCTTCGCGACCAGTGGTCTGTGGACCCGTTCGGTGCCGAACTGAAGGACGGGCTGATCTGGGGACGCGGCGCCGTCGACATGAAGGACATGGACGCCATGATCCTTTCCGTCCTGCGCAGCTTCGCCCGGACAGGAAAGAAGCCCAAGCGGGACATCATCTTCGCCTTCTTCGCCGATGAGGAAGCAGGCGGGGCCCTGGGCGCCCGCTACGCTGTGGACAAGCGCCCCGAACTCTTCGAGGGGGCCACGGAAGCGATCTCGGAGGTGGGCGGGTTCTCCGCCACTATAGGCGGCCAGCGCACCTACCTCCTGCAGACGGCGGAAAAGGGCATCTCCTGGCTCCGCCTCGTGGCGCACGGCCGCGCCGGCCACGGCTCCCAGATCAGCACGGACAACGCCGTCACCCGCCTGGCCGCGGCCGTCACCCGCATCGGCGAGTACAAGTGGCCCATCGAACTGACGTCCACCACGCGCCAGTTCCTTGACGGCGTGACCGAACTCACGGGAGTGGAGTTCGACGCCGACAATCCGGACCGCCTGCTTGACCAGCTGGGCACGGTGTCACGTTTCGTGGGCGCCACCCTCCAGAACACCACCAACCCCACCCTGGTCAAGGGTGGCTACAAGCACAATGTCATCCCAGAATCGGCAGAAGCCCTCATAGACTGCCGGACCCTGCCCGGCCAGCAGGAGCAGGTCCTGGAGATCGTCCGCGAACTGGCCGGAACCGGCGTCGATGTCAGCTACGTCCACCAGGATGTTTCCCTTGAGGTGCCCTTCGCCGGGAACCTTGTGGACGCGATGATCGACGCCCTCCACTCCGAAGACCCCGGAGCCAAGGTACTGCCCTACACCCTGTCCGGTGGCACGGACAACAAGTCCCTCAGCAGGCTGGGCATCACCGGCTACGGCTTCGCACCCCTGATGCTCCCGGATGAACTCGACTTCACCGGCATGTTCCACGGCGTCGATGAGCGCGTTCCCGCGGACTCGCTCAAGTTCGGCGCCAGGGTCCTCAACACCCTGCTCACCAACTACTGACCAAGGAAGCCCATGACGCCTGAAGACGTGCTGCCGGACTCCCTCCTGGAACGGATCCGCAACAGGGCGGCCGGCTACGACCGGGACAACAGCTTTTTCCACGAGGACCTGCAGGAGCTTGCTGCCGCAGGTTACCTGAAGTTGTTTGTCCCCGCGTCCGACGGCGGCGTGGGCTTTGGCCTGGAAGCGGCGGCGCAGTGCCAGCGGAGGCTCGCAACGGCTGCCCCGGCCACCGCCCTGGCCGTGAATATGCATCTGGTATGGACCGGCGTCGCCTATGTTCTGAAGAGCCGCGGGGACAGCTCGCTGGAGTTCGTCCTCAAGGAAGCGGCAGAGGGCGAGGTCTTCGCATTCGGCAATTCCGAGGCTGGAAACGACGCGGTCCTTTTCGATTCCCGCACCGAAGCTACTCCTCTTCCGGATGGTGGTTACTCATTCACGGGCACGAAGATCTTCACCAGCCTGTCACCGGCCTGGACGCGGCTGGGGATTTTCGGAAAGGATCCGGAGGCAAGGGGCGGCGACGGCGAACTCGTCCACGGGTTCATCACCCGCGAGACGGCCGGCTACCGCATCCTCGATGACTGGGACACCCTGGGCATGCGTGCCAGCCAGTCCGCCACCACTGTCCTCGAGGGCGTGCAGGTCCCGGCGGAACGGATCTTCCGCAAGCTCCCCGTCGGGCCCAACCCGGATCCCCTGGTCTTCGCCATCTTTGCCTGCTTTGAAACGCTGCTGGCCGCCGTCTACACGGGACTGGGGGAGCGGGCGCTGGCTGTGGGCGTCGAAACAGTTACTCGCCGCACCTCATTCAAGAACGGCGGCCGGAGTTACGCCCAGGATCCGGACATCCGCTGGAAGGTTGCCGAGGCAGCAATGGCCATGGACAACCTTTACCCGCATTTGAAATCGGTGGCCGCCGACGTGGACACCGTTGCCGACCATGGCGCCCAGTGGTTCCCGAAGCTGGTGGGGCTAAAGGTCAATGCGACCGAGACGGCCCGGCGGGTGGTGGACCTGGCGATCCGGGTCAGCGGCGGATCCAGCTATTTTCGTGGTTCCGAACTTGAGCGGCTCTACCGGGATGTCCTCGCCGGCATGTTCCACCCGTCCGACGACGAATCGGCCCACAACACGGTGGCGAACGCCTGGCTGGGGCCACTCGAGAACTAGACAGTCCGTTGGACGAGTGAATACCTAGACGGTCCGTTGGACGAGTGAATACCTAGACGGTCCGCTGGACGGATGAATACCTAGACGGTCCGCTGGACCTGCAACACCTTGCGGCGGAGCCAAAACCGCCGGCCGCCGCCCACATACAGCTTGCTGCGTTCCAGTTCCCACTTGCCGTACTCGGAGTGTTCCACCAGGCGGCGCCGTGCGTCATGAAGCGAATCGTCGGGACTCACCGTCAGTACGAGGTACTCGTACTGCCTCAAATAGTCCCGTTCCCGCTGGACCGAGCTGGTGAGAAATTGTTCCTTCATTGCTCTCCATTTTCGTCCTTTTCCGGCTAACGTGAAGTCATGAGCATCGATCCGCGTGTCGCGCTTTCGTCCCTGACCACCGCTTTGGAAGAACACCTTATAGCAGCATCCAACCGCCGCGGAGATGGTGATCCGTCCGTTGAGGCAGCATTTTTCGCAGTGGCAGACGCCTTCGAAGTTTATGAAGATGCACTGTACGAGGCCTACAACGAAGTAACCCCGCTGCAGGTCTTTGATGACGAGGACGAAGAGGACGAGGAGAGCGACGTGGACGACGAGGATCTGGAGATCGTCGAGGAGTAACTCCCGGACAGCGGATCGGACTGAAGCTACCGCGCCGCGGACACGTCCTCCAAGGCCAGGGCAATTTCAGGCGGCAGCGGCGCCAGTTGCGCCTCTAGTATTTCCTTCAGCTGCACGGGTGTCCGTGCGCCCACGATCGCGGTGGACACGCCATGCTGCGACAGCAGCCAGCTAAGCGCCACATCCTGCGGTGACCTGCCCAGCCCTTTTGCCGCCATGCAGACCGCTTCTACCGTCCGGGACGGCTGCTCTGCCAGGTACGGCTCCACATACGCCGCCCCGGAAGCGGAAGCGCCCCGCGACCCGGACGGAATGCTGCCGCGGTACTTTCCGGTCAGGACGCCGCGGCCCAGCGGAGCCCAGGCCATCAGGCCCAGGCCGGCATCCTCCACGGCCGGAATGAGCTCGGCTTCCGGCTTCCGCTGGACGAACGAATATTCCGCCTGCACCGCCACCAGCGGGAAGCCCGCAACAGCCGCCGCCTTCGCCGCCTGCCAGCCGGTGAAATTGGACACACCCGCGTACCGGGCCCTGCCCGTCCGGACAGCAAACTCCAGGGCAGACAGGGTTTCCTCCAACGGAACGTTCCCGTCCCAGGCCTGGGCGAACCAGATGTCCACGTAATCGGTGCCGAGCCTGGCCAGGCTGGCCTCCAGCCCGGTGAGCATCGCGTTACGGGAGGTATCGACGGCGCGACGGCCATCCGGCGTCGTCATTCCCGCCTTGGTGGAGATGGTGACCTCGGTCCGGGCCACCACGTCGCCCAGCAGCGAACCCAGCATGGCTTCGGCGCGTCCTTCGGAGTAGGAGGCTGCCGTATCCACGTGCCGCCCGCCGGCGTTGAGGAAGGTGCGCAGCAGCTCGGAAGCGTCCTGTTCGTCGGTCTCGCCGGCCCAGTCCATGGTGCCGAGCGAGATGGCTGAAACACGCAATCCACTGTTGCCGACGTAACGCTGCTGCATAGCAGCAAGCTTACGGGCAGAACCACCCGTACCCATGCCGTAGGGTCTTAGCGTGAACTGGTTTGAGGTGGCCCTGCTGGGCCTAGTGCAGGGACTGACCGAATTTCTTCCAATTTCTTCTAGTGCGCATCTGCGGATCGTGGGTCAATTCCTTCCCAACGCCGCTGACCCGGGAGCAGCCTTTACCGCCATCACCCAACTGGGTACCGAAACGGCCGTGCTGGTGTATTTCTGGCGGGACATCGTCCGGATCGTCAAAGCCTGGGCAGGTTCTCTGCGTGGACAAGTGTCCCGGCAGGATCCCGACGCCCGGATGGGCTGGCTGGTCATCCTGGGCAGCCTCCCCATCATCGTGCTCGGCCTGCTGTTCCAGGATCAGATCGAGTCGGTGCTGCGCAGCATGTGGATCGTGGCCACCATGCTCATCGTCTTCGGCCTCTTCCTGGCCCTCGCTGACGCGGTCGGCAAGCAGAAGCGCGACCTCAACCACCTCACCTACAAGCACGGCATCCTCTACGGATTCGCGCAGGCCATGGCACTGATTCCCGGCGTCTCCCGGTCCGGCGGCACCATCACGGTCGGCCTGCTCATGGGATATACCCGTGAGGCCGCGGCGCGCTACTCCTTCCTTCTCGCCATCCCCGCAGTATTCGGCAGCGGGCTCTACCAGCTATACAAGGTGGTCTCCAAGGAGGGCATCACCGGACCCTACGGACTGCCTGAAACGGCCCTGGCGACGGCCATCGCCTTCGTGGTGGGCTACATCATCATCGGCTGGTTCCTGAAATTCGTCTCCACCCGCAGCTACCGCCTGTTCGTCTGGTACCGCATATTGCTGGGCCTGGGCCTGTACCTGCTGCTCGGTTTCGGAGTCATCAGCGCCTAGCACTAGGCTTGGTGTGTGAAATCCTGGTCTTCCCTCCCCGTTCCTGCCCTGCCCGGAAGCATGCCTGCCATCCGGTTGTTCGATACTGCGGCAGGCCGCGAGGTGGAGCTTGAGCCTGAGGCCCGGCCGTCCATGTACGTCTGCGGCATCACCCCTTACGACGCCACGCACATGGGCCACGCAGCCAGCTACGTGGCCTTCGACCTGCTCAACAGGGCGTGGCGCGATGCTGGCAAGGACGTCTCCTACGTCCAGAACGTGACCGACGTCGACGATCCGCTGCTGGAACGGGCCACGGCCACCGGAGTGGACTGGCGGGACCTCGCCGCCAGCCAGATCGAGCTGTTCCAGACAGACATGGAGGCGCTCAACGTCCTCTCCCCGGACCATTACGTGGGTGCGGTCGAATCCATTGGACTGATCGTGCCCGAGGTGGAGCGGCTGGTCAGCCTCGGCCTGGCCTACACGGTTGAAGGCACCAACGGGGAGCCGGATGGTGACGTCTATTACGACGTCGAAGCGGCCGGCAAGCAGTCTGTGGCACCGGGAGCATGGAGCCTGGGCAGCATTTCGGGACTGCCGGAGAGCGAAATGCTGGAGCTTTTCGCGGAACGCGGCGGTGATCCCGGCCGTGCAGGAAAGCGCCAGGCCCTTGACCCGCTGCTGTGGCGCGTGGCACGCGACGGCGAGCCGAGCTGGCCCGGCGGCAGCCTCGGCGCGGGCCGGCCCGGCTGGCACATCGAATGCACAGTGATCGCGCAGAAGTACCTGCCGTCCCCGTTCACCGTCCAGGGCGGCGGCTCTGACCTGATCTTCCCGCACCACGAAATGGGCGCCGGCCACGCGTTCTCGCTCGCGGGTGTGCCGCTGGCCAGGCACTTCGCGCATGCGGGCATGGTGGGGCTCGACGGTGAGAAAATGAGCAAGTCCAAGGGCAACCTGGTGCTGGTTTCCAAGCTGCGGGCCGCAGGGGAGGACCCCGGCGCCATCCGGCTCGCCATCCTGGCCCACCACTACCGCTCCGACTGGTCCTGGACTGACGAAAGCTTTGGCGCTGCGAAAGCCGACCTCGCAGCCTGGCGCCGGGCCCTCGAGCACGCCCCGTCAGGTTCCGCCGAACCGCTGATCTCCGACATGCGGGCTGCGCTGGCCGCTGACCTTGACGCACCGGCGGCCGTTGCCGCAGTGTCGCGGTGGGCACGCGAGGCGAACGACGGTGGTGCTGCCGCCAGCCCCGCCGACCGGGACCTCGTGAAGGATGCGGTGGACGCCCTCCTGGGCATCCGGCTCTAGGCCTTCACACAGGATTCCGGGGCTTACCAGCAAAGGGACTTGACGGGAACGTTTTTCCCGTCAAGTCCCTTTGTATCGCGTTATACGGGGTCAGGGCCTGTCCTGGCCCCGTCTCTTCAGGTAGCGCTCGAACTCGCGGGCAATGGATTCCCCGGTTGCTTCCGGCAGGTCCGCGGTGTCCTTCGCTTCCTCCAGCTGACGGACATACGCTGCGATCTCGGGGTCTTCGGTGGCAAGTTCGTCCACGCCCCGCTCCCAGGCATCCGCTTCCTCTGCCAGCTCGCGCGTATCCAGCGGCACCTGGAGCAGTTCCTCGATCCGGTGCAGGAGGGCCAGCTGTGCCTTGGGTGACGGCGCCTGCGCCACATAGTGCGGTACGGCGGCCCACAGCGAAACGGTGGGAATGCCCGCCAGGAGCGCCACCTCGGCCAGAACGCCCACAATGCCCACCGGACCTTCGTACTGCGAGGCTTCAAGGTTCATGCGTTCCCGCAGCGGCGCGTCGTCCGAGGACGTGCTGACCGGGATGGGCCGGCTGTGCGGGACGTCCGCCAGCAGGGCACCCACCAGCACCACGTAGTCAACGTTCAGCGCTTCCGCATGCACCAGCAACTCGGCCGTGTAGGCGCGCCATTTATAGGACGGCTCCGTACCCTGGACGAAGATAACGTCCACATTGGAGTTGGGTGCGCTTGCCTTGTAGATACGGGTGGAGGGCCACTTGATCTTGCGTTCGCCGGCGGCATTTCTGCGGACCGTAGGGCGGGTGAACTGGAAGTCGTAATACTCATCGGCGTCTATGGACGCCACCTTCTTGCCACCCCACAGCTTGTTCAGGTAGCGCAGCGAATCGCTGGCCGCCTCCCCGGCGTCGTTCCAGCCTTCAAAGGCGGCAAGCATCACGGTTACGCGTTCCCCGTCAGCCACGGGCTGCAGGAACCGTTCCCGCTCGGGTCCGGCACCCGGTGCGTCGGTGTCTCCCTCGAAGCTATTCATTTCTTCACCCTACGTCCAAGGTGCTTCCCCGCGCATGACTGAAGCGCCGCAAATCACCGGATACACATCCAGCAGCCGGGAACCATCCCGGATTCGGCCAAGGGCGTAAGCCCACAGGGTCCGCCCAGCAAGTCCCCGTAGACTGGGCACATGCGATTGCCTGCCTCCAGTTCCCCGCTCAAAGCCGTCCTCTGGGATATGGACGGGACCATCGTGGACACCGAGCCCTACTGGATCGCCGCGGAGCGCGCACTCGTGGAAGCCCATGGCGGCTCATGGTCCCATGAACAGGCCATGCAGCTGGTGGGTCAGTCCCTCACGTTTTCGGCGGGGCTCCTCCAGGAGGCCGGGGTCCGGATGGGGATCCGCGAGATCATCGACAGCCTTACCTCCACGGTCATCAGCAGCGTACGGCAGCAGGTGCCCTGGCGGCCCGGTGCACGGGAACTCCTTGAGGAGCTTCACCAGGCCGGCGTCCGGTGCGCCCTGGTCACCATGTCCGAGGGCCCCCTCGCGCGGCAGGTAGTGGACAGCCTGCCCCGCCCGTACTTCGAAATCCTCGTGACCGGCGATACCGTGTCCCGGGGAAAGCCTCACCCCGAGGCCTACCTCACGGCCGTAGAGCGGCTACAGGAACGCGACCCGGACCTGGGCATCCAGCATTGCGTGGCGCTCGAGGACTCGGCGCCGGGCGTGGCAGCAGCCGTTGCCTCTGGGGTGCCCACGGTGGCCATACCCCACATTGTTCCGCTGCCGGGGGACAGCCGCTACACTCTGTGGGACTCCCTTTCCGGCCGGTCCCTGCCTGACCTGGAGGCCCTCCTGCCAGCAAGCCAGGCCCTTGCCGCGGGCAGCGCAGGGGAGCCGGCCTCCGCCGTCGGACATGCCCGTGACTGAGACTCCCACTCCAGTGCGCCGCGAAGGCATCCCGCTCGGCAGGATCGCCGGCGTGCCCGTGGTGCTCGCCTACTCGTGGTTCATCATCGCCGCCTTCACAGTGATCGCTTACGGCCCGGTCCTTGGCCGCAGCAACCCCGCCCTCGGCGCCAGCGCCTACATCATTGCGTTCGCCTACGCAGTCCTGCTCCTGATTTCCGTGCTTGTCCACGAACTGGCCCACGCCCTGACCGCCAGGATCTACGGCTGGCCCACGCAGAAGATTGTCCTTAACCTCTGGGGCGGCCACACCCAGTTCGAAAGCTTCACCGCTTCGCCGGGAAGGTCGGTGCTGGTGGCCCTGGCCGGGCCTGCAGCCAACTTTTTGCTGGCCGGCGGCGCCTGGCTGCTGCTTTCCTCTGCAACGCTGGGCAGTGTGGCTGATATCCTCATCAACATTTTCATGTGGGCCAACTTCCTGATCGCCGTTTTCAACGTGCTGCCCGGGCTGCCGCTCGACGGCGGCCGGCTGGTGGAGTCCGCAGTCTGGAAAGCCACCGGAAGCCAAGCCAAGGGAACCATCGCCGCCGGCTGGGGCGGCCGTATCATCGTGATCGCCATTGCGTACTGGTTCCTTCTCCGCCCCCTGCTCGCCGGCGAAGAACCTGAATTCAGCCTGGTCCTGATCACCGTCCTGGTGGGAGGGTTCCTGTGGATGGGCGCCTCCGCTTCAATCCAGCAGGGCACGCTCCGCCGCCGGCTGCCACTGGTCAGCGCGCAGGCCCTGGCGAGCCCCGCCGTCGGACTTCCCGCTACCGCGACGGTCCAGGACGCACTGCGCCACGGGGCCGCGGGACAAAGCTTCGTGGTGGTGTACGGACCTGACGGCCGGCCCCAGGCTGTGGTGGATGCCACGGCACTGGCTGCCGTTCCGCCTGCTGCCGCCCCTTCCACCCCCGTTACAGCAGTCTCCTTTGCGCTGGCCCCCGGCGCGTACGTCCCGGAATGGGCGAAAGGACAGGAGCTCATCACCTTCCTTTCCCAGGTGGCAGGGCACCACTACGCCGTGATCGACCATAACGGCAGGGTCACCGGCCTGCTCTCGCAGGAGGCGGTGCTGGCAGCCATCACCGGGAAGCGGCCGCGGCCCGATAGGCGCCCGCAGGGCCAGAACCGGTAGAGTTACCTGCCGGTGTGCATCGCCGCCGCAGAAGCCACCATGTCTGCCACAGCACATCTCTGCGCGGCCCACAGGTTTACAGGAGCGAGGAACATCATGAGCAGCGAAACCGCCGTCAACGACGCCACAGCAGCAGCCGGGTCCGGCGCCGCCGCCGGCAGCTCGCAGCCGGTGGGAGCGGCCAGGCGCCGCGGGCCGTTCCGGGAAGGCGAACGCGTCCAGCTCACCGACGGGCGCGGACGCATGAACACCGTCACCCTTGAGCGCGGCGGCGCGTTCCACACCCACCGAGGCTTCCTCAACCATGACGACATCATCGGCAAGGTGGACGGCTCCGTGGTGGTCAACAACATTGGCCAGCAGTACCAGACCCTGCGCCCGCTGCTCTCCGACTTCGTGCTGTCCATGCCGCGGGGCGCGGCCGTCGTCTACCCCAAGGACGCCGGCCAGATCGTCACCATGGCGGACATCTTTCCGGGCGCCCGCGTGGTGGAAGCAGGTGTGGGCTCAGGCGCCCTCTCCATCTCCCTGCTCCGCGCCGTAGGCGACCAGGGCTACCTGCACTCCTTCGAACGGCGCGAGGAGTTCGCGGACATCGCCCGCGGAAACGTGGAAACCATCTTCGGCGGCCCGCACCCCGCATGGCAGATCTCCCTCGGTGACTTCCAGGAGGAAGTGGTCCGCAGCGAGGCGCCCGGCTCTGTGGACCGCGTGGTCCTGGACATGCTGGCACCTTGGGAGTGCCTCGACGCCGTCGCCACCGTCCTGGCCCCCGGCGGCGTCTGGATCAATTACGTCGCCACGGTCACCCAGCTTTCCCGCACGGCCGAAGCCATCCGTGCAGATGGGCGCTTCACCGAACCGGACGCCTGGGAGTCCCTGGTCCGCGGCTGGCACCTCGAGGGACTGGCCGTCCGCCCCGACCACCGCATGGTGGCCCACACCGGTTTCCTCCTGGTCACGCGCAGGCTGGCCGACGGCGTCACCGGCATCTCGGTCAAGCGCCGCCCGTCAAAGACCGAATTCAACGAAGAAGACGTCAACGCCTGGACGCCCGGTGCCGTGGGGGAGCGGCTGGTGTCCGACAAGAAGCTGCGCCGCGCCGCCCGCGACGCGATTGCCGGCACCAATGTCAAGGACGGCCCGGAGGTCACGAACTAGTCCACATTTCGGGAGTCGCCATCCCTACCTGCCTTCTTGGGGCTAATGTCTTAATAGAAGCGCAGGAAGGGGCTGATACAAATGGAGACTCCAAACCAGGACTCCGGACGTACACCGGCAGAGCAGTCTGCCGCCAATGACCTCTCGGTTGCCGACCGCCAGGTCAACATCCTCCGGGACAAGCTCAGGCACATCGACCGACAGTTGGCTGCCGCAACGCAGAACAACACCAAGCTGGTCAGCATGCTTGAGACCGCGAAAGCCGAGATCCTCCGGCTGAAGAACGCGTTGGACCAGGAAGGACAGCCGCCGTACAGCTTCGGCACCATCCTCCAGCTGAACCCCAAGCGCCCTCCGGTGCCCGGTGGCAGCGGGCAGGCTGCCACGGAGGAATCCGCTGACATCTTCAACGCCGGCCGGAAAATGCGCGTCGGCATCAGCCCGCTGGTGAACATCAACCAGCTCGCCGTGGGCCAGGAAGTCCTGCTGAATGAAGCACTCCTCATCGTGGCCGGCCTCGGCTACGAACGGGCCGGCGAACTGGCCACGCTCAAGGAAATGCTCGGCGCCGACCGTGCCCTGGTGGTGGGCCGCGCCGACGAAGAACGGGTGGTCCGCCTCTCCGGCGCCCTCCTTGCCGAGAAACTCCGCGTGGGCGATGCGCTCTCCATCGATTCCCGGACCGGGTACGCGCTGGAAAAGGTGCCCCGCTCCGAGGTGGAAAACCTCGTCCTGGAAGAAGTCCCGGACATCACCTACGAGGACATCGGCGGCCTCGGCCCGCAGATCGAACAGATCCGCGACGCCGTCGAACTTCCGTTCCTGCACCCGGACCTCTACCGGGAACACGGGCTGAAGGCGCCCAAGGGCATCCTGCTCTACGGGCCTCCGGGCTGCGGCAAAACCCTCATCGCCAAGGCCGTTGCCAACTCCCTCGCCGCCCGCGCCGCGGAGCGCTCCGGCAACGTGGACCTCAAGAGCTACTTCCTGAACATCAAAGGTCCGGAACTCCTAGACAAGTACGTCGGCGAAACCGAACGGCACATCCGCCTCATCTTTTCCAGGGCACGGGAAAAGGCCTCGGACGGCAGCCCGGTAGTAGTGTTCTTCGACGAGATGGATTCGCTGTTCCGCACGCGCGGCACCGGCATCTCCTCCGACGTCGAAACAACCATCGTGCCGCAGCTGCTGAGCGAAATCGACGGCGTGGAGCGGCTGGACAACGTCATTGTCATTGGCGCCTCCAACCGCGAGGACATGATCGATCCGGCCATCCTCCGGCCCGGCCGGCTGGACGTCAAAGTCAAGATCCACCGCCCGGACGCCGAAGCGGCGGCCGATATCTTCAACAAGTACATCACCACCGACCTGCCCTTCCACGAATCCGACCTGGCCGAGCACGACGGCGATGTCCAGGCAACGGTGGACGCCATGGTCCAGCGGACGGTGGAGGCCATGTACTCCACCGACAAGTCGAACGAATTCCTGGAAGTCACCTACGCCAACGGTGACACCGAGATGCTGTACTTCAAGGACTTCAACTCCGGCGCCGTGGTCCAGAACGTTGTGGACCGCGCCAAGAAGTACGCCATCAAGGACCTCCTGACCACCCACCAGAAGGGGCTCCGGATCGAGCACCTGCTGCGGGCTGTCGTGGACGAATTCCGTGAGCACGAGGACATGCCCAACACCACCAACCCCGATGACTGGGCCCGGATCTCCGGCAAGAAGGGCGAGCGGATCACCTACATCCGCACCATCGTGCAGGGCAAGGCCGGCCAGGAGCCTGGCAAGTCGATCGAAACCATGCCCACCACGGGACAGTATCTATGACGGCTGCACCGGAACCCGCCGCCGGGGGAGCACTCCCCGCCGGCGGGGCCATGCGGGTGATGGGCGCGGAAACCGAATACGGCATCCATGCCCCGTCCGCGCCTTCCGCCAACGCCACCATGATGAGTGCCCGGGTGGTCCAGGCCTACGCCCAGGTCACCCGGCAGCGCGCCGCCGGGGGCGCCGAAACGCGCTGGGACTACACCGACGAGGAGCCGCTGCACGACGCCCGCGGCTGGACCGTGGACCGCGGCGCGGCACACCCCAGCCAGCTGACCGACCAGCCGCCCGTCCTGGACGCCGAGGCGGTAGCCCTGGCGTACGGCCGTGAGGAACTCGAACTCGACGGGCAGGACGAGTCCGGCACGCTCCTGATGAACATGGTCCTCGGCAACGGTGCACGCCTGTACGTGGACCACGCCCACCCCGAGTATTCGAGCCCCGAGGTCACCAACCCGCGCGACGCAGTCACCTGGGATGCCGCCGGCGACCTGGTGGGGCTGGCGGCCGTGCGGCGGCTGGCCGCGGACCCTGACCTCCCGCCGGTTAACCTGTACAAGAACAACACGGACAACAAGTCCGTGTCCTACGGCTCGCACGAAAACTACCTCATGCCGCGCTCGGTGCCCTTCGGCGACATCGTGCGGGGGCTGACGCCGTTCTTCGTGACCCGCCAGATCTTTTGCGGGGCCGGCCGGCTGGGGATTGGCCAGGACGCTTCCGCGTCCGGCTACCAGATCAGCCAGCGCGCCGATTTCTTCGAGGCCGAGGTGGGCCTGGAAACAACCATCCGCCGGCCCATCATCAACACGCGGGACGAGCCGCACGCCACCGCGGACAAGTACCGGCGCCTGCACGTGATCATTGGTGATGCCAACCTCAGCCAGGTGTCCAACTACCTGAAGTTCGGGACGACCGCCATGGTCCTCAGCCTGATCGAGGCAGGCCTGGCGCCAAAAGTCGAGGTGTACGAACCTGTGCAGGCCCTCCAGACGGTCAGCCATGATACGTCCTTGACGGCAACAATGCGGCTGCTCGACGGACGGCGGGTCACCGCCCTGGACCTGCAGTGGATGTACCACGAGGCAGCGGCCAAGCTGGCACAGGATACGGGCGTCGGCGATGCCGTGGACGGGGACGGACACACGCATGATGTCCTGGAGCGGTGGGCCACAGTGCTCACCCAGCTGGACAGCAACCGGGCGGCGGCAGCCAGTTCCGTTGAATGGCTCGCGAAACTCTCGCTCCTGGACGGATACCGCCAGCGGGACAACCTGGACTGGGATGACGCCCGGCTGGGACTCGTGGACCTGCAATGGTCCGATATCCGGCCCGAAAAGGGGCTGTACTACCGCTTCCTTGCGAGGGGTCGCATGCAAAGGATCGTGGACGACGCCGCGATCGCCGCCGCCGTCGGGGAGCCCCCGGCCGACACCCGCGCATTCTTCCGGGGCAAGTGCATCAGCAGCTTCGGCAAGGATGTGGTGGGCGCGAGCTGGGACTCGGTGATCTTTGACGTTCCCGGATATGGCCGGCTGCAGCGGGTGCCCACCAGGGAGCCGCTGAGGGGAACCAAAACCCTCACCGGAGCGTTGTTCGAACGCTATCGGGAAGCGGGTCCCTTCCTCGCAGAGTTGTTGGGACACAATACCGCTCCGCCTGCGGCGTAAACCGCGCCGGACGGCCGCCAGCGTGGCAGGATTGGCATATCGGAGGATCCGCCGGATCCAATGATCCATAGAAGGAGGGAAAACGATGGCAGGCCAGGAGCAAACGCAGCCGCAATCACGCGACAGCCAGGTCGACGAGGACATTCCTGAGGCGCCACCCGCACCGCCGGAAGCCCAGGCTTCGGCATCCACGGAAGGCGTGGACGACCTTCTGGACGAGATCGACGGCGTTCTGGAATCCAACGCCGAAGAATTCGTCCGGGCATTCGTCCAAAAAGGCGGCCAGTAACCCGGACCGGAAAGGTGGCGGAAGCCCCGGACGGACGGAATCTGTACCGACTTTAGTACTACGTTCAAGGAGTTCATGAGTGCAGGAATCAACCGCCAACCAGGTAGCCGCCAACGCCACCTCGTCCTTTACGGAACATCTGCAGCGGGACCGGCCGGAGCTTTTGCCCTTTAGCCGGTCCCCTCAGGGTGCTGCGTCCGCAGCTGCCCCGCTGCAGGTTCCGCACGCCACCACGATCGTCGCCATGAGCTACGACGGCGGCGTGCTGATGGCGGGGGACCGGCGAGCCACCATGGGGAATGTCATCGCCAGCAGGCACATCGAAAAGGTGTTCCCCGCGGACCGGTTCTCGGTTCTGGGCATCGCGGGGACTGCCGGCATTGCCATAGACCTGACGCGGTTGTTCCAGGTTGAACTTGAGCATTACGAAAAAATCGAAGGCACGCTCCTCAGCCTCGAGGGCAAGGCCAACCGCCTGGGGGCCATGATCCGCGGCAACCTGCCGCTCGCCCTGCAGGGCCTGGCCGTCGTCCCCCTGTTCGCCGGATTCGACACCAGCGCCGGCGTGGGAAGGCTTTTCTCCTATGACGTGACCGGTGGCCGGTACGAGGAGCACGAACACCACAGCGTGGGGTCCGGTTCGGTCTTCGCACGCGGAGCCCTGAAGAAACTGTGGCGGCCCAACCTCACGGCGGCAGAAGCGCTTGCCGTCGCGGTGGAGTCCCTTTACGACGCCGCCGACGACGATTCGGCCACAGGCGGCCCCGACACCGTCCGCCAGCTGTGGCCCGTGGTCTATACGGTGGACAGCTCCGGCGCCCGCCGGATTCCCGAGGCTGAACTCGCCGCCGCGGCACGCAACGTCATCGAAGCCCGCACCATTGCCGGACGGGAGGCCTGAGATGACGCAGCAGTTTTACGTATCGCCCGAGCAGCTGATGAAGGACCGTGCGGATTTCGCACGGAAAGGCATCGCCCGAGGCAGGTCCGTGGTGGTCATCAGCTGCGCCGACGGGATAGCGCTCGTGGCGGAAAACCCGTCACCGTCACTGCACAAAATCGGCGAGATCTACGACAAGATCGCGTTCGCCGCCGTCGGGAAATACAACGAATTTGAAAGCCTCCGGCAGGCCGGCGTCCGGTACGCGGACGTCCGCGGATACTCGTACGACCGCGAGGACGTCACCGCGCGCGGCCTTGCCAGCGTCTACGCACAGAGCCTGGGCGCCGTCTTCACCGCGGAGCAGAAACCTTTCGAGGTGGAACTCGCTGTGGCCGAGGTTGGTCCCACCCAGGAGGAGGACCACCTCTATCGGCTGACCTTCGACGGTTCGATCGCCGACGAACACAGCTTCGTGGTCATGGGTGGCCAGGCGGAGAAAGTTTCTTCAGCCATTGAAGGCGGATGGCGCAGCACGCTCAGCTTCTCCGAGGCCGTCCGGCTGGCCCTGTCCGGGCTGGCGCCGGCAGCCGATTCGGATGAATCAGCCAAGGCGATGCCGGCCAGGGCGCTGGAAGTTGCAGTCTTGGACAGGCTGTCCGAGAGTACACGCGGCTCCCGGCGCGCCTTCCGCCGGCTGAACGACGCGGACATCACTGCACTGCTGGCCTAGGAGGAAACATGGACAAGAGAATCTTCGGTATTGAAACCGAGTTTGGGATCTCCTATTCGAGCCCCGATTCCAGGCCTCTTGCCCCGGAGGAGGTGGCCCGGTACCTCTTCCGCAAGGTGGTCAGCTGGGGCCGCTCGTCCAATGTGTTCCTCACCAACGGTTCCAGGCTTTACCTGGACGTGGGTTCCCACCCCGAGTATGCCACCGCCGAATGCGACGACCTTGCCCAACTGATCGCGCACGACCGGGCGGGCGAGCTAATCCTGGACGACCTCGTGGATGAGGCCCAGGCGCGGCTGGCCGCGGAGGGGTTCAACGGCACCGTCTACCTGTTCAAGAACAACACGGACTCCGCCGGCAACTCCTACGGCAGCCATGAAAACTACCTCATCCCGCGCCGCGGTGAGTTCTCCCGGCTGGCCGAGATCCTGATTCCGTTCCTGGTCACCCGCCAGCTCATCGCCGGTGCGGGCAAGATCCTGAAGACGCCGCACGGGGCGACGTACGCGTTCTCGCAGCGCGCGGACCACATCTGGGAGGGCGTCTCCTCGGCCACCACCCGCTCGCGCCCCATCATTAACACTCGCGACGAACCCCACGCCGACGCCGAGTTCTACCGCCGGCTGCACGTCATCGTGGGCGATTCGAACATGTCCGAAGCTACTGCCCTGATGAAAGTGGGCACGGTGGACCTCGTCCTGCGGATGATCGAGGCCGGTGTGATCATGCGGGACATGAGGATGGAGAACCCCATCCGCAGCATCCGCGAGATCTCGCACGACCTCAGTGGCAGGGCCCTGGTCCGGCTGGCCAATGGCCGCCAGCTCACCGCCCTCGAAATCCAGCAGGAATACCTGACCAAGGTCACCGCCTTCGTGAAGGAAAACGGTGCCCACAACCCGCATGTCCCGTTGATCCTTGATCTGTGGGAGCGTACGCTCAAGGCCATCGAAAGCGGGGATTCCCGCGGTATCGAGACCGAAATAGACTGGGCGATCAAGAAAAAGCTGATGGACAACTACCGCGAACGCCACGGGCTGGGCCTGGATGCGCCCAGGATTGCGCAGCTTGACCTGACCTACCACGACATTTCCCGCGGCCGCGGCCTGTACTACCTGCTGCAGTCCCGCGGTGCGGTGCGGCGGATCGTGGACGACACCGTCATCAAGGACGCCGTCGACGCCCCGCCGCAGACCACCCGGGCCAAGCTGCGCGGCGACTTCGTCCGGCGGGCCCAGGAACTGGGCCGCGACTACACCGTGGACTGGGTACACCTGAAGCTCAACGACCGTGCCCACCAGACCATCCTCTGCAAGGACCCGTTCAGGAGCGTCGACGAGCGCGTGGATGCGCTTCTTGACTCTATGGGCTGACACCCAGCTTCAGGGTCTATTCTGGATAAGGCCCTTTACCAGGGCCTGCCGCGATCACGGCCGCTGCAACGCGGAGCATCGCATCCATCCTGCCCCGACGAAAGTTCTCTTACGTGCGCCGACTACTAGCAATCCTTCTTCCCGGCCTGCTGCTGCTCACCGCCTGCGGCGGCTCAAACCCCGCAGAGCCGGAACCCACCAGCCAATCCGCTGGCGAGACTGCAAAGTTCGACACCCTTAAACTGACCGACAACGGTGACAAGAAGGCCCCAGGCGTGGAGTTCACCAAGCCGCTCGAGGTGGCCGAACCCACCATCAAGGTGGTCAGCGAAGGCAGCGGGGAAACGGTGAAGGCAGACCAGATCGCCAACATCTCCATCCTTGCCCTCAACGGCACCGACGGCGCCACCCTCGAAGATACGTTCCCCAACGATCCGGAACCCCTGGAACTCAACGAGGAACTGAAAACCGGCAGCCCCGTCATCTACAACGCCTTTGTAGGCAGTAAGGTGGGCTCAAGCCTTGCGCTGGCAGTTCCGGGACAGGCTGCCACCGCCGGTGCGGAGGCCCAGCCCACCCAGCTCCTCGTGATCAAGGTCCTCTCGGCCACCGATGTGACGCCGGCGCTTGAGAAGCCGGAAGGCGAGACCGTCACCCCTCCCGCGGGACTGCCCACCGTGACCGAGAAGGACGGCGTACCGGAGATCAACGTCGAAGGCGTAGCCGCGCCCACCGCGCTGGTGTCACAGGACCTCATCAAGGGCAACGGCGCCGTGGTCAAGGAAAGCGACACCCTGACAGTCAACTACGTGGGCGTGACACTGGCCGGCGGCACCAAGTTCGATTCCAGCTTCGACCGCGGCGAACCGGCAAGCTTCCCGCTGACCGGTGTCATCAAGGGCTGGACACAGGGCCTGGCCGGCAAGACCGTCGGTTCCCGCGTCCTGCTGGTCATCCCGAAGGACCTGGCCTATGGCGACGCGGGCCAGGGCGAGGCAAAGGGCGATCTTGTCTTCGTAGTGGACATCCTCGGCGCCAAGTAGCAAGACTTACAAGGAGGCCGCAGCCGGCTGGCTTGTGGTACCAACCATCAGCACCCACAAAGGAGCAACCATGTCATTCGGACAGCGGGAATTCGACCGCCAGAAGCCCGAGATCGATTTCCCGGAAGGCGACGTTCCCACCGAACTCGTCATCAAGGACCTCATCGAAGGTGACGGCCGCGAAGCCAAGGCAGGGGACACCGTCTCCACCCACTACGTCGGAGTGGCCTGGTCCACCGGTGAAGAATTCGACGCCTCGTGGGGCCGCGGCGCGCCGCTGGACTTCCGTGTGGGCGTTGGCCAGGTCATCCAGGGCTGGGACCAGGGCCTGCTGGGCATGAAGGTGGGCGGCCGCCGCCGGCTGGAGATCCCCTCCGAGCTGGCCTACGGCTCCCGTGGAGCAGGCGGCGCCATCAAGCCCAACGAGGCTCTCATCTTCGTTGTGGACCTCGTCGGCGTCCGCTGACCCTACAGCTGCTGACGGGCGGCATCGAACGGTTCCGCCCCTTGAAAACGCGGCAACCGCCGGGACGTTCAGTTTCCGGCAGTTGCCGCGCTTTCTGCGTTCCGCCCGGAGTTTAGTAACGTAGCCAGAGTGTCCGCATCCCGCACTGAACGACTCCTCAATCTGCTGATCGCGCTCCTGAATACCCGGTACGGCCTGCGCCGCAGCGAATTGCGGGAAAAGGTGTACCACGACACCTCTGGCAATGATGTTGCCTTTGGCAGGATGTTCGAGCGGGACAAGAACGACCTGCGCCAGTTCGGCTTCGAGGTGGAAACACTGACGGACCTTGGCTGGAGCGGGGACGATCCCGCCACCACCCGCTACCGCATCGGCAAGGAATCCAACCGCCTGCCGGACGTCCAGCTGGACCCGGAAGAATGGACCGTGCTCCTCCTGGCTTCACAGCTGTGGGAGCGCGCCGCCCTGGGCACAGCCGCGCAAAGCGCCCTCCGCAAGCTCCAGGCGTCAGGCCGGATGGCTGACGTGGAACTGCCCGCCGGCCTGCAGCCGCGCATCAAGCCCGCCGGGCAGGCCTTCGACGACCTCGTTGCTGCCATGCATGCACGGCACCCGGTCACCTTCCGGTACCTTGCGGGCAGCACCGGCAAGGAGGAAGAGCGGACTGTGGAGCCGTGGGGCCTCGGCAGCAGGTTCGGGCAGTGGTACCTGGTGGGCCACGACCGGGCACGCCAGGCCACGCGACACTTCCGCCTGTCCCGCTTCACCAGTGCCGTGGCCACCCTGGACAACGACCAGTACTCGGCACCGGCCGACTTCAACATCCGCGCGGAACTGGACCGCCTCCCCGAACTGCCGCTCCGCACCGCCGTCGTACAGGTGAGGGAGGGCCGCCTGCTCGCCCTGCGGCGCCGCGCCCTGCCGGTTTCCCCTCCCACTGATGGCGCAGGTCCCGCCGCCGGCTATGACCGGATCAGCCTGCACTACCGAGACCCCGAAATTCTCGCCGAGGAACTCGCATCGTACGGGCCCGACGCCGTCGCTACCGCCCCGGAAGAGCTGGTGGAAGCGGTCCGAAGGAGGCTGCGCGCTGCCGCCGCCTTCAGTGACTCGCCGGCGCCGGACTACTCCTTCCCGCCGGCCCGTGCACGGCAGTCGCGTCCCCGGACCTCCGAGGACCAGCTCAAGCGAATGCTCCAACTGGTTCCGTTCCTGGTGCACAACCAGGGCCTGCACATCCAGGACGTGGCACGCCACTTCGGCGTGAGCCGGAAGGAGCTCGAAGACGACCTGCGGATCCTCATCTGCTCGGGGCTTCCGGAAGGGTATCCGGATGACCTGCTGGACATCCAGTGGGAGAACGACCATGTCTTCATCACCCAGGACCTGGACCTCAAGCGGCCGGTCCGGTTCACGGTGGAAGAGGCTTGTGCGCTCCTGACCGGCCTCGAAACCCTCAACGGACTCCCCGGCATCGCCGAGGGCGGCGCCCTTGAGTCCGTTACCCTCAAGCTGCTGGCTGCTGCGGGCGAGGAGGGCCTGCGGGCGGCGTCCCTCGCCGGACCGCAGATGGAACCTGCCGATGCCGCCACCCACGCCACCGTCCGGCAGGCCATCGAATCAGGAGCCCAGCTGCATCTGACATACCTGTCCCCGCAACGCGACAAGGTCACCGAACGTGACGTGGATCCGCTCAGGCTCTACTCCCTCGACAACACCTGGTACTTCGAGGCGTACTGCCACCTGGTGGACGGTTTTCGGAACTTCCGCCTTGACCGCGTCCAGGATGTCCGTCCCAATGGACGGCCCGTGGCGGAGGGCATCACGCCTGCTGCGGGAGTCCCCGCCAAACTCTTCACCCCGAACGACGACGACACCACGGTCACCGTCCAGCTCACCCGGCAGGGGAGGGGACTGGCAGACGACTACTACGCCGAGCGGACGGCAGAGCTTCCCGACGGCGGCCTGGTTGCCGAGATCCGGTTCGGCAACACGGCGTGGCTCCCGATGTTCGTGGCCCAGCACGGCGGTGCGGCGCGGATCCTGGCACCGGGGGATCTGGCGTCAGCGGCGCGGGAGTGGCTGGCGGCGTCGCTGGCCCGGTACGGCGGATAGACTTCTCAGCATGCCTTGGTGGTCCTGGATCCTTTTGTGGGTGGCGCTGGTCGCGCTCTCCTTGCTGTTCTATGTCCTTCTGGGCATCCGTCTCTTCCGCCAGTTCATGGCGACGGTCAAGGACCTGGGGGCGGCTGGGGAAAAGCTGGGGCAGCTGGGCCCGTTCCAGGAGCAGGAGGAGCCGGCAGCAACGCTGGCCACCATGCCCGGATCCGCGGTTTTTGCCTCGCCTGCCGTCATGCGACATGATTACGAGGCATCCACGTCAGCGCGGCGGGAAGAACGCCGCCGCCGGAGGGTCCAGCGCAAAGCGGACCGGGGCCAGCCGCAGGCGCTCGGGGATCTCGACTTCACATAGAAGTAGGATGTATTTAGAGGAAAGGATTTCCCATGGGAAGACTCTTTGATGGCCCCTGGCCAATCGTCATTATCATCGTCGTCGCGTTGCTTCTCTTTGCCGCGCCCAAACTTCCGGCCATGGCACGCAGCCTCGGCCAGTCCATGCGGATCATCAAGTCCGAGGTCAAGGAAATGAAGAACGACGGCAAAACCGACACCACCGACGCCTCCGGCCCGGTGGAAGGCACCATCGTGAACCACCCCAAGGCGAAGCCCGGTGAGCCGACAGACGGCACGGACGTCCCGCCGTCGAACCGCGCCTGACCCCCAGTGGCACTGTCGCGGGCCCGTAAAGCCAACCCTGAGGGGCGGATGTCACTCTGGGACCACCTCAAGGAACTCAAGAACCGGCTGATCAAGTCCGCCATTGGCGTGGTCCTCGGCGGTATTGGGGGCTGGATACTTTACGATCCGCTGCTGAAGGCGCTGGCCGACCCGGTCAACCGCATCTCCCAGCAGACCGGGGGACTCTCGGCAATCAACTTCGGGACCATTGCCTCCCCGTTCGACTTCAAGCTGCAGATGTCGCTCCTCATCGGGGCGGTTATTTCCAGCCCCATCTGGATCTACCAGCTGTGGGCCTTCATCACTCCGGGGCTTACTTCCAAGGAGCGCCGGTACACGCTGGGCTACATGGCGGCAGCGGTTCCGTTGTTCCTCGCCGGAATCTGGGCGGGCTGGCTCGTGGTGCCGCAGGTGGTCCGGGCACTGACCCAGTTCACGCCGGACGGCTCGTCGAGCGTCATCGACGCGCGAACGTACATCGAGTTCGTCACCCGGATGGTTCTGGTACTGGGGATCGCATTCCTGGTTCCCGTGGTGCTGGTAGGCATCAACATGGCGGGTGTTATCACCGGCCGTACCATCCTCAAGGCGTGGCGCATAACGGTCTTCCTGGTCTTCGTCCTTGCCGCAATTGCGGCCCCCGGGGCTGACGCCATCTCCATGTTTATGCTGGCGGGCCCGCTGCTTGTTCTTTTCTTCGCGGCCATTGGCATCTGCCTCATGAATGACAAGCGCCGTGACCGCCGCCAGGCCAAGAGGGCGGCGGAAACAGAGGCCACGGCTGACATCGCCACCCCGAGCAGTGAGCTGAAGAACCTCTGAGCTCCCATTAGGCTTGGTGTATGTCCACCAACACCGGGCCGTTTGCTTCAGGCCCATCTTCCAGCGGACCTTCCTCCACGGCTCCCGGCGATGACGAGCCCTCACCGGCGGAACGGTACAGGGCCAGCGCCGAGCGAAGGGCAGAGGCCTCCTCGGACCTCGGAGCGTTCATCCGCACGCTGGACTTTGAGCTGGACGACTTCCAGAAGCAGGCCTGCCGGTCCCTCCAGGACGGCAGGGGTGTCCTGGTGGCTGCACCCACGGGCGCCGGCAAGACCATCGTGGGCGAGTTCGCCATCTACCTCGCCCTGCAGCGGGGTCTCAAGGCTTTCTACACCACCCCCATCAAGGCGCTGAGCAACCAGAAGTTCACTGAGCTGGCCGACAAGTACGGCGCCGAAAAGGTGGGCCTGCTGACGGGGGATACCAGCATCAACGGCGATGCCCCCGTGGTGGTAATGACCACCGAGGTCCTGCGGAACATGCTGTATGCCGATTCCGCCACCCTGGACGACCTGGGCTACGTGGTGATGGACGAAGTGCATTACCTTGCCGACCGCTTCCGCGGTGCCGTGTGGGAGGAAGTGATCATCCACCTTCCCAGCGAGGTCCAGGTGGTTTCCCTCAGTGCCACAGTCTCCAATGCTGAGGAGTTTGGTGCCTGGCTGGACACTGTCCGCGGCGATACCGACATCATTGTGTCCGAGCACCGGCCTGTTCCCCTTTGGCAGCACGTCATGGTGGGCCGCCAGATCATGGACCTGTTCGCCGGCGAAACCACGTTCGACGAGATTGCCCCGCCGGTGGATGCCGACGATCCCGGGCAGGCACAGGTGCAAAACACCGGCACAGGCCGGGGGTTCGATGTGAATCCCGACCTCCTGGCCATTGCCCGCAGCGAGGGCCAGCAAGGCTTCCGGAGCAGGCCAGGCCCGGGCCAGCGCGGCCGCCGCGGCAACGACCGCCCTGTCCGGGGAGCCGAACCGAACGGCGTGCGCAGGGCCAGCCGGCCCCAGGTGATTGCCAGCCTGGACAAAATGGACCTGCTGCCGGCCATCACCTTCATCTTCTCCCGTGCCGGCTGTGACGCCGCGGTGGCCCAGTGCGTCGGCTCGGGGCTGTGGTTGACCACTGAGAAGGAACAGCGGATCATCGCCCAGCGGGTGGACGAGGCCGGCTACGATATTCCCCCGGATGACCTGGACGTACTGGGCTTTTGGACCTGGCGGGACGGCCTGCTCCGCGGGTTCGCCGCGCACCACGCCGGAATGCTGCCCACGTTCAAGGAAGTGGTGGAGAAGCTCTTCGCGGATGGCCTGGTCAAGGCCGTCTTCGCGACGGAGACCCTCGCCCTGGGCGTCAACATGCCGGCCCGTTCAGTGGTGCTCGAGAAACTGGACAAGTTCAACGGCGAAGCCCACGTGGATATCACGGCCGGCGAGTACACGCAGCTGACTGGCCGTGCCGGCCGGCGCGGGATCGACGTCGAAGGCCACGCGGTGGTGCTGTGGCAGCCGGGCACGGATCCGACGGCGGTGGCGGGCCTGGCATCCCGGCGCACCTACCCGTTGAACTCGAGCTTCCGGCCAACCTACAACATGAGCATCAACCTCCTGGCACAATTTGGCCGTGCGCGGGCGCGCGAGATCCTGGAATCCTCGTTCGCCCAGTTCCAGGCTGACCGGTCCGTGGTGGGCCTGGCCAGGCAGGTTCGCAGCCGCGAGGAATCCCTCGCCGGTTACGCCAAATCCATGACGTGCCACCTGGGCGACTTCACCGAATATGCACGGCTGCGCCGGGAACTGTCGGATGCGGAAAACGCCACCTCCCGGGCGAAGTCCCGGGCCAGGAAGTCGCTCAGCGACGACTCGCTGGCCCGGCTCCTCCCAGGCGACGTGGTCAACGTCCCCGGCGGCAGGGCGCCCGGCCCGGCCATCGTCCTGAGTTCCGACCACAGCAGCCGCGAGCCCCGGCCCGCCGTCCTGACCCTGGACAACCAGCTGCGCCGGATCAGCACCGACGATCTGGAAGGCCCCATTTCGCCCGTTACCCGGATCCGGATTCCGAAGTCGTTCAATGCCAAGGTGCCAAAGTCGCGCCGTGACCTGGCGTCTTCCGCCCGGAACGCGCTGCGGGAAAACCGCCCGCCAGCGCCGGGGCACAACCGCAACAACGATTTCGGCCGCGCCAGCGCCATGCCCAACCAGGAGAAACGCATCGCGGACCTGCGGCGGGCCCTGCGCGCACACCCGTGCCACGGGTGCAGCGAGCGTGAGGACCACGCCCGGTGGTCGGAGCGCTGGTGGAAACTCCGGCGGGAAACGGATGGACTGGTCAGGCAAATCCAGGGCCGCACCAACACCATTGCCAAGACCTTCGACCGCGTCTGCGATGTCCTCTCCGCCTACGGTTACCTGGAGGACGCCGGGGAGGGGCGGCTGCTCATCAGCCCTGACGGCCAGCGCCTGCGCCGGATCTACGGCGAGAAGGACCTGTTGATCTCCCAATCCCTGCGGCTGGGCGCCTTCGACGATCTTGACGCGGTGGAAGTCGCAGCCCTTGCCAGTGCCCTGGTGTACCAGGCCAAGCGGGAAGACCGCGGCCTCCGGCCCCGGATGCCCAGCGTCTCCCTGGAGACCGCGGTGGACATCGTGGTGCGTGAGTGGTCGGCGCTGGAGGACGTGGAAGAGGAGAACAAGCTTCCGCTGACCGGCGAACCGGAACTGGGACTGGTGTGGCCCATCTACAAGTGGGCACGGGGCCGGCATCTCCAGGATGTCCTGAGCGGGACGGACCTGGCGGCGGGCGACTTTGTCCGCTGGGTGAAACAGGTGGTGGACCTGCTGGACCAGCTGGCCAAGATCCCCGGCCTTGAGCCCCGGATCGCCCGGCTGTGCGCCGAGGCCATCACCCTGGTCCGCCGCGGCGTCGTGGCGTATTCCTCTGTCCTCTAACTTTTCCCCGGCCCAGCCGCCGGCACGCAATTTCCAGGAGCCCTGCCCAAATATGACCCAGCCCGGTCCCGCAAACCCGTCCCGTCCGCCAGTTGTCCTCTACCGCAACGGTTCCGTCTACAGCGCTGCCGACCCCTTCGCCACCGCCATGCTCGTGGACGGTGGCACCGTGGCGTGGGTGGGCTCGGAGCAGGCCGCCTCCTCCATAGCCGACAATTCCATGGACGTCATCGACCTGCGGGGCGCACTCGTCGCTCCCGGATTCGTCGATTCGCACATGCACCTGACCGAGACAGGGATCGCGCTGGAATCCCTGCAGCTGGGCGGAATCTCCTCCGCGCGGGAGCTGCTGGATGCAGTGGCAGCAGCGCCCGGCGACGGACCGGTCCTGGGCCACGGCTGGGATGAGACCACCTGGGCGGACGCCGCCCTGCCCACCGCTGAGGAACTGGAACGGGCGTCAGCCGGCAGGCCCGTCTACCTCTCCCGGGTGGACGTGCACTCGGCCCTGGTTTCGGCGTCGCTGGCCCGGTCCGCTGGGCTGCATGACCAGGACGGGTTCGACGGCGGTCCCCGGGTCAGGCGTGCCGCCCATACTGCGGCGAGGCAGGCTGCCCGCCGACTTCCGGCGGCCGACCTCCGCCGGCACCAGGCCCGTGCCCTGTCCGAGGCGGCCGCCAACGGTTATGTTGCTGTGGCGGAGATGGGCGCTCCGCATATCGGCGGGGCCGACGACCTGCGCCTGGCAGCATCATGGAACAGCACCGGGCCCGAGGCCCCCTCCGTCCCGGAGGTCCTAGCTTACTGGGGCGAACTTGTGTCCTCGGAAGACCACGCCCGCAGCGTGCTGGACGGATTTGGCTTCGGACTCCGCGGACTGGCCGGCGACCTGAACATCGATGGATCGGTCGGGTCGCGGACTGCCGCCTTGCGGTCCGGCTACAGTGACGCCCCGGAAGAACGGGGCTCGCTTTACCTGGGTGTGGACGAGGCCGCAGCGCATCTCGCCGCCTGTTCCCTGCTGGGCGTCCCGGGCGGCTTCCACATCATCGGGGACGCCGGCCTGGACACTGCGCTGTCCGCCCTGGACCTCGCCGCCGGGCAGGTGGGGGAGCAGCGCGTACGGGCGGCGGGCCACCGCTTCGAGCACGTTGAGATGGTCGACGCTGCTGCAACCGAAAAGCTGTCCCGCTACTCGGTGACAGTCAGCGCCCAGCCCGCGTTCGATGCCGCCTGGGGCGGCACCGGGGGGCTGTACCAGCAGCGACTGGGGGAGCGCAGCGCCGCCATGAATCCCTTCGCCACCTTGTACGCTGCCGGCGTCCCTGTCTGCTTCGGCAGCGACAGTCCGGTGACCCCGCTGCGGCCGTGGTCCAGTGTCCGCGCCTGCCTGGAGCACCACAACCCGGAGGAACGGATTTCTGCCCGCGCCGCGTTCCTGGGCCACACCCGTGCAGGCTGGCGGGCGGCCAGATACCACAACCCCATGGCGGGCCAGCTCGTGCCGGGTGCCCCCGCCAGTTTCGCCGTCTGGGAGGTGGAGGAGCTGATGGTCCAGGTGGCCGACGGGCGCGTCCAGTCGTGGAGCACCGACCCCCGCGCCCGGACTCCTCTGCTGCCCGCCCTGGATACCGGCAACGACCCGGTATGCCTGCAGACCGTTCGGGACGGCGTCGAATTGTTCTCCAGCCAGGCACTGCGTTCCTGAGCCTGCGCCCCGCCGCCCTATAATGGGTAGCTGCGCCTGCCGGCGGCTAGCCAGGCCGTCAGGTGCACACCGACCGCTCCTCCCAGGAAAGGCCCTTTGTGCGCGTCCTAACGATCATTCCCACCTACAACGAACTGGAATCGCTGCCCAAAACCCTTCAGCGGCTCCGCTCGGCTGTTCCGGCGTCGGATGTCCTGGTGGTGGATGACAAAAGCCCTGACGGCACCGGCCAGCTTGCGGACGCTATCGCTGCCGAAGACTCCCAGGTCCATGTCCTGCACCGGAAGGGCAAGGAGGGCCTGGGCGCCGCATACATCGCGGGTTTCAAGTGGGGCCTGGATGCCGGCTACGACGTGCTCGTGGAAATGGACGCGGACGGCTCCCACCAGCCGGAGCAGCTGCCCCAGCTCCTGGAAGCCATCGATCACGGCGCGGACCTGGCGATGGGTTCGCGCTGGGTGCCCGGCGGACGCGTGGTGAACTGGCCGCTGTACCGCCAGGCGATTTCCCGCGTGGGCAGCACGTATGCGCGCCTCATGCTGGGCCTGAAGATCAAGGATGTGACAGGCGGTTACCGTGCGTTCCGCCGGACCACCCTGGAGAAACTTAACCTGGACCAGGTGGATTCCGTGGGCTACGGCTTCCAGGTGGACCTGGCCTGGCGGGTGTCCCGGATGGGCCTGCGCATCGAGGAACGTCCCATCACCTTTGTGGAGCGTGAACTCGGCGCATCGAAGATGAGCGGCAATATCGTTCTCGAGGCCATGGTCAACGTGACCAAGTGGGGGCTCGCTGCCCGCTGGAACGCGCTCACCCGGAAAAAGGCTTCAGCCCAGCCGTAGGCCGCGCGCCGTACGGCAACAAAAAAGGGGGCCGTTCCCGCACAGCAGTTGAACTGCTCCCCGGGAGTTGGACTGAGAAATTCAGTTCCGACTCCCGGGGAGCAGTTTTATGCGTGCGTCTAGTTCGTTGTCTGAGGATCAGCGC